>JAPLCP010000021.1 GCA_026392155.1 Armatimonadota bacterium | reverse complement strand
GCGGCGACGGATCGCAACAGCGATAGGTGCAACTCCAAGACCAAAGAGCGCAAGGGTTCCCGGCTCTGGAGCAGAGCTAAGTCCCATAAACTGGATAGACAGGCCAAAAGTTACGGTTTGAGGAGTTCCAGTTGCAGTTACGCCTGAACTACTACTTGCCGAGATCTGGAAATCCTGTCCTCCCGCAGTAAAGATTACGGGTGTAGAAGACGAAAATCCAACGAGCGAGTTGGTCACAGTGTAAGTGATAGGAATGCTCACTGGTACTGTAGCACCATTAATCACAAAAGTGAAGTTGCCTGTGTTCGTTCCCGTTGCAGTACCTGCCACATTTGCAACCGATATTTGGAAACCTGGATTAAAGGCAATCCCAGTTGCCTCGCCAAGAGCCAGAGTGGCATTTCCGAAGGTACCTGCTGGGGTACCGACAAGCGCTGTTGTAAACGCAGGGGGACCCGCAAAAGTCGTTGTTCCTGTGATGCTGTTCCAGGCTGAGGATGTCAGAGTGGCGGTTTGTGCATGACTTACCCCAGTCATTGCTAAAATACATGCTGCTACGGTGAGACTCTTAACCCACCCTTGATTTCGTTGCATTCGTTATCTACCCCTTAGTTGAAAGTGACGTTCTTTACGCCTACTATTATTGCCTGTTTGGGCACATGCATAGCTTACCCCATATTGAGACTTTTGAAACCTCACTTATTGGTATCAAGCGTTGCTTTTTCTTCTCGGACAGTTTACCGGTTTTTTGGCTTAGATGTCAAGTGACTAGCCAAGACAAAAAACAAAAAAGCCGGGTGGCTAACACCCAACTTTTTTGTTTAGGGAAAAGGTACGGCAACTTACTTTCGACGACGACGGATCGCTACTGCAATGGGAGCAAGCCCGAGGCTGAATAGAGCAAATGTAGCTGGTTCCGGAACTATCGCAAAAGAGTAGCTCCATGTTTCCGTAGGGATTGAGACAATTGTAGCAGGGGTTGCACTACTACCTACGCTTGAATCACTAGGCGTAAGTACCAAGCGATAATCGCCCGAAGTGATGATGACAGGAGATGAAGACGCTGTAAACTGTGCGAAATTCGAACCACTAGCGGGAAAAAATGCGGTAAAACCTTGCTGGACTGAACCTGTACCTGAGAATAGATTGCCAACTGTTACTCCCCGATCTCCTAGTCCACCCGCTGCACCATTTGCAACGCTAACATTTACGGGCTGTGTACCTGCAAGATATTCGATAGTTGCCGCGGTAGCAAATGCGTTAAAACTACCCGTCTGCACTATTCCAGAGAAAGTAGGGCCAATCTGGACGGTGATTGATGGAACGGAAACAGCGGGGGTATTTACATTAAGAAGAACACCGCCCGAGCTATAGAGCTTAGCAACACTACTTAAACTGATATCAATCGTGCCTGTTTGCGCATGACCTGTAGTCACGAGGCTAAGGGCGACTCCTCCAACCAGAATTCCTGTTAACCAACCACGATTTGTTCGCATCTGTTTTACCTGTTCCCCTGAAAAATCCGAGAGCTTTTTGACGATTGGCACGCTTGTTGCATACCTTAATGATGACATAAACCGTCCACCTAGATCTTACCCAGATGGCAGGTTTTCTAAACCTGTTTGGCCAAAACTTCCGACGCACGCGCGAGGGAAGCGCTTCGGCACGCTTGGGACACTGTACCAATTTTCTGGCTGAATGTCAAGTATCTCCTAGTGAAGCTTTAAGACTTGACGATCAGGTTGATCGGATAGTTAGAGCCTGAGAGGGGAAGAGTACGAACGGGAATGGTTTTTCGGGCTCCCGGAGCGAGCCGGAAAGTGGCTAAGACGGTCTCGGTGGGCATGTTGGTCTGGGGGATTTCTTTGCGCTGGCCGTCGATTAAAAACACTGCCCCCGCCATGCCGCCCGCAGGCTCGAAGATCAGGCGGACATCGGCGGGCGCCGATGTGGGGTTATCGAGCGTGAGCTGGATGTCGTAGAAGACGCCGTAGTTGCCCTCTAAAACCTGGCTGGAGTCCGTGGCGCTGATCGGGGAGCGGCCCACGGAGAAAAATCCCCAGCGTCCGCCGACACTATGCTTCGCTGTGAGGCTAACCGAGGGCTTGGGATAGACATGCGATGACTGCCGATCGACCTCACGAAGCTGGGTCTGGAGGGTGTCCGAGAGTGGTGTGGGGACGAGAATCTCCCCAAGGGTGGTGGCAGAGCCGGGAATATCTGCCCCCACACGCACCAAGGGCGCACTGCCGGAGAGAAGGCGCAGCTGAAAGAGCCCTGAGATCGTCAGGTCGTTGGGGAGCCGGATGGTCTGGAGTGCCATACGGCTATGGGCAGGGATCTCCACCACCATCCCTGAGTCGCTGGAGAAGGCGGTCATAAAGTCGGAAGCGGCTCGGTAGCCGACCCAGACCGTATCGCGCACCGGTCCCGCATCGCCGCCTAGAACCTGGACTCGTGTTGGGGTGTCGCTGTCGTTGACCAGCTCCGCCACAAACCAGAGGTTCTGCCCCGTATTATTAAGATGATGGTAGAGCAGACGGGCCGTCCCCATGCTAAGCCGCGTCACAAAGAGAGTCTGCGGCTCCTTGATGCGCTCTGGGTTGTTGGAGAAAAGCAGGGCATTGGTCTCCGCCTTGGGAAGACTGCGGGAAATCACGGGTACTTTTAGTGTCTGGCGCAAAGGAAGCATGTCCGGACCACTTGCCGTAATCGCAATTGGGACGGTCAGCGACTTGCCCTGAGCGGGCGGTGGCACGGCCGTGGGCTCTGTTTCAATCGTGAAGCTGGCTCCCTTGAGCGGCTGCACCGAGGCACGCGCACTGGCAAGCACAAGCCGCGAGACTTTCTCTCCCTCCACTCCAGAGCCGGTGAGCATCACCGGCTGTGGCGCGAGGAGCATGGCGGCATAGGGCTGCACTGCCACCGTGAGCTTGTCACTGGCTCCTTCACGCGAGACCACCACGATATCACGTCCAATAGACTTCCCTAAGAGCGTGATCGTGCTGGTCGCAAGGTCTACGGTTACCTCGACAGGGCTCCCCGGCCCGCTCTGGCGCTGGATGGTCACGGGGCCACGAGCCGCTCCCGAGAACTTCAGGGTGCGCTTCTCCATCCAGGGAACCACTTGGCCGGTATCACTAAGCGAGATTCCGGGGATCGCCAGAGCACGCCTCAGCGACGATGCCCAGCTCTCCGCGAGGCTAGAGGGCTTGCCTAGGCTCGAAGCTTTTGCTTCCGTCGCCGTCGCCGTTGCTAGTACTTTCCCTTTGGCAATCAGGCGCGCCTCTGTCTCAACGGTGTAGGAAACTTGGACGGTTTGTTTTGTCTTAACCGGCACAGAGACTTTGACTTTGCGGCGTTTTTTTCTGATACGGCGCGTCACTGTCTTCTCGATCATCTTCGTGATAGTTCGGGTCTCGGTGCGGTAGCGGGTTTCTGTCTCCACATCCACACGCACCTCGCGCGGCTCAAGCCCCGCCTCCGACACTGTCAGCTCACGTAGCCGCTCCGCACTGAGCTGTGCGCGCTCCGCAGGGGCAATCCCCCCGACAGCGCTCCGTGTTCGTAGCACCAGCACATCATTGACGCGTAGCTCCATGCCCTGAACTTGAACACGAGGCGACCAGGCAGGCTGGGCATGGGCAGTAAGAGGAAGTGCGCCAAAACAGGCGGCAAGAGTAAGTGCAAGACGTTTCATAAGCAAAATTTTTAGTGGGGGCCAGTCCGGTGAAACTTGCGGTCCATCTCGTGGTGGGAGAGAGCCAGCAAAATCGGACGTCCATGAGGACACGTGAAGGGATTGCGCATCTGGGCCAGGTCTGCCAAGAGGCGCGTCATCTCGTCCATCGTGAGCGGGTCGCCCTTCTTGACTGCCATTTTACACGATGCCATGATAATTGCCGACTCATGGGGCACCAGCAAGCGTCGCGCCACGCTACTATAGGTTAACTCCTCGATGATTTCTTTGAGAATCTCAAGATACGCTTTATCCGCCACCCGCGACGGGACAGCCCGCACCACAAACGTGTCGCCGCCAAAGTGCTCCAGCACAAACCCCGATTTTTCCAGCGCCCCGAGTCGCTCCTGTACGACGCGGGCATCCGAGGCAGAGAGCTCCAGGGTCTGCGGAACCGCAAGGTGCTGCGTCACCACACCCCACGCGCTCTGGCTCTCGGTTGCGCCGTTCATCATCTGCTCGTAGAGCACGCGCTCATGGGCGATGTGCTGGTCGATCAGGAGCAGGGCATCGTCGGTCTCAGCCACAATATAGGTATTGCGCGACTGGCCCAAAACTCTCAACCGCCCGATTTTATAGCCATCGAAGCCGATGTAGGGCGTTGTTTCCCCTCCCCCGGCTCGTTCCTCGCTACCCTGAGCTTCTGAACCCACCCCGGCTTCGCTCGTTCCTCCCTCCGCCGACCCTCCCTCAACGAGGGAGGGTGGGTTTGGGCTCGCAGAGTCTAAGTTCACGTAGTTTGAGAGACTGGTGCGCAGTGGCGGCGCGAGGCGGTCGCTGCCGCGCTCACCCATACCGGGCATGGCGAGAGTCGTGGGCGTTGCGAGCTCGGGGAGCGAGGCTTGGACAGTGACCTCAGGAACTAGGCCGCCCGTGAGCAGAGCGTTCTCTACCGCACGGCTGATGGCAGCGTAGACTTCGCCGTCGCGGGTGAAGCGCACTTCTGTCTTGGCGGGATGGACATTGACGTCTACAAGCTCCGGCGCAATCTCCACAAACAGCGCGACTACAGGGTGGCGCTCGGTGGTCATCAGGCGCGAGAAGGCGGCATCGAAGGCGTGCTGCACCGTGCGGCTGCGCACGTGGCGGCCATTGACAAAAAACGCCTGGGCGCTGCGGGTGGCTTTGCTGACACTGGGCTTGCTCACTGAGCCACGAATCGTTAAGCCGGGCGACTCGTAGAGAAGTGGCACCATCTCGCGGGCCACGTCGCGGCCATAGACAGCGGCGAGTGCCTGGCGTGGGTCGGAGGAGCCGGGATAGGAGATCAGCTCGTGACTGTCGTGGGTGAGCCGAAAGCCAATCGTGTGGTAGGCGAGAATGAGCCGGTGCAGAAAGTCGGTGGCATGATTCAGCTCGGTCTGGGTGGTCTTCAGGAACTTCAGGCGTGCGGGGACGCAGAAAAATAGGTTCTCCACCGTAATCTGCGTGCCATCGGGCGCGGCAGCATCGCGCACCTCGGCTAAGTCACCTGATCGCACGATCAGCTCCGTGCCTGTCTCGTCTTGTGGGCGCTTGGTTAAGATTCGAAAGTCCGACACCGACGCGATCGAGGGCAGGGCCTCACCGCGAAAGCCGAGGGTGTGGATGGAGAAAAGATCATCGGCGCTACGGATCTTGCTGGTGGCGTGGCGCTGGAGCGCGAGAATCGCATCGGTTCGGCTCATCCCCGCCCCATTGTCACGGATCACGATCTTCTGCTTACCGCCCTCGAAAAGCTCCACCTCGATGCGCGTAGCTCCTGCGTCGAGGCTATTTTCGACCAGCTCCTTGACCACCGACGAAGGCCGCTCAACCACCTCACCCGCCGCAATCTGGTTAGCTGTGTTGTCGTCGAGAAGTCGGACTATCGAGCCGTCTGAGTCATCGTTTTCGCTGGGCACAAGGCAAAGTATACCCCGTCAGATTACCTTCGCTTTTTTGCAAGCGACAATCGAGGCGGCTAAAATCCGGGCGACGCGCCAGCGCCAGCGGGGATCGAGGGCGTTTTTGTGGTCGGCAGCGTTGGTGAGGGTGGCGAGCTCAACTAAGGTTTTCTGGGGCACGGGGTTGAACTCTGGGTTGGTGACCCCGAGATCGTTGGGGCGTGGCTGCTTGTGGCGGTTGCCACAGAGCCCTGCTTCTCCAAAACGCCGCGTGATCTCTCGCACGAGCATCGGCGGGTGGTCCTCACGAATGTCCCACATCGTAAAGCCGCCGTGGTCGCTGGGGGAGCCTTTGGAGACATCAAAGTGGAGCGAGAGAAAGACCACGTGGGGCTTGCGGCGCTTCCAGAACCGCGCTCCGATCTCCGCACGGGCATGGAGAAACTCGGGGACATCGTTGCCCATGTCGAGGCGGCGGCCACTGGCGAGCACGGCATCACGCGGTGCCAGTAGCGGTGGCTCCGGGGCGCGAGAAAGCTCCTTCAAAGTCTTTTTTCCCTCTGGCTGGGAGAGCTTGGGAGGCTCGATGGGCTTTCGGCGCAGTGCCGCGCTTCGGACGGTAAAGTGCACCTCGGCCCCGAGCTTCTTAACCACTTCAGCAAGCGTCGCCGCCATGCGATAAGTTAGCATTGCCTCGGTAACTCCCCCCACACTGGCCCCTGGATCGGTGCCGCCATGACCAGGGTCGATAATCACGATCACGCCATGGAGGGGCGGGAGAGCTTTACTAACCTTCTTTTTGACGACGGGCTTCTTTTTGCTGGCAGGCCTACGCATTTGTGTGCAGTATAACGCCTGATGCTATTCTTATTTCAGGGTATAAAGCTTTAGGGGTAGTTGCCCAATACTTTCTAGAGTAACTTGAAATGGCCAAAGAACTTCCACGCAACGACATACCGATCTTCGTCCTCGCAATCTTAGAGAGCGGCCCGGCGCATGGCTACGCCATCGCCCGCGAGATCGACAAGCGCTGCGAAGGTGGTTTGGTTCTGCGCGATGGCGCGCTCTACCCTGCGCTGCGCGCTTTAGAAGACGACGGCCTGATTGTCGGTGAGTGGCAGCCCCGCTCGGAGAGCGGCGGCCCGCCCCGCAAAACCTACCGCCTCACCGACGAAGGCAAGCTCGAAGCCAGACGCCGCGCCACGCTCTGGCGCAGCTACGCCAAGAATGTCGAGCGCATCTTAGGAAACCTTGGAGGACACGATGCAGAACCAGCGATTTGACGAAGACCAGGCCGAGCTTGAGGCGCACTTCTCGTAGCGTATGCAAGCCTATCTTGAACTAGGCGAGACGCCCGACCAGGCGCTGGTCTCGGCTCGTGAAAAGTTTGGCGAGACAGAGATCGTATTGCGCGAGCTGCGCTGGCAGGGGCTACGTCGCTCGCCGATTCTGTGGGGACTGGTTTGCGCGGGAGGCTATCTTCTTCTGGTGGCTCTGGTCAAAGCGCCGTGGACATACTGGATACTCTTTGGCTACTACCTGCTCTATGTTTGGCAAACCACGACAAAAAAGCCGCGCACCAGCAGGTAAAATGCGGACATGATTCGCCTACGGGGACATGCCCGGAGCTTGCTCCGCATCCGCTTGGGAACTTCGGGGCATCTCTCAGGATGCCCCGTCTTGTTGGGCTTTGGCTCTCAGGCCGAAGCCTTCCGGCAAATACCCCAGAGTTTGCTCCGATCGGATGGTTATAAAATACGAATCCCGTTTTTTCGGAGCTCTGCCTTAGCATCTTGGCACCATTCTGCTGTTTGTTGATCGGCAGGAATAAGATTCAGGAAAGCTCTCAAGTGCTTTTCCGCTTTATCATATTTTTTTAGAATCAGAAACATATCAACTAAAGTTCCGTGTGGAGCTGCATAATTTTTATCTATTTCTATAGCCTTCAGAAGAAATTTCTCACCTTTTTTAGGGTCAAAGTGTTTCCTTCCCCAAAAACCATAAGCATCTCCAAGAAGGCGATATGATCGAGCATCTTTATCATC
>JAPLCP010000160.1 GCA_026392155.1 Armatimonadota bacterium | reverse complement strand
GCTGAGCTAAGGCGGCTTGCTCGCAACTCAAAACAAGTGACGTGCGAGGGGAAGTTTATCATGCCTCCTCAGGCTTTGCAACCTCGGGTTTCCCTTTGTAGCCCCACTGCACCCAGGCGGCAAACACAGCGATTCCGAGAGCGCCGACGATAACCCCTTTGGGTCCAATCTGGGGCGTGTCCCAGAGCAGCTTGATATTTAGCCCTGCGATAAGCAGACAGACTAGCAAACCAAGGAGCTTGAGCCAGAGTGGGTTGGTAAACTCACCCATGCGCTTTTTATCCGAGGTGAAAGCCAGCAGTGGGAAGATCGCAAAGGAGAGCTGCATCGAGAGCACCACTTGGGAGAGCGTGAGCAAGAAGACCGTGTTCTTGCCTCCACTTACCCCGATGAGCACTATTGCAGGAATAATCGCCAGAGCGCGGGTGATCAGCCGCCGTAGCCACGGCGCGATCTTGAAGTTCAGAAAGCCCTCCATCACGATCTGCCCGGCCAGGGTTCCAGTGATGGTGGACGACTGTCCACTTGCCAGAAGCGCAATCGCAAAGGCGGTGGCAGCGGCTCCCCCCAGCATGGGCTTGAGGAGAACATGCGCCTCTTCCAAGCCCGCAACCTCGAACTGGCCCTTGGCATGAAAGGCGGCAGCGGCGACGATCAAGATAGCGGCATTGACAAAGAAGGCCATCCCCAGAGCGATCACGGTATCGGCTGTCGCACTACGCAGGGCGTGGCGCAGGCCAGCAGGCGTTTTCTCATAGGCACGGGTCTGGACAATCGACGAGTGGAGATAGAGATTGTGGGGCATCACGGTGGCCCCGAGAATTCCCAGTGCAATAAAGAGGGCCTCTTTGTCGGGGAGCTGTGGGGTAACGAGGCCACGGCCAATTCCTCCCCAGTCCGGGTGGGCGTAGAAGAGCTGGAGGGCAAAACAAAGCGCAATGGTTGCGACGAGAGTGATGACCAGCGCCTCGATCTTACGGAAGCCAAAGCGCATCAGGCCGAGCAACAGCAAGACATCCATCCCCGTGATCAGCACGCCCCAGGGCAGAGGAATATGCAGCAGTAGCTTCAGTGCAATAGCACTACCAATTACCTCCGCTAAGTCGCAGGCGATAATCGCGACCTCGCAGAGTAGCCAGAGCGCAATCGCGGCGGGCTTTTTGTAGTAGTCACGGCAGGCCTGCGCTAGGTCCTTGCCCGTCACCAAGCCGAGGCGTGCGCAGAGGGTCTGGAGCAAGATCGCCATGAGGTTGCTGGCAAGAATCACCCAGAGGAGCTGGTAGCCGTACTTTGCGCCGCCTGCAATATCGGTGCCCCAGTTTCCGGGATCCATGTAGCCCACACTCACCAGGTAGCCGGGGCCGGCGAAAGCGAGAAGCCTTCGCCAGGACGAAGCCGTTTTAGGAACCGAGACACTCTGGTAGGCCTCAGGAAGAGAAGGTGCAGAGGAAGGCGTCGTTGACATCGTTTAACTCAGTTCTCCCTCTCGGGAATCGGGGAGCCGTGAGGACAGGTGGTGGGGTGGTTGAGAAAAATAGCGAGGCGCTCTTCAAACTCTTCGGAGATCACGTGCTCTAGCCGCTCGGCCTCGTCGTGCGCTCCCTCCGGCGAGAACCCAAGCGTGTCGGTAAGAAAGCGCTCCAAGAGCCGGTGATGACGCGAGAGCTCACGGGCGAGACGCTCCCCAAGGGTTGTCAGACGAACTCCTTTGTAAGCGGTATACTCGACGAGCCCCTCACGCTCCATCGTCAGGAGCATCTTGGTCACAAACGCACGCGATGTCCGGGTTCGCTCCGCAACCGCCGACGGCGCTGCGGTTGCAAGGGGGGTTTGCAGGGCATGAATGGCCTTGAGCATATCGCCCGTTGCCTTGCCTAGATAACGCTCTCTCTCAGAATTAACCATAGTTAACTTAACCTAAGTGAATTCTATCCCACTCGCGCATTTTTTGCAAGATCTCAGGTAAAATGACTCACAATGTCACAGAACACGGAAAATCCCCCCATTATCATGGTCGTCGAAGATGATCCCAATATCCTCAGGCAGATCGAGTTCAACCTGAAGAGTCACGGATACTCTGTTGTTACCGCTGTCTCAGGGGCCGATGCTCTCCGCCAGATGCTCCTCCAGCGCCCTACTTTGCTTATCACCGATGTAATGATGCCCGAGATGGACGGCTACGAGCTGGTCGCAACCCTCCGCCGCGACAACGACCTGCGCGACCTGCCGGTCATCATGCTCACGGCTCGCACGGGAGAGAACGACATGGTGCAAGGCTACACCAGTGGCACGGATCTCTATCTCACCAAGCCCTTTGACCCCGCTGAGCTAATCGCTTTTGTTGGGCGCATCATGCCAGGCTAAGCAGGCATGTTACTAGCACGACTCAAAACCAGCGCGTGCACTGTCCCAGCAGGTCTCACACTCACGCGCACCTGGCGTGGGAGCTTCTGCCGCGCCACACTCCATAACCTCACGCCTGCACCGATCACCGTCCCTGAGATCGTACTGTTTGACCTAGCACATGGCTTTTCGGGCGACACGTCGCTCTATGGCGAGGCGTTCCAGATGCTCAGCCAGCTGGCAGGAACTCTGGCGAACCCCGCCGATGTGGGCTACTACCCAGATAGGACACACTACAAGATCCCCGAGCCTGAGAGCCTGCGTACGAGCTATGGTATGCTGATGCTCACCCCGGAAAACCAAGAGCGCGTGCTGCTGGGCTTCACGTCTTGTAAGCGCTTTATCGGGCGCTTTAGCTTCGATGCCACCCGCCTGCGCATCTCGCTCGACACCGAGAACCGAACCATCGCGCCCGGCGAGCGCTGGGAGCTCGAGGAGTTTCTTATGGCCACGGGAAATGACCGCGAGGCGCTCTTAGACAAGCTCACTTCGGCCATCGCCAAGCACCACCCCAAGCTCAAGCACAGCCCTGTCCCGACCGGCTGGTGCTCGTGGTACTGCTTTGGCCCCGATGTCACCGATAAGAATATCTACGACAACCTAGAGTGGGCCGCAAGAAACCTCCCGTCCCTGCGCTACATCCAGATAGACGATGGCTACCAGCCACACATGGGCGACTGGCTCGACACAGGCAAGGCGTTTGGTGGCTCGGTGCAGACCGTGCTCAAGGCAATCGCGCAAAAGGGCTTCGAGCCCGCGCTCTGGGTCGCCCCATTTATCGCCGATGGGCAGTCGCGCCTCTTTGCCCAGCACCCGGACTGGTTTGTGAAAGACGAGACGGGCGCTCCCCTTCCCTCCAATAAGATCGGCTTTGGCGGCTGGCGCATGGGGCCGTGGTATTGCTTGGATGGCAGCCACCCCGCCGTCCAGGAGCACCTCGAAGCTCTCTTTCGCACGCTCCACCAGGACTGGGGCGTCACCTACTTCAAGCTGGATGCCAACTACTGGGGCGCGATCCACGGCGGCCACCACTTCGACAAAAACACCACGCGCATCGAAGCCTATCGGCGCGGCATGGAAGCTATTTTGCGTGGCGTGGGTCCAAACAGCGTTGTGTTGGGCTGCAACCATCCGATCTGGCCGTCGCTTGGCCTGATCCACGCCTCGCGCTCGTCCAACGACATAGACCGCTCCTGGGAGTCGTTTACCAAGACGGGCCGCGAGAACCTCTACCGTGGCTGGCAGAACGGGCGCTTCTGGTGGAACGATCCGGACTGTCTGCTCCTTACCGGCGACCTCTCCGACAGCGAGTTCCTCTTCCACGCCACGCTGCTCTATGCCACCGGCGGCATGTTGCTCTCCGGCGATGACCTCACCCAGCTCTCCCCCAAGCGCCTCGCGATGCTCCAAAAAATGCTCCCCGCTACCGGTATCTGCGCCCGCTTCGCCGATGAGAGCTTCACAGTCGGGGAGATCAAGCTACGCGGCAAGACCCACTGGGCACTCTTCAACGGCGAAGACTCGCCTGCTACCTGCCTCATTCCCCTTGCCAAGCCTGCCCACCTCACCGATGTCTGGAGCGACAGAGACCTCGGCGTACATAGCGGCAACTACGCCGTTGAGCTTCCCGCACGCAGTGCGCGGCTGATTGAATCCTTTAACCCCGCTGATTGAAAGCGGTGGGCTCAGGTGGCACGCTCTTGCGGGTCTTCGTCTCAGTGAACCAGCTTGTCGAGGTTGGCAATGTGCTTTACGGGGGTTCCGCCGATATGGGTGTGGGGTGCAACATCTTTGTTGACGAGGGAGCCGGGGCTCACAAGTGCACCCGCACCGATGGTGATGCCCGGTAGGAGAACACTGCGTGCACCGATCCAGGCTCCGTCCTCAATCACCACGGGGGCAATAACAAGCTCTCCCGCGCGGTGCTCTTTCGGGCCGATCTGGTGTGAGCTGGTGAGGATCATGGTCTCGTGGCCGACACACACACCCGCGCCGAGTATGATCTTCTCCTGCAAGTCAAACGTACAGCCTGGCTCGATGTGGCACTTCGGCCCGATCTTGAGATTCTTTGCAAGGCCGCGCTGTCCATTGAGGCGTATGCCATGGCGCACCACGGTTGCCTCGCCCACGGCGGCCCCGGCGAGCCGCAGGAGCGTGGCGCAGGGCAGAAAGGGGAGAAACTTCAGCAGCCCAAAAGCGAGCTGGAGGCGCGGATGAATTCCCGCCGTGTCTTCTTGGAGTGCTTTTTTGAGCTTTTGTTTTGTCATCTGAGTTTTTTGAAGCGGGCTCCGTGGAGCGCCTCCTCGGTAAGAGTGATGCGCACGGGGGTCTGGTAGGGCGCGAGGCGGCCCTGGCAAAACGTCCGCAGGCGACGTTTGAAGGCCGCGAGCTCCTCGGGCTGACAGAGCTGGAAGCGAGCCGTGACGATCTGGCCCGTCAGCAGGTTTGCCTCGCCCGCCACGGCCACATCGCGGACATTTCCCAGCTCCAGCAAGGCACTCTCCACCTCGGTGGGATAGACTTTCTGGCCTCCCACATTGATCAAGTCCGTCACGCGCCCCAAGATGCGCAGGTACTCACCACTCTCGTCAAGCTCGACTGCATCTTGCGTATTGAGCCAGCCGTCAGGGTCAAAAAGCTCGGGGGCATTCAGGTAGCCGCGCATCGCACTGGCACTGCGCACCCAGAGAACGCCACCTCGGATCTGTGTCTCAAAGCCCGTGTCTCTATCGGCAAATCTCACCCAGAGCGAGCCAGAGTCTTTGGAGCGCGAGCGTAGCACCCCTAGCTCCGAGAGGCCGTAGGTCTGCACGAGGGCCACACCGGGGAGAACCTCATGCAGGCGTGTGAGTGTCCGCTCGGGCATGGGCTCGGTGCCGTAGGTGATGACTGCGAGCGAGGAGAGATCATGGCGGACGTAGGCTTCCGAGAGCAACACTAAATTGAGAAAGGTCGGAGAGGTGGGAAGGGTATGCACTTTATGGCGTGCAATCGCCGCGCAGACCGCCTCTGGGTCGCGCCGATCTCTCTGCGTGGCAACAAGCGTCCCACCGCTTGCGAGCGTCCCAAAGAGCGTGTCCAGCCCACCGATATGGTCAAAGAGCAGAAACCCCAACGTCGTCTTACGCTGACGGGGTGTCTGGAACTTCGCCAGCAGCGCCTCAAAATCATGCAGGATCGCCTTGGGAGTGCCGCTGGAGCCGGAAGAAAAGATCACCAGCCCCGGCCTGTCCTGGGCAATCAGCTCCTCGTAGAGCCTGTGCGTACGCGCATGCCCCGGCTCTGTGAGCGTTACACCATCTTTCTCATCAACGCAAAAGAGCCACTGAGCCTCTGCAAGCTCCAAAAGCGCGGGACTTGGCGCGGCCAGCACGACGGTGATAGCTCTCTGGGCGATGAGAGCCAATAAAAGCGCGCAGGCGCTCGGGGAAAAACTGCCGACCAGTCCCACCACGCTCCCTGTCCCGATGCCGCGCTGCTTCAGCGTCTCTTCCCACTGCGCCATCTGAGCCAGTAAGTCAGCGTAGCCTGTTGGCTGGTCGTGCCAGATCAGCGCGGGGGTATCGCCCTCTTGTGCCCACTGTGCCAGACGCTCGCAAAGCCAGAAGCTCACGAGATGCCCCCCAGATAGAGCGTCTGCCCGGTGATGTTATCGCTCTCAGGCCGTACAAAAAAGTCGCAGACATTGGCGCAGTCCTCGTAGGTTCCCAGGCGCTTGACAGCTAGGCCGCTCACCACGGCGTCTATCTTCTCTTGAGGAACGCCCCGGATCATGTCGGTGAGGATCGGGGTTGCGCCAAACGCATTGCACGTGATGCCCCACTGCCCCAGCTCAAAGGCAAGAATCCGGGTGAGCGTGACCACTGCGCTCTTGGACGCGGCGTAGATCGCCTCGCCCGCCAGTGCAATCGGAGCGACAATGGTGGTGAAGTTAACAATTCTTCCGTAGCGGCGGCGCATCATCACTTTGGCGGCATCGCGGCAGACCACCATCGTCCCTGTGACATTGACCTCGAGCATGCGATTGGCCGTGGCGGCAGGCGTGAGCAAGACATGGTTCATACTGGCAATTGCAGCGTTGTTGATCACGATATCCAGCCGCTGGTGTTTCCGCGCGATCCCCATGATCATCGCTTTGACTTGTGCCTCATCGGTGATGTCCAGCTGGTGGTGCGTGTAGCCCTCGGCCTCCCAGTCCGCCTCACCCCGGCTACAGCCCTCGACCAGGTAGCCCTGCGCGGCGTAGTGTTCGGCCAGAAACCGCCCGATGCCCTTGCGCGTGCCAGTGATCAAAACCACTCTCTTTTCGTTTTGTTCGCTCATTGTGCCAGCTCACAGATATAGTCCGCCAGCACCCCAACCGTGCGAAATGGGCTGCTGCGCTGCGACATCGCCTTATCGCTGGCAAGCGTGACTGAGACCTCATGCTCCATTTCCAGCCGCTGCTCCACCTCCACGATCAGCGAGACAACCCCAAGCGAGTCCAGAGTCGCCTCCGGCCCCACTAAAACCGTCGCCTCGTCAAAGTCCTGCCCTTCGTGGGCATCGGCAAACTCCAGCACCTCGCGCAGACTCTCCAGCACCACGGCTACCGCAAGCTCTCTCTGCATCTTTTTCTTATTCCTTTCTCTTCCTATCTCCACTTTGCCAGTGAGATCTTCTGCTTGCCCATAAGGAGCGTGTGTGGCGGCACGTCACTCTCGATCACCATATTGGCTCCGATCACCGCCCCTGCTCCAATCGTCACGCCCGGCAGAATCGTGCACCGCGCCCCGATCCACGCGCCATCCCCCACCACAATCGGCGCTGTCTTGGAGAGGTCTTGGGTCAGAAAGAGCACGTCATGCCCAACTCCAACATGGTTTCCAATCGTGATTCTCTCAGCAAGATCAAAGAGGCAGCCCACGTTAAAGCCAGACTCCTCCCCGATCCAAAGCCGCGTGTGTGCTTGCGTATCGCCCAGAAACGTGGGAGTGCCCCAGATAATTGATGTGCGTCCCAGCCGAATCCCCAGACCACGTAGCAGCCACGTCCGCAGCCGGTTGGCGACAAACGGTGGCAGAAGCGCCGCCAACGCACTCGCCAGACGCAAGCGAGGCGCAGTTCCCTGCCAAGAATGGAGTGTTCTAAAGAGCGACATAAGCTTCCAGAATAGTCGGCATGCTCGCTTCGTTTCCTCAGAAGGTAAAATGAGGCACATGAAGCACACATTTGAAATCGGGGAGAGAGACTTCCTCATTGATGGGAAGCCCATCGTTCTGCGCTGCGGCGAGATGCACTACTGCCGCATCCCGCGCCCCTACTGGCGGCACCGCTTGCAGATGCTCAAAGCCATGGGCTGCAACATGGTCGCCACCTACGACTTCTGGAACCTCCACGAGCCCACGCCCGGACGCTGGAACTTTGCGGAAATGGCTGATCTGGCCGCGTACATAAAAATGGCGCAGGAAGAGGGACTCTGGGTCATGCTGCGCCCAGGCCCCTATGTCTGCGCCGAGTGGGAGCTGGGTGGGATTCCTTGGTGGCTCCTCAAGACGCCGGATATCAAGCTCCGCACACAAGACCCGCGGTATATGGCGGCTGTCGCCAAGTATGTCGCGCGGCTGGCGGCAGAGGTCCGGCCCCTGCTCATCACCAACGGCGGCCCGATCGCGATGGTGCAGGTTGAGAACGAGTACGGCAGCTACGGCAAGGACAAAGAGTATATTTTAGCGATCAAGAAGCTCTGGGAGCGCGCCGGGATCAACGTCCCACTCTTCACCGCCGACGGTCCCAGCCAGCTCTGGAACGGCTCGCGCACCGATACTTTTAGTGGGGTTAATGGCGGGGTTGGCTCGCTGAAGGAGCTGCGCCGCTTCCGTCCCAGCGGCCCGCTGATCATCACCGAGTACTACCCCGGCTGGCTCTCGCACTGGGGTGAGCCGTTTCCCAAAGTCGGGACACCAGGCATTGTCCGCGATGTGACCGCGATGCTGGCGGAGAAAACATCGTTTAACTTGTATGTCGCCCACGGCGGCACGAGCTTTGGGCTCTGGGCAGGGGCGAACTACCCTAAATTTGCTCCGGACACCACCAGCTACGACTACAACGCCCCGATCCCCGAGGCAGGCGGCGTGAGTGAGAAGTTCCTCGCCATCCGCGATGCCATCGGCAAGGCGACGGGAGAGGCGCTGTCCCCTATTCCGAAGCCCATCCCCGTGATCGCGCTTCCCCGGATTCGCTTTGAGGAGTCCGCGCGACTCTTGGAGCACCTGCCCAAACCCATCCTCGACAGCAAGCCTCGCACGATGGAGAGCTACGACTGTGCCCTCGGAGCGATTCTCTACCGCACCATGCTCCCGCCTGGCGAGGCCGCAACACTCAGCCTCACTGGTGTTCATGATGTCGCACAAGTCACGGTCGGTGGCGAGCGGCTTGGGACACTCAATCGCCGCGACGGTGAGAGCCACACTGTGACCATCCCGCCGCGCCTTGACTCCCGCCCGCTGGATATTCTGGTCGAGGCTCTCGGGCGCATCAACTACGGCGGTGGCCTGCACGATCGAAAAGGGCTCACCGGCGATGCCTTGCTCGATGGCAAACCACTCACCGCCCCCTGGCAAGTCTTCCCGCTTCCGCTCGAAGCCGCGCCCAACACCAGCAAGCGGCGCTTCCAGCTCCAGGACTTTGCCGGCCCCAGCTACTACCGCGCGACTTTTACCGTTAGCCAACTCGGCGACACCTACTTGGACATGCGCAGCTGGAAGCGCGGGATGGTCTGGGTGAACGGTCAGCATCTTGGGCGCTACTGGAGTATCGGGCCCCAGCAGACCCTCTACTGCCCCGGCTGCTGGCTCAAGGAAGGGGTCAATGAGATCATTGTGCTTGCCTGGGAAGAGCCGCGACAAGCCGCGCTCTCGGGCCTCACCGAGCCCATTCTCGACGACCTGCGCCCTGACTCGCTACCTGCCCAGCCGCACCGCAAGCGCGGCCAGAACCTGAGCCTCGTCTCGCTCGCCCCCACTTGGGAAGGCACACTCCCCGACGGCGGCGCGCTCCAGACAATTCTCTTCTCGGCTCCCACTTTAGGCCGCTATCTCTGCCTAGAGAGCCTCTCCAACTACAAGGGTGATGCCTTTGCGACTCTGGCGGAGCTGACCGTGCTGGGAGAAAATGGTAAGCCGCTTCGGGCAAAGGTCATCTACGCCAGCAGCGAGGAGAGCGGCTCAGAGGATGGCAAGTCCGATAATGCGGTGGATGGCAACCCTGGCACACACTGGCACACGGCCTACTCCAGCGGCGAGCAGAACCACCCACACCACTTGGTCGTGGATCTGGGTAGTGAGCAGACCATCACGGGTGTCAAGCTCCTGCCGCGCCAAGGCAATCCCGCACCCAATGGCCGGATTAAAAACGCCCGCTTCTATGTTCGGCGCGATGCATTTCCGGGGATTTAACCTCTCCCACCCCCAGCCCCTCCCTCCCCCGGGCACTCGTTCCTCGTTGGGGAAGAGAGGGGAGAGAATCTCTTCTGACTCCCCTTTCCCAGTGAGGAACGAACGCCCGGGAGAGGGGCAGGGGGAGAGGTTACCGGAATTTAAGACAGTCTGCCTTGCGGCAAAGCTCTAAAACGGGTATCCTCTTTGATTGGCGGAAACGTCGCGCCAAGGATGCTGGGGACGCTGCCGTACATTGAATTGGTTTCGATTTGTGAGGAAAGAAAATGGCAGTACGTGTTGGCATCAACGGTTTTGGACGCATCGGACGTCTTACCTTCCGCGCCATCTATGAGAAATATGGGCTGAACGGCGACGTTCAGATTGTTGCGATCAACGACCTGACGGACGCGCTCACCAACGCCCACCTTCTGAAGTACGACTCCAACTACGGCCCCTTCAAGGGCACGGTTGGCTACGAGGGCACCGACCTTGTGGTGGATGGCCAGAAGATCCAGGTCTTCGCCGAGAAAGACCCCGCTGCGATTCCGTGGAGCACCGAGAACGTGGACATCGTGGTGGAGTCCACCGGCTTCTTCACCGATGCCACCAAGGCTGTCGCACACAAGCAGGGTACGGTCAAGAAGGTCGTGATCTCCGCGCCCGCCAAGAACGAGGATCTCACCATCGTGCTGGGTGTCAACGAGCACATGTACGACCCGGCCAAGCACCACGTGATCTCCAACGCGAGCTGCACCACCAACGGCCTCGCGCCAGTCGCCAAGGTGCTGCACGAAAGCTTCGGGATTGAGAAGGGCCTGCTCACCACGATCCATGCCTACACCAACTCCCAAAAGACCGTGGACACCGCCACCAAGGACCTGCGCGATGCCCGCGCCGCCGCCATGAACATCGTCCCCAGTTCCACGGGTGCCGCTCGCGCCGTCGGTCTGGTGATCCCG
>JAPLCP010000211.1 GCA_026392155.1 Armatimonadota bacterium | reverse complement strand
CTCGCGCAGCGTTACTTGCATCTGTAATACCAGAAGAAAATGGGTCGCATATACGTTGCAAATATAAAAACATCTTTTCTAATTCATCAAATGTAATACTCATTATGCTATTTTCGATTTTTGAAACATATAAAAATGATATATCATTGTATTTATCAATCGTTTTGGAATTATTACGATCATATTCCGAAAATTTACCAACACCATTAATTACTTCAACTATATTATCACGCATTAAGCTACCCTATATCGCAAAAAAACGAACTGAAATCACAATATAATTTTCATAGAAAGATTGCTATGGAGTGAATTCTGTTATTGGCCTCTTGGAGACTTCGGAAGAAATGATTCGGCTACGGGTACATACCCAGAGCTTGCTCCACATCCGCTTGGGAATGTCGGGGCATCTCTCAGGATGCCCCGTCTCGTTGGGCTTTGGCTCTCAGGCCGAAGCCTTCCGGTAAATACTCCGGAACTTGCTCCGGTCGGATGGTTATTTCCTAATCAACAACAGTAGAAAACCCATACCTGACAGAACTGACTATAGTGTAAGTCACTTTTTTAAGGATTGGCCCCTACATATGATTTTACATATAATTCATAGCCCGTATATTCAGTGGTTCCTTGATCAATATGTACATCAAGTGGTTGTGGAGTGTTATCATTGTATGTCATTGTCTGGATAGTATTACCACTGACTCCATTATTTTCTTCAACACGTCCTGCTTCTGTTGCATGACTTGACGCATGAGTCGGAACTCCATCTGCAACACCACATACATGTGCAGATATCATATAGTTAGGATCATCTCCACTACCCGTCATTTCTACTGCATATGTACTTGTATTTTCACTTGTTCCAACACTTCCACGATATGCATTTAAATCAACTTGCAAACTCGACGTAGTTCCAGATGGCCTACTAACCGATCTAGTGATCCCATTAGCAGGTGTTGGTAAAGGCTCATCCCACTCAACACTATTTAAAGTAACACCTTCTTCGTTATTATAGGTAAGCATGGCATGAGCACTTGCATGCCGAGGAACCTCAGGATCATTTTGTCCACCTTGCCCATCAACAGTAGGCATAGCTGAGGAAGCTAAGAATATAACAAGCAAACCACTAATAGCAAGATTTTTCACAATAGGCTCCATTTGTCATCATCATTGTGTTACATTTCTCTTCATTGAGAGATATATAGCACCAAACTTTAAACTGACCGAGCCTCGGAACTGACCGAGCCTCGGAACTGACCAATCAATTGTAGATTACTTTAACTACTTTGTCAACAAGTTTTTGTTTTGGGAATTATTACTTTTTTAGCCTAGGTGGTTTATCTCTAAAATGCTAACGCTTGAAGGGCTTGAGTGCGCTGGTGAGGCGCTTATAAAGCTGAGTCACCCAAGGATCGTCGGCGGGCGGAGCGGGTTTTACCCGAAGATCACGGGGGGAAATCCAGATGCGGCTGTTCTTCAATCCCACGATCGCCACGAGAGGAAACAGCTCCTCGATCTTCTCATCGCCGAGGGCTAGGCAGCCAATCGAGACACGGTTGCCATGAACATAGATATCGCTCCCCATTTTCTCGCGTGGCACCACAGCATGCGCGAGGTCGTCTTTGTTGGGATAGTTCACCCGGAACGAGAGGTGAAACCGGGAGCTGGGGTTAAGCGCGGTGAGCTTGTAAAACCCCTCGGGCACCTGCCGATCCCCCTCGCGCCGCTTGACACCTGCGCTACCGCTGGCAGCCAGAACGTCGTAGTCCGCCAGAAACTTATACGTGCTAGTCTCGCCGTTCGCACCCCAGATTTCTAGTTTCTTCTCTTCTTTGAAAGCCAACAGTAGCAGGTGCTGAGGAGGAAAGACGAGCTTTGCTTTTTTACAGGCTGGAACAAAGCGCAGGCGCATAACCGGACTATAGGTCTCCAGAGTGGCTTCAAGAGTGCGCTGCATGGGGCATAGTATAACCTAAGCAGCTCGAAGAAAAACGAGAGACTCACGGAAGTCTTGAACACTGGCAGAGGCAACTTGCCCAAGATAGTTGTTTAAAGCTTGGGGAGTAAGCGGTCTTTGCAAGTGATAGCCTTGACCAAGCTGACAGCCTAGAGACTCTGCCAGCGACGCCTGCTGCTCCGCCTCGATCCCCTCCGCAATGACGATTAAATCAAGCACCTGAGCTGCTGAGGTAATCGCACGAATGAGGGCCTTGTTGCGCTCAGCGCGTGCACGGGAGGGGTCTATGGCACGTGCTAGAAACGTCCGATCTATTTTTAGAGCATGCAAAGGAAGCTCACTGAGGGCCGAAAATGAGGAGTAGCCCGTCCCGAAATCATCCAGCACGAGAGACACTCCTGCCTCATACAGAAGCCATAGCTGACGAAGGACTGGGTCGCATCCCTCTGCCAGAATGCTCTCGGTGACTTCCAGAGTCAGCTTCTCAGACGGAAGGCCGGTTTCCTCCAGAATTCTTATCACATCTTGAGCAAATGTCTCCTCCATTAGCTGTACCACGGAGACATTGAGCCCTACCACAAGATCGGGGTGCTGTCTGCGCCAGTGCACGGCCTGCTGGCACGCCTGCTTCAGGAGTCGCAAGCCTAGCGGAATAATCAGCCCTGTCTCTTCCGCAATCGGAATAAACTGATCGGGTGGGATCATTCCCAAGGTGGGGTGAGACCAGCGTGCCAGTCCCTCCAGACCAATAAGCTTACGCGAATCGAGCCGCAGAATGGGTTGATAAACCAATCCAATCCCATCTTTATCTATCGCCTTGCGTAGCTCACCTTCCAGCTCAAAGCGGCTCCGAACCGCTCGCTCCATCTCCGAGTCAAAAGCAACAATCCGGTTTTTCCCCTGATACTTGGCCGCATACATTGCAATATCGGCATTTCTCAGAAGGCTCGGTGCATCCAGATCTGTGGTGGCTGCAATCCCAATACTCGTACTGAGATAGAGGGTTTGTCCCTCGACAATCAGTGGCTGACGAATTTGTTGGAGAAGTGATTCGGCAAGCTCCTGTGCCTCGGTTTTGCTTGCATCGGGGCGCAGTAAGACTGTAAACTCATCGCCGCCCAGCCGAACCACATCCCCAGACATTCCCACAACGCTTCGGAGCCGGTTCGACAGATGAAACAAGACAAGATCCCCGATGGGATGACCTAGCGTATCGTTGATGACTTTGAAGTTATCCAGATCCAGATAGAGAAGATAGCGCATACTCTGGGAGGGGGCTTTTGCAAGAACCTCAAAGAGATAGCCACGGTTTGGAAGCTGTGTCAGCGAGTCGTGGTGAGCCAGATAGAGCAGGCGCTCCTCAGAGAGCTTATGGGTCGTGACATCGGTAAGAACTCCCACGATATGCCAATGATCGGGCTGCACTTCCTCCAGATGAACATCCTCATGAATCCAGATCTCCGAACCATCCGCCAGTGTCATCGGAAACTGCCGCCCGCAACGCTTCTTCTTATGCTGAAAGGCTTCCGTAAACATGACCTCACCCTGCGCTTGTGCAAGAGGAGAGCATGCCAAATATAGATCCTGGAGAAACGAGTTTTCAGGGTGACGCTTGATAGGGAGCCAGCACTGTGCCGCTGCCTCATTCAAGATTTTGATCTTCCAGGAGTTATTCTTTTCCTCAGAGCTGATAAAAACATAGGCGTGCCAGATCAGACAACGGACATTGTCCAGAACATATGCCGTCAGTGAATCAGGTGGCCTTGAGTTAGAAAGCTCCATACGTAAATTATATAATCGGTAAAAGTGCATGAATTACTCAGACGTGTATACTAAAAATATGTTGCCCATCATCGCTCAGATTGCGGCTCAAGAGCCTCGCTCGCCGCTCATCACCGACACGCTCCTCGCAAGACTGCCCGCCCACCCGCGCCTGCTGGCCACCAAAGCAGAGCTGGAGGCTGCCAAGCATAAGCCGGAGAACAAGGCATTTTTGGACGGACTTCTGACCCGCGCTGAGGAGCTCGTCAAAAAACCGGTGTCACTTCCCGAGCGTGGGGGGCAGTGGCCGCACTGGTATGCCTGCAAGAAACATGGCACACGCCTCAAGACCGAGTCACCAACCCGGCATGTCTGCCCCGTGGACGGGGAGGTCTATACCGGCTGGCCCTACGACGATGTCCCACTTCTCGCGCAGCACAACGACTGGGCTGCCGCGCTCCGCGACCTTGGCCTTGCCTATAAGCTCAGTGGTGAGAGACGCTTTGCGGAGAAGGCTAAAGAGATCTTGCTGGCCTACGCCGCAACGTATCCTGGCTATGCCTACCACGACAAAGACGGCAAGACGGGCGCAGGCGGCGCAAAAGTCGGCCCGCAGACCCTCGATGAGGCAGTTTGGCTGATTCCCATGACCCAAGGCGCAGACTTAGTCTGGGACACGCTGAGCGACTCCGAGCGGGTAGCTCTCCGAGACAGTCTTTTCTACCCCGCCGCCAACGTGATCCGTCAGCATAAGCTAGGGGTTCACAATATCCAGTGTTGGAAAAATAGCGCCGTCGGCCTGGTGGCGCTTCTCTACGGCGATAAAGCGCTGCTGGCCGAGGTCTTCGACGATCCCACACGTGGCTTCCAGCGCCAGCTTATGGAAGGCATTACCGACGATGGCTTGTGGTACGAGGGAGCCTGGAGCTACCACTTCTACACCATGAGTGCCCTCGCTCCTCTGGTCGAGGCGGGCTACCACGCGGGCTTGCCGCTCTACTCAGGGCCGCTGGGCGAGCGCTACAAAAAGCTCTACCTCGCTCCGATCCGCATGGCGCTTCCTGGTGGCCAGCTTCCTGCCTTCAACGACTCCAACGCGGCTACCGCGATGAGCAACCCCCTCTACGAGACGGCATTTGCACGCTTCGCCGACCCACAGCTTGCCTTACCTCTCACGACAAGCCCTCGTAAGACTCTCCCCGCATTTTTGGCGGGCGCTCCCTCGCTTCCTAAACACGCCACAAGCCCCGCTGCCACCACAGATTTCTCCGTGGCAGGCTACGCCTATCTCCGTGGGCCCGGGGCGACGCTGATTCTCAAGTACGGCCCCCACGGCGGTGGTCACGGGCACCCAGACAAGCTCAATACGGTCTTTTATGCGAGTGGCAAGATACTCCTAGACGACCCCGGCACCAGTGTCTACGGCATTCCCGCGCACTTGGGTTGGTACAAGACGACCCTGGCGCATAACACATTTGTCCAGAACGAGGCGAACCAGAAAGCCGCCACTGGAAAGCTGCTCTCTCTCAAGACGGGCAATGGCTGGTCCGCTGCCCTCGCGGATGCAGGGCCAGCCTACGAAGGCACCAGCCTGCGCCGCGCCGCGTTTCTGCTGGGCAGTGACACGGCTGTCTTCGTGGATAGCGCCGATCAGGCAGCTCCTGGTCTGCTAGATCTGACCATCCACCCCAGCTTTGAGCCCAAAGCGTGGCTGGCGCAGTACATCGGTGCGGCGGTAAACCTCTCCCCAAAGCCGGGCTACAGCTACCTAAAAGACAGTAAAACCGCGATACATATCTCCCCCTACACCGACCCTGCCTCTGGCTTCACGCTCTCTCTCTCCCCACTTGCCACTCCAACCCAGTACATCGTTGCCACTGGGATGGGCAAGAGCAGCGAAGACCGCGTCCCGATTCTACTGGCACGCACGGAAGCGACCAAAGCCCGCTGGGTCTGGATGATCGCTCCCCAAGGCACCAAGCTCACCGCGCATACGGAGGGCGATACCATTCACGTCGCGGTCAGCGCACCCGGCAAGAAAGCCTGGCAGCTCCAGGTGCGAAGTACAGAGCTTGCCGTAAAGCCATCACAAGAATAAACGTCGCAACTATTTGCAACCTGAAGCGTCTCCACTAGAGGAAACCAAAATGCTCTATCAAATTCTGCTCGCCGTGGGAGGACTGGGACTGCTGACTCAAGCCGTTCTTGGTTTTGCCGATGGCGATGGCGACAGCGATGGCAGCCATCATGCCCACACACAAGATCAGCAGGGCCAGCATGGAGATGGGCATACCTGGCTTCTCCTGCTCTCTCCGCTGCGGCTCTTTGGCTTGAGCCTGGGAATCGGTGCGGCGGGAATGGGGCTCCAGAGCACGATGGCTCTCTCGCCTTGGCTGGTGCTTGCCCTATCACTACTAGCAGGCGGGGCGTTCTATCGCTTGATCGTGAAGCCGCTGATGGCCTTGGCGATGCGCTTTGCCAGTAAGCCCGCCACCACTCTCTCAGGAGCCGTTGGCCAGGAAGTGACCGCAGACAGCCGCTTCGATGCCACCGGAAAAGGGATCGTGACTCTGACGGTAGACGGCCACCTGATTCGGCTTCTGGCGACTCTCGAAGGCGCTCCAGAGGCAATTGAGGCGGGAGAAAAACTCGTCGTGATCACAATTGACACGCGGCGCAATACCGCAAAAGTAGCAAAGCTATGATCTATCAGATCTTGCTCGGAGTCGGAGCGCTGGGGACTCTGATGATGGGCCTCACGGGCCTGCGCGGCGGACGTAGCGCCCGTGCACGAGGCAAAGGCAAGGGGAAGAGCCGGGGAAGCTCCGACAGCGGCGCGTTTTTGGAGGCGCTGCTCGGTGTCTTCTCTCCACTGGGAATCTTCTCGCTGTGCCTGGGCGCGGGCGTGGTGGGCATGCTCACCAACCGCTGGTGGTGGGCCATGTTGGGAGGGCTGCTTTTTTGGAAGCTGGTCATTGAACCGCTTCAGGAGCTGCTTCTGCGCTTTGCCTCCACCCCTGCCAAGAACCTCGAAGGGGCCCGCGCCACCGAGGCCATCACCCTCTCGCGCTTCGATGCCAGCGGCCAGGGAATGGTGCGCTTGACCGTGGATGGCCAAGTGCGTCGCGTGCTGGCAAAGCTCAGTGAGGGCGAAGCCGCAGAAATTACGGTCGGTGAAAAACTAGTGGTGGTGGACGTAGACACGAAGCGAAACACGTGCCGCGTCGCCCGTTTATGAGCCATGTCCTTCAGGGCATGAAAAAGAAAGAAAAGTAGGAAAATAAAATGCCAACCTGGCTTATTCCTGTTGTTATTATTGTCGTAGCGGTGTTGTTAATTCCTGTGATCATCAGTCAGTTTTTGACAACTGTTGAAGCGGGGACGATCCGCATGGTAACCAGCATGGGCGGGGGAACCAAGATCTACCGTGGCCCCGGTAAAGCAACCGAGATTCCGATTTTTACGACAGGAACGACCATTCCCTCCAAGGCCATTAACATTGACCTAGACATCTCCGATCAGACCGCCGATATGGGCAGTGATGGAATCCCACGTCCGATTAAAGTGCGTGTCTTGGCGAGCGCCATTGTCTCTGTCGGTGACTCCAACGAGATGATCATGACGGCGGCCAATAAGTTCTTTGCCAAGAATTTAGAGGAGCAAAACGGGATTCTCTCGGACTTGCTGACATCAACGGGTCGCCGCGCGATTAACTTGCTCAACCATGACGAGCTCTTCTCCGCAGGGGGCACAGGCACGGCGGGCCCCGAGGAAGACGACCGACTGGCGATTATTATCAAGGGCGCGTGCTCTCGTGAGCTGCAAGATCTCGGGCTGGTCTTTAACTCACTCAATATCAAAGAGGTGCAGTCCGAAGTGGCTGAGGCGCGTCGCCGCCAGTCCGCCGTGGAGGCCAAGGCCAATGCCGATATCGTGGCTGCCGATCAAGAGCGCCGCGCCAAAGAGGCGCAGCTTCAGGCCGAGCAAGCGGTCAACGACAAGCAGCGCGACCTAGAGCGTCGCAAGGCCGAGAACGCCGCGGGGATCTCGCAAGCCGAGGCCGAGCGCCAGAACGCGCTTGCCATCCAGCGCGAGGCTGAGCTCCGTGCGACACTTATTGCCCAAGCCAACGCCGATCTGGCAAAAGCCCGTGTGGATGCCGAGGGGGAGGCCATGCGCAAGCGCGTCGCCGCGGAGGCCGATGCGAGCAAGATGAAGATCGGAGCCGAAGCCGACGCTGCCAAGATGAAGATCGAGGCCGAGGCCAACGCCAACCGCGTGACGATCACGGCGGGCGCGGAGTCTACGCGCACCAAGATCGCCGCCGATGCCGAAGCGGAGCGCACGCTCAAGATCGCGCAGGCCGAGGCTGAAGCCGAAGCCGTCAAGATCCGCGCTGTGGGTTTGGCGCAGGCCGATGCCATTCGCGCCGTCAATGAGGCCATCCGTGAGGGCGGCTCAGCGTATCTCAACCTCAAACAGCTTGAGATGACCCCGCAGATCACCGCCGAGATCGCCAAGGCGCTCGCACAGGCCAAGATGGTCAATATCAGCGGCGGCGCAGGTGGTGGCAACGCGGCAGGCGACACGGCCAGCCAGCTCACCGGAATCGTCCAGAGCCTCCTCGCCACACGGCTGATCGGCGAGCAGCTCCAGTCCGACAGTGCCAAGAGTACACCTGAGGCCTAAGCCGTAGGATAAATCCATCGGCTTGAGAGGGCTACGCGTCCCTTCGGACGCAGAAAATTCGGTGTACAATAGCAGGCGATGTCTACACCCCACCCTGCGGAGCAGGGAATGCGCTCTACTCTGATCGGGATTGGGGTCAATATCGTTCTGGCGCTGGGTAAGGCGACCGCAGGAATTCTGGGGCACTCTTACGCACTGGTCGCGGATGCCATTGAGTCGGGGCTGGATGTGATCTCGTCCACGCTGGTCTACTTTGGGCTAAAAGTCTCGACGCTTCCCGCCGACGAAAACCACCCTCAGGGGCACGGCAAAGCGGAGCCGCTAGCCGCCGTTGTCGTCTCACTCTTTCTCTTTCTGGCCGCCTTTGCCATCGCCTACGAGAGTATCGAGCGCATTCGGGTGCCCCACCGGCTCCCCGCTCCTTGGACTCTTCTCGTCTTGCTGGCCGTGGTCGCCATCAAAGAGGCCCTGGTGCGCTTTGCACTGAAAGTTGGGGAGCAGACGGGTAGTAACGCGGTAAAGGCCGATGCACTGCACCAGCGCTCGGACACGCTCACCAGTATCGCCGCGTTTTTCGGGATTGCGATCGCGCTAGTGGGAAATTATTTTCGCCCCGACTCTCGCTGGGCCACTGCCGATGACTGGGCCGCGCTCGTTGCCTCCGTCGTGATCTTCCACAACGGGATCAATATCCTGCGGGGCGCTCTCTTTGAGCTCACCGATGCCCACCCCGACCCTGCGCTGGAGGAAGAAGTCCGCCGCATCGCACTCACGGTGAGCGGGGTCGAGAACCTCCACAAGTGCTTTATCCGCAAGATGGGCTTCGACTACTTTGTCGAGCTAGACGTCCGTGTGGAGGGAAACCTCTCGGTCTATCGCGGCCACGAGATCGCCCACGAAGTTCAGGATACGGTTCGCGCCCAGATCTCCGACAAGCGCTTCGCCCGTGTCTTAGTGCACATTGAGCCCACACTTCCCAAAGACAGAGCGGGCTTGTAACCTACTTCTTGAACTTGACCGTGGCGGTGCTGGAGCCCTTGCCGCCGGTTCCTGTGGCGGAGACCTCGGCGGTGAAGACAAGGCCCGTGAGCTCTTTAGGGACGCGCAGTAGGATCGGCTCCGTGGCCCAGCGTCCGTTTGCATCCGCTTTGGCGCTGTACTCCCCGATGAGCCCGGAGGCGGCAAGAATGCTGGCACGCTTGCCCGCGTAGCGAACCGTCACTTTGATGGTCGCATTGGGCAGACAGCGCCCGGAGAGCACGACGCTTGCTCCGACACTGGCTCCCTGCTGTGGCTGGTCGATGATCGGGGTCTCGGGCGGGCCTGCGGTCACCGTGATGGCATTGGCCGCTTTCAGCGTGGCGGTTCGTCCCCGCGTGTCCGTGACCGTCACCGTAACGGGCGCGGCGACCATGACATCTTGTTTCTGCACCGTGTAGGTTCCCACATAGACCCCCGGAGAGTCTTCTTTGAGTGGCTGGTCTTTGACCTTGACACCCAGCGAGAACGTGGCTTTTGCACCCGGAGCACCCAGGGCCTTGAGGGTCAGTACATCGCCAAAGTTCAGGGGACGGTCATCGGGAAGCGCCACGACGGACTTGAGCAGAGTGGTGGGTAGCACGGTAAAGCGCCACTCACGGCGGGTCTCGTTGCCTGCCGTGTCGTGGGCTGTCAGCTTGGCTAAAATCGGCCCGGGTGCCAGGTCGGTCTGCGGCTGGTAGGTAAAGAACGTCCCCGTAAAGATCGCACGAGCCGTGACATCCTCCCCATTGACCATAAGCTGCATTTTCTTGGCATCCAAGCCACTGCCCTGATCGGAGTAGGTTCCGGTAAAGTTGGGGCGAGGATCGGTAAACTCGCTCCCCTCAGTTGGGGTGAGGGTTCCCAGGGTCGGGCCGACGGCATCTATGGCAAAGGTCTCCGCTGAGGCCACAGTCGGCGAGGAGAGTGCCTCCAGGGTCAGAGTTGCCAGTGCGGTCGCATCTTTCAGGGACGTCCCTGCGGGCACCGTTAGATTGGTGACATAGTTTCCGGGTGTGGTCTCCACCAGAGGCAGTGCTTCGGCTCCAGAGAGTCCAGGCACGCGCAGGATCCCCTTCGCCGCCGCCGTTCCGGTCACGGAGAAGGTAATCGTGTCGCCTGCTTTGACCCACTTCTGACCCGCATTGTGGCTGACTTTCAGCACTTCCACTTTAGACGTGGCAGGCTTCTCTATCTCCAGCACAGCCAGCGCGACCGCTCGATGCGTCACTGGGTTGATGCGCAGGCTCACGCGCTCGCCAGGGCGCACTTCGCTCAGGCTGGAGGGCTTGCTAAGCTTCTGAACATCGGCCTGCGTCTCCACCTCCGCAGGGGGGCCTTCCGTAAAGAGCGCGATCCAGCGATCCCCGAGTGCCTCAAGGCTCTTGAGAGTCCCAATGCGCTCGTCGTAGCTGGCCTCAATGACGAAGGCTTGGCCTTGGCTATTGCGCTTGATCTGAACCGCATCGCCGCTCTTGAGGGCGCTCAGCTCTTGGCGAACTTGTGGGGCAGTGCCCACTTTCACCAGCACGATCACCTCCGGTGCGAGGGATAGCTTCTCAGGGAGGCCCGTGGCGGACTTGATCGTCAGCTCTGTCGCCGAGATCGCGGTCAGTACGCCAGACACTCCCTCCGTCTTGGCGATCAGCACAGGCGCGGTGGGGTTTGCAGCTTTAATCTCGTCGGGCGTGAGGCCTTTGACGGGAATTATAATTGGCTTTTCCTCGGCAGGAGGCGGCTTGACGGCTCCCACGCCGGTCTTGACCACGGGCTTGGCTCCTGCCAGAGTAATCGCCACCAGTCGGGCATTGGCATCCCACTTCACCTCGGCACCAAATGCCTCGGAGATAAAGCGGAGCGGCAGCATGGTAGTCCCGGCGATATTCTGGGCAGGAGTCGTCAGGCTCTTGGGCTTGCCACTGACATAGCCCACCGACTCACCAAGCTGCAGCGAGATATTGGTGTTGCCACGTGAGGCCGTGATGGTGCGGGTCTGGGGCAAGAACTGCACGGCGGCCCCGAGGCTCTCAAAGACTTCTCGGAGCGGGACGAGAATACTGCCATCCGGTGCTTGGAGCGGCCCCTGCTTGGGAAAGACCACCGCGCTCCCATTTACCGTCACCACAATGCTCTGTGCCCATGTCGCCCCACTCACGAGGGCGAGACTGGCCGCCAAAAAAGCCTTCTTCATACCGGTTATTTTACCCGAATTCGCTTGCATTTCCCGATCACGTTTGGCATACTACATTCAGGTTCTCTAAGATAGAGCCTGAAGGAGGGTTTGCAATGTTGTTTTCCTCTCAACGAAGCATCCGAAAGAGCTTCACGTTAATTGAGTTACTCGTTGTGATTGCCATTATTGCGATACTGGCCGCCATTCTTTTCCCCGTCTTTGCCAAGGCGCGCGAGTCTGCCCGTAAGACAGCCTGCATGAGCAACATGAAACAGATCGCGATGGCTGCCATCATGTACGCCCAAGACTACGATGAAATGTTCCCTGGAAGTGGCGGAAACCCATCGAATACAGGTCCCGGTGGGATCTCTGTGGACTGGGGCTTCCCCGATGCGGTAGTGCGGTGTAACGCGCCGTTCAACGTGACGGCAACAAACTGTGTCTATGGCCCTTTGATGTACAACGGACAGCCCAAGGGCTACTGCTGTGTCTGGCAGGGTGGTGGCTCCGCGATGGCGCGTCCTTACTTCAAGTCAGACATGGCGGTCTTTTGTCCGAACCAAAATAAAATTCCCGGCAACCCGTCGGAGTACAGCTACAACCTGAACTACCAGTGGCTTGGCCCCCTGGCACGCATTGACTACCCCGCGCAGAAAGTGCTGGTCATCGAGACCTACACCGTTCACGATGGGGATCGCAATGTCCGCTACTGCTGCAATGGGCCAGCGGCATGGAACATGATGGCTTTCGTCGATGGCCATGTCAAGCTCCAGCGCCTGGATCGTGGCTGCGCCAAGCTCACTATTCGCAACTCGAACCCCGTGTGTGCAGGCTGGTACGCCTGCAACTCCGCAAGCTGCTGCCCGGAGAACTATGGCTGCTCAGGTGCCAGCGGGAGCGTCCCCGACTTCCCGTAGGCAAAATCCCTAGCGCCGGGGAAGTGAATAATCCCCGGCGCTATTTTTTATTTCGGGTTGCGCTCCACCGTGACGAGAGCGTAGAGCTCGGTTTTATTCTCGCCTTTTCCGAAGGGCACGAGAACTTTTTCACCGGACTTCAGCACGCAAGTCGTATTGACAGATCGTGAGGAAATCTGGGGACGATGTTGAAAATACCCCGTCACCTGACTTTGCTCCAGCCGAAATATGAGCCAAATGGCATTGTCTCTTTCCTCCGTGGAAGTTGCGGCGATGCTCCAGCCCGTATGTGCGGTGCCTGTCATTTTTTCGTTAATTGGGTACTTGATCGTATCGCCGATCGATAACTTAGCCTCAAAGCCGCTAAGTGATGCTACTTGGGGTTGCAATACGAGCTTAGCATTGGGAAGACTGGCAAGATTCTCACGAGTGACTTTAGTGTCACGGGGAACTTCATAAATCTGCGTGCTTGTGGTGAAGCTTGGCAAAATCGTCTGGTGAGTGGGCTCTTGTATAAGAGTCGTCAGCGCGATCAAACAGGGAACCAGAAACATCCTTAAACTCTCCCTACCTCGTATTTTACCTCGCATTTTCGGCAGGCAGTGTGAGCTTTCTCACAGGACATTGATAATCTCGAAAAAGGGCAGGAATTACAACGAGTTCCCCGAAATAAAACCGTATGCATTACTCAGTAAAAGTCTTGGCGACCCTGGGAATTCTCTGTGGCGTTTTAGGAACCGCACATGCGTTTGGTGGCGAGAATCTCCTCTCCTCCAAGTGGCGCGACTGGCACCATAACACACTCTCACGCTATGCAGCGCAGTCAGCAGGTTTTTTCAGAACCGGCGCCGGGGAGAGCTTGGAGGAAGAAGGCGTAGACTCCCCTGCGGCTGAGGTAGCGTGGCACGCGGACTTTATTGATTCGTACGCCTACAACCCACTCTACTGGGCGATGCGCGGGCCGAGCGGCTATGCGGCGGCGACCGCCATTCATCCCGATCTTATCAAGCTACACTTCGACGATCTCACGGCGCTTCCTCAGGTGCGCGATCAGTATTTCCAGTACACCACCGGAACGGTAGCGGGCCTGCTCTGGGCCAAGAGCCTCTACGAGTCCGGGCAACGGGAGCGGGGAATCGCTACCGCACGCCATCTCGTGGGAATCTCGCTTCATGCTCTCCAGGACTTTTACTCCCACTCCAACTGGGTGGACGATATGCAGCGGGGGCAGGGAACCTGGTTCTACTCGTTTACGGTGCAGAGTAGCTTTCTGACCAACACACAGGTCTACACGGGCTCCTACGAGCACCCCGAGCTGCTTTCGATAAAGCCCCACGGAAAGATCGCACCTGAGATCAGTGCCTTCCAGCAAATTCGCCCTCTTATGGATCTGCTCTCCTCACCCGCCTCTCCCGTGCACGATCTGCCAGTGATGGATGTCTGGCGGCAGTACCGGGATCGCTCGGTGCCGATCACTCCCGGGGTATTTCCCAGCGCGACGGAGTCACAAGCACTGGCAGCGGGACTCAAGGCCCCTCCTAGTCAAGTGGGAGTCGGTCTGCCTCCTGGCTCGCTCTATGTCGCGCCTCCGGGGATTGCACTGGATGCAACCTATCTGTGTAAGATCGCCGCCCAGCAGCGCGGGTTCTCTCCTGCCGAGGGACCGCGCCTCTTCCAAACCGCCTACGGTCGCGCCTTCGATGGCTCGGTTCAGTGGCTCAAGCGCCTCGAAAAGACCATGATAGACCAGCCCGGCGGGAGCGCGTTCTGGTTGGCGGTCAAGACCTCCCCCCCGACCTCACGGCGGCAAGCCTGTTTTGAAGACTTCACCGATCTGGGTTTTCAGTTTATTGCCGCAGGCTCCTATCCGCCCGACTCTGCCGCGACGCAGCGACAGCTTGGGAGCAGCCCCAGTGCTATCCCTGCTAAAGAGTACTATCTCAGGGTGCGCCTAAAAACCTCCCGCGATGCGCTCTCCGGAACAGACTCAGATATCTATCTTAATGCGGGAGGAAAGCGCTTCCTTCTCGACTACGCTCCCGTCGGTGACTCCGGGCTTGCCTCGGCAATCTTCGCGCACAACGACTTCGAAGGCGGAAGCGACGATGTCTATACGGTCGGGCCTTTTGCACAAATGCCCGCCTCGATCGAGCTCGAAAATGTCTCTGGCGATTTTGGAAGAGTCCTGCTCGCGCTGGGAGCGAGTTTTATTGACTCTATTAAGGCTGTTTTCCAGTCCATCGGTGACTTTTTTGCCACGATCACGGGAGCCAAGCCGGATTTTGTTGGTCAGGAGAAGAAGATATGGACTGCAGCAGAGCTGGCAGCGCTTCCCCTCAATACAAGTACCGGCTTTACGATTGATATCAATACTGCCAATACCAACAAAGAAGGAATCTATAAAGTCCACGGGACGATTCGCTGTATCAGCCGCAACGCAGAGGGTGGGGTTTACACGGTCAACGCCACTAGCCTCCAGTGCATTCGAGAGAGCGATTTGGATCAGATCGGGAGCCCGCCCGGTGATGAGAACTTTGTCCTTGCCGCTCTCGCGTCTCTACCAGGCAATATTCAAAAAGCCCAGTCCACAGTGAAGCAGCAGACGCGCACCGGGACCAGCAAGACCATCTCCGAGATCAGCTTCACGTCATCCCGGATCCCCAATGGCTATGGCGCCCTTAGCTTCCCCGTTTGTGTGATGGAGAGCGATAGTGAGACGCAGGCGGATCGTGATACGCTGCTCAATAAGTTCGCGGGCTACTTTGAAAACAAGACAAGCGACGAGCGACGTAGCTTTTTGGCAGAGCTGGGGGCCGCAACCGCGCCCGACTGGAAGCTGGAGCGCATTGAGGTCTTTGCTTTTGCCAAAGGCGGAGCCGTCGAGACTGGTACGGTTCTCGCCGAGACTGCCAACCTCTGGATTCCGGGTAAGGGAAAGGCATCGTTTAACCTAAATAGAAGCGCCCTAACAGCCTGCAATATCAACGTTCTCGATCTCCAGCGCCTGACAGAGACACCTGTACCGGCGCAGCCGGGAGAGCCACTGCGTCCCACGGAGCCGATTAAGCCCATCAAGCCGATTAAGCTGGGCGATCCCGTGGTGCCCCCAACAGTGGCTCCTTCCATACAGCTACCAACGACCCCCCAGCTTCCCGGCGATAATGGCAAGCTGGGCATCACCTATCAGCTTGGGGAGAAAGACAGCGAGCTACACTTCACCCTGGAGTCGGCACAGGTGGCCCCTTTCTATAAAACTCCCGAGGCTACTGTGGTTGCGGGAGAAGATCAGCGGCTTCTCTTACTCACCTTCACGGTTCAGAACCCGCAAAAGACGACGGACATGACGGTAAACTCCAGCGCGTTCAAGTTTACGGCAGTCTCG
>JAPLCP010000099.1 GCA_026392155.1 Armatimonadota bacterium | reverse complement strand
AAGCTGGCGGGTGAGCCGGTGAGCGAGATAGATCGGCAGGGGCAGGAGAACCTCGGTTTCTGCCGTGGCGTAGCCGTACATCATTCCCTGGTCACCCGCCCCCTGCTGCTCCGGATCGTCGGTGGCGTGGGTAACCCCGGCAGCGATCTCGGGAGCCTGGCGTGAGAGCAGGGTGGTCAGGGTAACCCCGTCGGCATGAAACGCCTCTGTGGGATCGGTATATCCAATCTCACCAATGGCCGCCCGAACAACCGATGAAACATCAATGTGGGCCGCGGTGGTTACCTCGCCCGCGACAATGCAGTGGGCATCTTTGACAAGCACCTCGATGGCAACTCGCGCGGTGGGATCCTCGGTGAGATAAGCATCGAGCAGGGAGTCGGCGATGAAGTCCGCAACCTTATCCGGGTGCCCCTCGGTAACAGACTCAGACGACAGGCGATAGTTCGTAGACATAGCTAATCCTTCCTTCCGACGGCAGGCTATCGCCACCGTACGGAGCGTGAGGAGTGGGGCTAAAAACAAAAAAACGCCGCCACGGGACTTAGTCCCATGCGACGTTCTCGCCTGGGAGGTTTTCCTTCGAAGCCTTCCGCTTCGCACGTTAGGAGAGTAAACTCTCCGCTGGCATCGCTGGTCCTCTGACCCCGCTTGCCGCTGACCCACTGGGGTCAACTCCTTCACGCTTGTGGCGATAGTGTACCACAAAAACCTCCTCTTTGCTACCCAAGGCTTGGTTCGCAGGCACACTTCTTCCTACAGACCAGCCCGCTACGGCAGGGAAGTGCGTGGAGGTGGGCACTTTACTCAGGCGCAAGATATTTGGCGGCTCTACGGGCGTAGCGAGCAGTTCGGCCCCTGCACTCCTGCACTGCGTCGCCAGGTGCACGCGGCACTTCGTAAGCGTAGCTCGTAGCACCAAGCTGGCAAGAAGCAGGTAAATACTGTACAATGAACATTATTAAGCAAGAGGATATTACCATGAAGATTGCTGTGTCCGGTTCACGCAACTATCCCCATCCCTCTGTGGTTCGAGATGCCGTTGCGGACTACATCGTCAACGGTAACTGCGATACCGTGGTTCACGGTGGGGCCAAGGGGGTGGATACGATCGCCGATAGTGCCGCGCGGTCTCTCGGGTGCCCCACCGAGGTCATCCGCCCGAACTACGCCGCCTTTCCTGGCAGGGAGCGGGCGGCTCCCCTAGCCCGTAATACCCGTATTATTGAGGAAGCTGATGTCGTCCTCGTGTTCTGGGACGAAGAGAGCCGTGGCACCGCCGACACCATCAAGAAAGCTCGTGCCGCCGCTAAGCCCCTCCTCCTCTGGGGCGCCTCGGGCAAGCGCATCTCCCCGCACTGACCGAGTCTTGACTACGCTGTATCATAAACTATAACTAATTTCCATCACGAATCGGCCATCCCCCTCTAGGGCAGCCGCCAGACGAGGATATGGTGGGAGATTCCCTTGTTTTCGGTGTACGACTCCTGCAGTGTGGCAAATGTGCGGCTGTCGGGCGAGAACGCACAGAGGCGCAGAACCGTGCGGTGCGGGAGCCGGATGGTGCGGGAGCTGCCCAAGATCGCTTCGCCTTCCTTACCGATAGGGTTCAGATAGACGAACCGACCGCGCGCGCGGGCCAGTACCGTTCCTTGGGCAAGCAGGCTGTCCGTCGTGACACCGGTGATGCGAGTCTTGAGGTCAACCGCTGGCACTTTGCCTATGATCTCTCCTGACTTGATATCGAAGATCGTGGTTTCCGCGACCGTCTTATGCCCACCGCTGCCGGAGGAATAATGACCGTTCTCCTGGTCCGACGATGCCAGAGCGAGCCGGGTACTGTCCTGGGAGAACGAGGCGGTGACTCTTTTGTTGTAGGAGTGCTTCATAGGAAGCCGATGGAGGAGCGCACCCGTCTCGACATCCCAAAGTTGTCCCTCCTCCGGCAGACCAATGAAAAGGAGGCGGCCATCGGGGGAGAACTGGATAGATGAGACATAGCTGTACTGGTTTACTGGTGGCTCGATTTCCCGCAATAGGAAACGGGCCGCACAGGGAGTCATATTATTCATGCGAACAATTCCTTCCTCAAGGTCTTTGAAGATTTGCAGTGCCTGGGCACGGACACGATCGGGGTCTTTGCTAAAGTGGTAGTAGTGGTTGCGGCCGTAGCTATTGACCTCCATGCAGCGGTCACCACGAAAGAAATGGGGGCCTAGAATCGGTGCAAGAGGCACCTTGATGTCTGACTTGCTAGCAAAGCCCTCCGTGTAGAGGAGGTTAAGAAACGGAGCCGCGGTGCGGAAGGCTTGCTCCTTCTGGTCGTCCTCGAAGTCGAGGAGCTGACTGTTAGGAACCCCATGAGCCGGAGCCAGCGTGGGGAGGGTGCGAGCCGTCTTACCACGGAAGCCGGGGACACTCCAGCGCCCGTACTCCTTGAAGGAGACAAGGTGCCGACAGCGCTCGCTGGCGGGCTTACCACAGTAGGGACAGTGGGCAATGCCACAGCAGATATGTGGGTCGGTCTGCTCGGGTGTCCGGCGACGCCAGTGAGGTTTGGAGTCATGGCTCTCTTTGGTGAGCGGGCGGCGGCAATTGCTACAGGGAAAAGTAGCCAGGACGCGAAACGCGAGCTCCAGCTCGTCGTCCTGGCCGAGGTGAGTGGGATTGGGTGACGGTGTCGATTGGGTTGTCATGGTCATTGCTCCGTTCTAATGAACTGCCTTCATTGATTACACTACGCCCTGTGTAATCAAACCGGAAAGGAAGCTAGGGCTTGGTTTGGATTACTTTTGCCCAGCTCGGCGTGGGGCAGCTCGTGGGGCGCGTGAGCACAATAATCACCCGACCGATGCCCTGCGGTGGCTGGACAGGCCAGGGGGTATAGCCATCGGTGATTACAATCACGGTGTCCGGGCGGGGACGAAGACTCTCCACCGCAGCGAGGGCCACGCCCATGTCCGTGCCCCCCCCACCCCGCAGGAGCCCCTTCACCTGGCGCGGGTCGAAGACGTTGCGGCAGGTATGCACCGCAGTGTCCACGGAGAGAACCGTCACACCCTCGCGCAGGCCCAGTGCCTTGAGGATTCCCGCCATCTCCGAGAGGGCGCAGGCAAGGTCATCGTGGCCCATGCTCCCGCTGGTATCGATCGCCACGGCAACGCGCGGAACGGGCTGTACCAGGCCCGGCACGACGATATCGGGCATCGCTGCCTGCCGACGACCCGGCCGTGCGTACCGGTAGTCCGAGCGCCCCGCTGTCTCCGCGAGGCTACGGCGCACCGCGCTTGCCAGCTCGCGCCGCCAGTCGAGCTTGGGGGGAGCCAGCAGCTCATCCGCCCAGCGCTCCCAGCCGCCGGGCAGGGTTCCACGGCCCCGACGGGCGATGGTGGAGCGGATGTCCAGAGCGACACTGTGGCGCACCAGCTGGTCTTCCCCTTCAGGCAGGCCTGTAATTCCACTGGTCGCCGCCACGGCCTCGAGCGCCTCCATCACCCCATGCGCACAGGAGCCGCACTGCCCGCCGCCCACCCCAGATGGGGGTTGAGGGTCCTGTTTCTGGATGCGAGCGTAGTACTCCTCAGCGGTCAGGCTATCCGGGCAGCCAAGCGTGCTAGGCAAGATCGGCGAGCCAGGCAGGGGCTGCCCCTCCGCAAGCAAGTCGTCGTTTATCTCAGCATCGGTCGCCAGGTTCCACTGAAGCGCGGCCTGAGTGTCTCCCGCCACGCTCGCCGGAGCACGGCCCGCATGGTCACGCAGCAGGTGGCAGATCTCGTGGTAGAGCACAGCCGCGGTCTGCTCACAGCTCCAGTCCGAGACGACGCGCACGGGGTTGTAGTAGAGCCGCCAGTGCGCATCCACCGCCATGGTCTCCACTTCCTCGGTGGGAATGCGACGCAGTGACCAGAGCGCAGCCGTTAGGTACGGCCGATCCAGCGAAAGGCGGAGCAGGGCGGCGGAGATCAGAGTCTCCGCCATGCCGTTCTGCCCCGAGAGAAATGCAGTCATCCCCATACCTCCTACTGGCTCAGCAGTCCCGCCGAGCGCAGAACCGGCAGAAACGGTGTCAGCTCGACACGGGGCAGAGGAAGATCCTCACGGTCCCCACGAGCCCGCGCCAGGGTGCGAGCCGCCACAGCAGCGACGTCCGTACCCCCTGCCTGAGCGGCCGCAGCAAGGATCGTCCACGCTGCTTTCCAGCGCCCTACGCTCAGCCCCGAGGTCACCGCACGCTGGGCAACCGAGGAGAGAATAGCGTAGGCCTGATCCGTTTGAGCCGGGTGTACATACGAAGCGGGCGCTGCCAAGAGGCGGTCGGGGTCGGGGAGGTCTAGCTCACGCAGCCAGTGACAGAACTCCACCGCCACTCCCTCCCCGACGCAGCCAATCAGGAGAGGCAGGACGCGCGATGCGGCTCCATTGGCACCCGCGAGGAGGCGGCTGGCGTAGTCCCAGGAGCGAGGCGAAGGCCAGGCACCGCCACGCCGGGACTCATCGGTGGGCAGGGCAAGCAGGAGCTGTGGTCGTGCACGAACAAAGGCAGCTACCAGCGAGCGTGCCTGTGCCCAAGCATCCTCACCCACTCCGCGCCCTTGAAAAGTTAGTGAGGGTGGCTTGCCCCAATAACCGGGGAACGCCTCGGCCCAGTCGCTTGCGTTGACAGCGAAGGTATGGTGCAGGAACCGGTTGGCCAGGGGCGGTGCCAAGTCCCAGCCCCCGGCGGCGAGCTCCGGTGGGTTTGCAGCGGCGAGGATAGTGACCTTATCGGGGTCCATCTCTAGGTCACCAAACGCCTTGTCCACCACGGCGCGCAGGAGGGCGGCTTGGACAGCAGGGGGAGCGGTGGTGAGCTCATCGAGGAAGATAACGCCTCCCTGCTCGGCGGCTTCTTGAGCGAAGCGGGGCGGGGCGAAGGTGACACTCGCCTGGCCATTGTCTCCCCGGCTCACCAGAGGCAGACCGCCAAAGTCGGCAGGCTCACGCAGGGAAGCAATCACCGTCCAGCAGGGCAAACCACGCCGACGTGCCCAAGCGGTTACGGCTGCGCTCTTGCCCACTCCCGGCGGCCCCCAGAGCAGGAGCGGCACGCGCGCATGGGTGGCACTGTCCAGAACGCCGTCCAGCGGATGGGCACTCTCTTGCGCTTTTACGGTCTTTGTCTTTGCTTTCATAACGGCCTTCTTCTCTTTCAATGATTATACTTATTCCAGTGTAATCGTTTTGAATTTTCAAGCCGCCCCGCAAGGCGGCTTAAACTCGGTGAGCAGTGGAGATATTTAGTAGATGGGGGTGAAGACTTTCTGGCGTCCTCCCCCTTCCACAATCTCCGAGTCCAATTCTGCTAGGGCTCCCCCCTTCACCAGCCGCGTCAAGCGGTTGCTCGCGGCGGCGATAGAGAGGCGGGCATCCGGGAGCAGCTCGACGAGCTCCCGCGCCGTGAGCTTCCCTTGCCGCAGAGCGACTTGATAGGTTTCTCGCATCTCCAGGCCAATATCCCCCAGCAGGCTCGGGCCTTCTGCACTGGATACTCCCCCGCTTGCTGCAGGGGCGGAAAGCTGAACGGGAAGAAATACCTCACGAATTCTAAATACGGTAGCCAGATTCGCCTCAAGCTCTTCTCTCACATTCTCGAGAAACAGGTACCGCTGCCCAAATTCATCCGTGGATCTACGCCGAGACAGCATCACGAGAGTTTCGTCCGCAAACGAATTATCCATGATGCGCACTCTCCCACAGTCAATGGGAAGAATGCTACGCGGTGGCATTGCCTCCAATGCAGCGATAAGCGTAGGAAGTACGCGCTTCCCCTCCAGACGTCCTACCAAGATTAGATCCTCGGGTTCGGCGGCACTGTGTAAGTACGCGGCCAGAACCTCACCGTCCACAAGAGGGAGCTCGGGCGCTAGAACCAACGGTGCCACCCGATGAAGATACCGCTTTTGGTTTGTCGAAGTTGTTTTCACTGAACTCAGTATACACGATTTATTCGCGGCATGCCACTGATTTCCCTCAGGAAATCCGCTTGCGGAGCGTTAAGCAGAGCATAGTGCCAGGGAGAGAGGCCGCTGAGGGGTAGGCCTTGCGGTCATCGCCTCCCGACTCATTTGCCTTGATACGAACCCGAGCGGCACCAGAGCGAACGTGCAGGGTTCCTCGGTACTTTGGGATATTCTCGACAATGCTCCAGAGCCCCAGGCCACGGTCCGCGTTGGGAACCCCCGAGAAGCCCAGCTGTAGCGACTTATGGATAGCCTCCTCATCGCTCCACTGGCGAGCCTCGGGGTGCGCAGGCTCAAGACTTCGACGAATGCCCATCCCATCATCAGCGACGCCTATCATCACAAAGGGCTCTTGTTTGGGGCGACGCATCACCTGAGCGGCTACCAGTCCACAGGCACCCGCACCAGCGTGGTCGATGATATTGTGGCAGGCTTCGGAGAGGATGATACTGAGATTTGCCACATCGCCGGTGCCATAGTCAAGGTGGCTCTTGAGGAGCGAAGCGACCGTCCCAGAGACATGCCCCACCACTCTTGCCACATCGGCACTACTGCGAAGCGTGGTCAAAACCAGCAGTGTCTCCGACTTGAGACTGCGCTCCTCGGCGGGTGCTAAGGGAGTCTCGGGGTGCTTCCTCTCGCAGGGAATCCCTTCCGCGTCCAGGAAATCATAGAACCCCATCCAGTTAAACCAGTAGTGCAATCGGACGCGCGGGTTCTCCAGCGACGGTGCAATCACACGAAGTACGGGGTGGCTACCCAGAGCTGCTGTTCGGATTCTTTGGAGCCCTCGCAGCGCTGCCAGGAGCCAGACCATCCCCGAGGGGGTGGCGTAGGTAATACCAGAGAGGTCGATGGTTAGAGTACCCGCTACCTCACTTGCCCAAGCAAGCTCACGTAGCAGAGCATCCATCTCATGGCTGTGTAGCGTTCGCTTGGTCAGCACCCCAACATCGAGGGTTAAATCCAGGGACATTTCTATCGCCTCCTCCCTGCGCTGGATCACCGAGTCCGACGAGACTGACTTGGGCGAAACTGGGGTTCGTGCCACTCCCCACTCCCTTCTTTGCCTTCCTTGCGGCTGCTACAGCAACGTACCCACTGATCGTACAATTCCTTTTTGGCTTAAATTCAATAAATCAATAACTTGATGATAACCTAAAACCAACGTTAGTACTCACGACCTCTGGATTGTATCCGTACCGTCCGGTACAACGGAATAAACTCACGACATCGCTGTTCCAGGAACCACCCTTGACGTAGCGATACTTGCCGTCTCCTATCGATTCACTGCACCACTGCCACACGTTCCCTGCCATGTCGGAGAGTCCAAGAGAGTTTTGGAAGATGTTATTACTGCGCTTAACTGGAGCTGTACGGTCGCGCTCCGTTACGCTACCACACCATAACTTGCTGTCATCAAACATATCCCCCCATGGAAACTCAATGCTCTTGCCTCCATCGGTCATTCCATACTCGAACTCGGCAACCGTCGGCAAGCGTCCCCCAGCCCACGTGCAATAGTCATTTGCCTCAGACCAAGTGACGTTGACGATGGGATGGTCGTCGATCCAACCCCACGAAGGAGGAGGAGGCATCCCGCGGCCGGTGGCCGTGCAGAACGCACGGTACTCAGCCACGGTGACAGGGGTTGGAGCGAGGACTCTACTTGGGGTGGGAGTCGGGCTTGGGGTGGGAGTCGGCGTGCTTGAGCCACCCCCGCCACCACAACCGATAAAGGTGCTTGTCCCCCCCACCAGTAGTAGTCCACTTGTGAGTCGAAGAAACTCACGCCGCTGTAACGGTAACACTTGCTTGTCTAATCCCATTGCTTCACCTCTCCTGAACCGGGCCTTTCCCCGGAGTGCGTAATCCTGACGTTTGACTGGACAGTTTTTGAGCTACGCGATTGTAGCACTTTAATGACCGTGTGATCCGTCCCCTTGTCCCACGGGCCGAGGTCTTTCAGCTGCGCGCTGGGCATCGGTGCGAAAGAGGAGGTGTTGCTGAGTCGGCTGCAGCTCTTATTTTTAGAAAAGGATCTATGCTAGTTCTCTAGTGGATGACGCTCTCCGCAAAGCGCTCCATCTCCTCGAGCTGAGGGCTACACTGAAGGAGCAGAAAGTCTACGCCAACAGCCTCGAACGCGGTAGCTTGGGCACGGACTTGCTGGGGTGTGCCTACTAGCCCAGAGCGCAGGCCACGGTTGGAGACGGAGTAATCTTCGAGCGAGACATGCTGCTCTAGCTGCGTTCCCGCGAGCCACTGCTGGTAGTTCGCATAGCCTGCTGCCGACTGCTTGACATCGGTGATGCGGGCTTTCTCTGCCTGCGCTTCTTCTTCGGTATCGCGGACGATACTGTAGCCGGAGACGCCAAACAGCAACGGAGGGAGGCGGTGCTTTGCCCGGCGTGCCTTCATGTCCGCGATGCGCTCCCCGATCTTGGCGGGGGGATCGCCGTGCATGACATAGCCGTCGCAGGTGCGGGCGATAAGCTCCTTACCCGCCTCCGACTCGCCGCCCGCGTAGAGGAGCGGGCGTGGGCGCGTGGGAACCGGCTTGGGCTGCAGAACATTGTCGGTGACCTGGTAGAGCTGCCCATTATGACTAAAGTGATCCCCGCTCCAGACGCCGTCGAGAACTTCGAGCCACTCCTGAGTGCGGGCGTAGCGGTCGTCGTGCTGCTCAAACGTCACCCCGTACTTGCGGGCCTCATCGGCCCACCACGACGACACGACATTGAGCGAGAGCCTGCCGCCGCTGATCTGGTCGATATTGGCCGCTTGCTTGCCCAGCAGCGCCGGGTTATGGAAGGTGGGGCGCACCGCCACCATGAGCTCCTGGGAATGGGTCACCGCGGCGAGTGCCGCCGCCGTGGACCAGGCATCCAGCGCCGGGGCATCGTCGCCCTTGATGTCGTTGAGGTTTAGCTCTGCAATGAGGCACAGGTCAAAGCCGATCTCCTCGGCGCGGCGTGCGAGCTTGGAGGCGTAGTCCCAGCTCGCCTCCATTTTCTCGTCTTCAACATTGCGGAGCCAGCCGCCAAAGACCGGGAGCCAGTAGCCGTAGCGCATGGGTTAGCCCTGTGCCTCCTGGAGCAGAAAGTCCACCAGCCGCTCATGGGGATCGAAACCAATCACGCGCTTGGCATCGGCCACAAAGTTGGAGAGCGCATTGATATCATAGTAGACCAAGCGGCCGTCGCGGTCATCGACCATGTACTCAATACCTCCGACATCGATCTTGGCCGCTTGCACGATGCGCTCGATGGCGGTGATGACTTCCTGAGGCGGCGTGTAGGCCTCGACCGTCAGGCCCGTTTTAGGCGCATCAATGGGACAAGCGGAGCGCACGAGCGCTTGGCCGTCGGCGGTCTGGCAGATGTCGGCAGGGCAGAGGTTGAAGCTCTCCCCAGTCGTGTAGACATTGATGGCGTAGAGAAACTTCCCACCGAGCGTCTCCACCCGTGTGATGTGGCCACCACGTGCAGGGATGTACTCCTGCACCAAGGCCGTGCTGTCTACGCCCAGCGAGATCGTCCCCGCCCCCGCCGCCCGCGCCAGCGCCTCGGGATCGTCGTAGCGGACAATTCCCGCGCCGCTTCCGCCGATATTGGCCTTCACCACGACCGGGAAGCGCAGCCCCTCGGCGGCTTGGGGAGCGAGCGCAGGATGGTTGATGACCCGCGCCTTGGGAGAGGCAAGCCCCAGCGACTCTAAGAGTCCGAGCTGGAGCGCCTTGCTCAGCTCCATGGTGTAGGCCGCCGAGCCATTGATCACCCTCAGCCCGAGGCGCTCGAAGTGCGCGACAAGCTGCTGGGTGTAGAAGAGGCTGTTTCCCGCCCCACGCAGGTAGGCCGAGGGGCTCATGCGGTTGATTACCAGAGAGTAGTCGTGGTCGTCGCGGGTGCTTGTTGGGTCGAAGAGGCTCTGGCGGGCATCGAGGCGGACATAGGAAACGCCGCGCTTCTCCAGCTCGGTAAAGAGGGGGCGGAACCAGTCGGGGTGTTCGTGGTAGATCGCAATCGGTTTTTGGGGAATTGACATGATTTCAATAGGTTACCCGATGAATCGTCAGGATTTGCGACGCCTTGCCTGACAATTTCCGTGTTGCGGAGCGCAAGCCCAGCACAAGCGTTTCGCGGGCGCGGGGTAAATCGGCATCGTCATCTGGTAAGACGGCGACTCACGACGCCAAGCCACGCAGGAGGAAGAAAAATTTATCTAATCTCCCTCAGAAACTGGCATTTCTGGGGGAGATTTTAGAGGCGCCGATCAGAATCGAACTGATGCATAAAGGTTTTGCAGACCTCTCCCTTACCACTTGGGCACGGCGCCATGTGCACGGAAAGTCTATCATGCCTCAGAGGCTCTGGCAACTGGCAAGGTGTAATATCTGACAAGGCCCCTTTGGCATAGGTCTTGCCTAATCCGGTAAACATGATGCGTGATGCCCGAGAGTTCAGCGCCCGTACGGGAGATTCTCTGCGCTGGTTTATCTACACTCTCTCTTTCGTTATGCCGATTCTTAGCCTTGCTATTTTAGGTCCCTGGCTGGGAATTCTTGCCGCCTGTGCAAGTGTTGGTTTCTGGCTTTGGTGGATACGCCCGCCCATCGGGCAGAACTGTAAACCTGTCACGTTGCTGGTGACCTTTATCTTGATTTTCGCCTCCGCCATCGTGGTATTGGGAGCCGAAAATCTCTTAGAGCGTCCTGCGGGCCAGCGCTCCCTTCTCTAGTTCCTAGTCGCCGTAAGCCCGCGCGAGCAGCTCGACGGGGTGCTGCACTTTAGGGGGCGTGATGCCCTCAGGCAGACCCTGTTCAATCCAGGCAAGGCAGCCAGGATTGCCCGTGAGAATCAGCTCCGCACCGGTTGCCAGCAGGTTGGTCACTTTCTTTTGTTGTAGCTCCCCTGCCATCGCGGGTTGAAGGTAGTTGTAGACCCCCGCACTCCCACAGCACTGGTCAGCATCCACACACTCGATGTACTCCACACCGGGAATCTGCTTAAGAAGCTGGCGCGGCGCATCGGCGATTTTCTGGCCATGGCGCAGGTGACAGGCATCGTGGTAGGTGATCTTCATCGGAATCCAGCGCGTCATCGGGCGCGGACCGATCTCCATCAGGTACTCGGTGACATCTTTGATACGTGCCGAAAATGCCGCCGCACGGCCTGCCCACTCCAAGTCGTCCTTGAGCAGGTGGCCGTAGTCTTTGAGAAATGAGCCACAGCCTGCGGAGTTCAGGATCAGGGCATCGTAGCTGGTGTTCTCAAACTGGGCGATGAGGCTCTTGGCCAGCTCTTTGGCCCCCTCAAGTTTCCCTTGGTGGCCATGCAGCGCTCCGCAGCAGGTCTGATTTTTAGGCACATGGACATCCAGGCCATTGGCAGCGAGAAGCTGCGTGGTCGCTTTATGCACAGGGCTGTAGAGCACGCTCATCACGCACCCCGTCAGCAGCGCCACTTTCCCACGCTTCTCGCCTCTTGCACGAATTAGCTCTGGTAGCGGCGCGGAGGCTTTTTCTAAGTCGGCAGGCAGAGGAAGCTCAGTATTGGTCGGTAGCCCAACAAACTTCGCGGCAAACGCCGGGATCTTGCCCCCCGTGAGCCGCCCCGCTTTGAGCGCCAGCTTCATCTTTTTGGGATCGGTGAGGAGCATCAGGAGGCCTTCGCGTAGCACACGCTCGCCCGTGGTGCGCGCGACTTGGTGCTCCTGAACATCGCGAAAGTGCTCTAGAAGATGGCCGTACGGGACGCCCGAGGGGCACGCCGTCTCACAGGCGCGGCAGCCCAGACAGCGGTCCAGATGGTAGCCCACACCTCCTGGCTGGCTCGCCTCTTCGCCCACCATGGGAAGCTTGCCCTCCAGCACATTGCGCATCAGCACCAGTCGCCCACGGGGGCTATCTGCCTCGTCGCCCGTTGCTCGATACGTCGGGCACGCGTCCAGACAGAACCCACAGTGAACACAGCTCAAGAGCCCCTTTTCAACATCCACTTCCTTCATACGCCACCATTGTACCCGTTTCCGCAACGGAGATTGTGGGTGGAGTCTGTAGGCAGAGAGTTTTGGAGAGAAAGAGAGATCACACCATGCCTACGATTACTGTATTTCAAGATGGGCTACTGGCCCGTCGCCGCCCGGAGCTTTTGGAGCCGGAGGCCGCCGAGAAGATGGCGAGCGCGATGAACCACCTGCCGACGATCTTAGAGGCCTGGGTGCAGGCCGTGCCGCGTAGTAAACGAAAAGCAGTGTGCTGGCTCCCCAGTAGCGCCCGTGCGCAGGCAGCGATGGAGCAGGCACTCCTGAAAAACGAGACCCAAAAGGCGCGGACGGAAGGCCCGGCGTTTGTCTGGTCGGCGACGGTTTTCGGCCCTGAGGTCGTTGCCTGCTACAACCCCAAGAGCGGAAATGCGTATCTGGTAACACGGGGCGAAAGTGGGCAATATCGGTGCCAGTGCCCACGTTTTCAGAGCGCGGGAGTCTGCAAACACACCTGCGCCGCGAAAATACGCCAATTGTCCGATTGATTAGGACTGTCTGCATGTGCTAAGATGGGGTCATGGATAAAACTCTTACGTCACACGCCGGGCTCCTTGCCTGGGTCGAGGAAAGCACACGCCTCTGTCAACCCGAGCGAGTTCACTGGTGCACGGGCTCCGAAGACGAAGCCCAGTGGCTGATCTCCACCTTGGTGGCGGCCAAAGGTCTCATTCCCCTCAACCACGATGAGTGGCCCAACTGCTATCTGCACCGCTCGAATCCCAACGATGTCGCACGCGTGGAAGATCGCACGTTTATCTGCTCCCAGTCCCCAGACGACGCGGGGCCGACGAACCACTGGATGGCTCCCGACGAGGCCAAGAAGCTTCTGTATAGTATTTTCGAGGGCTCGATGAAGGGGCGGACGATGTATGTCGTGCCCTACATCATGGGACCTGCGGGCTCCCCGTTCTCCAAAGTGGGCGTGGAGATCACTGACAGTGCCTATGTCGCGCTCTCGATGCGGATCATGACCCGAATGGGCAAGATCGCTCTGGAGACCCTGGGCACTGAGGGCGCGTTTGTGCCCGGCCTGCACTCCACTGCCGAGCTGGATCCGGAGAAGCGCTATATCTGCCACTTCCCCGACGAGAAAGAACGACTGATCCTCTCGGTCAACTCCGGCTACGGCGGCAATGCACTACTGGGCAAGAAGTGCTTTGCACTGCGCATTGCCTCGGCCCTCGCCCGCGACGAAGGCTGGCTGGCGGAGCACATGCTGATCCTGGAGTTAGAAGACCCGCAAGGCGAGAAGCTCTACTTCACCGGCGCGTTTCCGTCGGCGTGTGGCAAGACGAATCTGGCGATGCTGGAGTCTATCTTCCCCGATTGGAAAGTTCGCACGATCGGCGATGATATCGCGTGGCTACGGATCGGCGAGGACGGGCGGCTCTGGGCGGTAAACCCCGAGGCGGGCTTCTTTGGAGTCGCACCGGGCACCAGCGAGAAGACCAACCCATCGGCGATGGAGACGATTCGCTCCAACACCCTCTTTACCAACGTCGCCCGCACCGACGACGGCGATCCCTGGTGGGAAGGCATCGGCCCCGCCCCCGAGTTCCTCACGGACTGGAAGGGCGAGCGCCGCCCGGGCGACGACACAGCAGGGGGGCGGTTCTCTCAGCCCAACTCGCGCTTCACGGCCCCGGCCAAGCAGTGCCCGACGATCTCCCCGCACTGGGAAGACCCACAGGGCGTCCCGATCTCTGGGATTCTCTTCGGAGGCCGCCGCAACGACACGATGCCGCTGGTTCTCGAAGCCAACTCCTGGGAGCACGGTGTCTTTCTGGGTGCGACCATGGCCTCCCAGACCACAGCAGCAGCAGGCGGCGCGCAAGGTGTCCTGCGCCGTGATCCGATGGCGATGCTCCCCTTCTGTGGCTACCACATGGGCGACTATTTTGCGCACTGGCTCGAAATGGGCAAGCGCATCCCCAACCCGCCCAAGGTCTTCCATGTGAACTGGTTCCAGAAAGACGACGAGGGCAACTTCCTCTGGCCCGGCTACGGCGAGAACCTACGCCCCCTGCTCTGGGCCCGCGAGCGGATTCTGGGAGTCGGGGAAGCCATCGAGACTCCCATAGGCACAGTTCCTACTCCTGATGGCATGAACCTAGAGGGCCTCTCCCTCGCCGAGGGCGTCATGGAGCGCCTGCTCGAAGTCAACCACGACCGCTGGGCGCAGGAGTGCGACGCCATCGCCAAGCACTTCGAGACCTTCGGCGAGAAACTTCCTCCGGCGCTAAGCGCTGAGCTAGAGGCACTCCGCCAGCGAGTCGGGTAGTGCCCGGTACAATAGTGCGTGCCGCTCTATAAAACTGTCGCCCTAGTGCTCCGTCGCATCCCGCTGGGAGAGAAAGATAAAATCGTCACGCTCTTCTCGCGGGACTTGGGCAAGCTCCGAGCCGTGGCGAAAGGTGCACGCAAGCCGACCTCCAAGCTCTCCGGGGCGAGCGAGCCGCTCCTCTTGCTGCGTGCCTCACTTGCTGAGGGCAGCTCGCTCGATGTGCTCTCCGAGGCCGAGGTGCGCGAGGCGTTTCCCAAGCTCAAGTCCGACTACGGGCGTTTCCTCAGGGCCACCTACGCCTGCGAGCTTCTGGAGAAAGTGATGGAGGAGCGCGACCCACACCCGGAGTCTTTTGACCTACTGCTCTCCACGCTCTATATCCTCCAGCACGCCGTCCAGCCCGACACCGCGCTCCATGCCTTCGAGCTTCAGCTGCTCGCCCAGATCGGCTACGAGCCTCAGCTCAGCACCTGCATCCGCTGCGACAACCCCTTCGACACCGACTACCCCCCCGTCGGCTACTCGCCCTCACGCGGCGGTGCACTCTGCATCCCCTGCACCGAGTTTCTGGGAGTCGAGGCCATGCCCTGCAACGCGACCACGATTCTGCTCCTTGAGCGTCTCACCAGCCTGACGAACGCCAAAGCTCTCGCCGCCCTGGAGCTTCCCGAAGAGGCACTCACCGAGATCAACCGCCTGGTTCGCTCCCACCTACGCTATCGGGTAGAGCGTGAGATTAAGTCACTAGGAATGCTGGATGCCCATCGCCTCGCCCATCCCAGTGAAGAACCTCACACTTCTGAAATATAGCAACTCGGCATAGTCTTTGCTTAATGTCTTCAGCATGAACAACGTGCAAAAACAACGACGTGGGCACTCCGCTATGGAGATCATGACCGTGACGGTCACAATTGCCGGGCTTGCCATGATTGCAATCCCCAACATGATTCATGCCCGAGAGACAGCGCAGCAAAAGAGCTGTGTCGAGACACTGCGACGGGTTCGGAATGCCAAGGAGGAGTTCTTTATGGAAAACCATCTCCCTGCTACCCACACCCCCACCCTAAACGAGCTTGTCGGCGCAGATAAGTACCTCAAGACCACTCCTCAGTGTCCCAGCGGAGGAGCCTACTCCCTCGGCAGTGGCACGGAGGAGCCCACCTGCAACCACGCCAGACATTCCCTCGACCAGAGTGGCGGCTCATAAGGTTTAACAACTTAGGTAAACGGGGTAGCATTGTAACTATGAAACGAAAAACTCTTCTCGGACTCTCGCTGGTGAGTGTTCTGACCCTCTGGGCCGGTGCCAGCCTCTCACAGATCAACCGCCTCGACACACAGCTCTCCCCTCAGCTTCGCCCGATCAACCTCTCGAAGTTTGTACAGGCGGGGAAGCTGGGCGAGCTACGCCTAGCGCAGCAAGACAAGTTTAATACGCTGACGGATCTCGATGGCAAGCTCTTTGCCGCCGCACCGCGCACCGTGGCCGCACTCGGAGACAAGGGCGAGGTGCTTCGCCGCTACAGTGTGAGCATTGACAAGCTCTCGATTTCCAAGCACACCGCCGATCAGCTTCTTCTGGGTGATGGCGCCCGCAAGATTCTGATTGGGCTGAATGTCGCCAGTGGCCAGACTACGGAGCTCTTGCGCTTGGATGCTGTCACCGATCCCAATGCGAGCCAGGAGCCCGAGAGTGCGCTTCTCAAGTCGGGCGAGCTGACCGCAGTGGCCTCCAATGGCAAAGAGGTCTTTGTGGCGATGGAGGCGGGCTTCTCCAGCGCCATCTTCAAAATTGACCTCGCCACCAAGCGCATTGTTAGCCGTGGCTGGGCTCCGGGCGCGGAGATGAGCGCCATGGCGTTTTTCCAGAGCGGGCTCTATGTGCTCACGGGCAATGGCTCGCAGGTCGCCCGCTACACCGATACCGTTGAGAAAACCCACGATAAGATCGAGCTACCTCAGGCAGGTGCAAGAGGCCTCGCCCTCCGCGATGGGGAGATCAATGTCCTCACCGACAGCGTGAGCCGCATCAGCAAGTACCAGATCGACAAAGCGCTCACCAATCTCAACACCACACGACTCAATGTGGATGTGATACGCCGAGTGGATGTTCGGATTCCCAAGATCGACTGGAGCAAGCTTCTGGTCAAGCACTATGCCGTACTGATCTGCGGCGATCTGGCGGAGAACTTTGCAGGCGAGTGCTTCTGGAACGACACGGTCTGGATGTACAAGACCTTGCTTAAAAATGGCTACAAGCCCGAGAACATCTTCGTGCTCTACGGCGACGGTGCAGACTACGCCTCGGCCAATCCCAAGTACCGCCACCCTAGCACGGTCACGGACTTTCCCGCAAGCCCCACCTGGGTCAATAAAGTCTTTGATGGCCTGAAGAATGGCGATGCCGCCAATAGCCTCCCCAAGCTCGATGGCAACGACACGCTCTTTGTCTGGACCTTTGACCACGGTGGTGGCGGCATGAACGCCACCCTGAGCCTGCGAGGAGGCAGTATTACCGATACGGACTTTGCCAACAAGCTCAACGCCATCCCCTACGCCTCCCGCGCAATCTTCATGCAGCAGTGCCGAAGCGGTGGATTTATCGACAACCTGCAAAATAGCAAGACCTTTATTGCCACGGCCTGCCGATTCGACGAAAATGCCCGCCCCGCCGACACCGAGTTTGAGACTGTCGGTGGACGGCAGTACAGCCATGGGGAGTTCAACTATCACATCACGACGGCCCTAGACCGCCTCACCCCTACCGGTGGCGGGATCAACGCCGACACCAACGGCGATGGCAAGATCTCCGTCCGCGAGATGTCGGAGTGGAACCGCACCCACGAAAACCTCCCCGAGAACCCCCAAACCAACGATGGCGGCCCTGGAAACAGTTTCGTCTTCCCGAAGTAAACATCGTCTCAACGAGAAAACGCCCCGGTGGTTGTCGGGGCGTTTTTTCCTTTCCACAATTGGGGGTTTGGCGTAGAATAGAAACGTTATGCCGGTCTCGTCAACCCTTCTGCTTAGCTAGCTGTCCGAAAAAATGGGGATAGGTCATGCTATTCTTTGAGAGTGTGGATCCGATCGGCGGCGAGGTCTTTGTGCTCGGTGGTCTTGCCGCTGGGCCACTTGACAGTGACCGTCGCCTTGGTCGCACTCCCCAGTCCAAGATGCACACGGGAGTCCGAGGCCGACATATAGGAGCCGTCGGTCTGGCAGTGGCGCAGGAGCTTTTTGCCCTCGGGGAGCGTGACATTGATCAGTGCGCCGTGCGTGAGCTTGCCGGTGAGTTTGAGCAGCAGCCAGTGGCCCGCTTGAGGCGTCTCGTTGTGCAGGAGAACAACCTTGCCCTCGCTGTCGACGATCAGCGCGTCGAGGCGACCGTCGTTGTCAAAGTCGCCCACCGCAAGACCGCGCCCCACGAGCTTGCCGACGGCTTCGACTCCTGATGACGGGGAGACATCATCGAAGAGGCCCTTATTGTTGCGCAGTAGCACCAGCGGTTGACGGTAGGTGGTGTCCTCAAGCTCCTCAATGTTGTCCTGGACATGGCCACTCGCGATCAGCACATCGAGCCAGCCATCGTTGTCCGCATCCAGAAACTTACAACCAAACGAGACATACGGCATGGCGATGCGGCCAAGGCCACTCTCAAACGAGACATCGGAGAAGAAGCGCTCACCGTCGTTGCGGTAGAGACTCTTGGCCTCGCTCCGAAACGTCGTGACCACCAGGTCGAGCTTGCCATCGTTGTTGTAGTCGCCCCAGTCAATCCCCATTCCCGCGTGAATGCTCCCATCGCGATCCCGTGCAACATTGGCCTCGACTCCAATATCGCGTAGCTTGCCGCCCCCCTCTCCCAGAAATAAGTTCCCATCGGTCTCATCGTTGGCGACTGCGATACTCTCGTGCCCGGAGCCATCAAAGTCGACGGCAGCCACTCCCAAGCCCTTGCCCGCGTGTTTGTGTGCACCCCATGCCTGAGTCACATCCATAAACTTGCCGCGCTTGTTCTGGTAGAGCTTGCCTTTAATGGGCTGGTAGTACTTGGGGCCGCACGAGCTCAGGATCTTCTTGGACTTATCGTTGGTGGGAAAGTAGCAGAGCTGTGGCTTAGACTGAGGGCTGAAATCCACGTAGTTGGCGATATAGAGATCCAGAAACCCATCATCATCCAGATCCGTCCAAGTTGCCGATGTTCCCCAGGCTTGGGGAGGGAGTCCGGCTTGCTTGGTCACATCGGTAAACTTCTTGCCGCCCTCGTTGTGCAGCAAGCGCCCCTCACGGTACCCGGAGAGATACACGTCCACAAAGCCATCGTTATCAAAGTCACCCACCGCGCAACCCAGAAAATAGCCTGATAGGTTCCCCAGAACAGAAGCACTCATGTCGGTGAACTTACCCGCACCGTCCCCGCGAAACAGACCAGGCTTTGGCCCCACCAAAAGAATATCTAAATTCCCGTCGCCGTCGTAGTCTAGAAACGCACAGCCGTTGCCAATCGTCTGCAATATCGTCAACGGACGCTTGCCTGGAGCGCTCCAGGAGTACTGCAAACCCGCTTCCTCAGCCATGCTCCGAAAGCGAATCGTAGAAGCTGCCTCACCAGGCTTTGTCTCTGCCGCTCCAGTGAGTGAGGTAGTGGGCGCCTTCGTCCGTCCGCAGCCCACAAGCGTGAGCAGTAGGAGCGCGATACCCCGCACTTCAGCGCGTCGCGTTCTGCAAGAGAGTGTTCTCATGGCGTTTTCTTGGCTCTGGGTTTCTGCCACTCGGTGGAGGCGGCGAGGGTACGCTCGTTCATGAGATTTACCAGGCCTTGCTCGGCCTTTTCGGGGTACTTCTGGATCATCTCAATGGTTTCCTCCTCAAATTTTGCCTTGTCATCCTCGCCACCCTCCCGGTAGAGCATGGCAAGCTTGCGGCGAATCTCTGGGTTGGAGGGCTCACGCTGACGGGCCTCTTCCAGGGGGGAAAGTACCATGCGGTAGGCCCCGAGGTTGCGTGCGATCTTTTCCGCCTTCAGCGCCTCATCGTCGCGCTTAAGCCGCCTGAGGGCACGTGCGGCATAAGTAAAAGCACGGTCAGAGTAGGGATCCAGTGCGCTCGCTTCGACAAGATAGGGCAGGGCCTCCTCGGCCTTGCCTTGATCCAGTAGGAGCTGTCCCAGACGGAGCTGGGCGGTGGCGGAGCGGGGGTAGAGCTCCAGAGAGCGGCGCAAGTGCTTTTCCGCATCAGCTTTTCGGTTCTGATCGCTTCGGCTATCGAGCTGGGAGTTGGCAAGCAAGTAGTGCGCCCGGGCATCATTGGGCTCGGCAGCTAGGCGGCGGTTCAGAACGGCCTCCGCCTCAGGGAAGCGCCCGGAGAGTCGAAGTGCATCGTAGAGCTCACCGTAGTAGTCGAGGCGCGTGGGATCGAGCTGCCGGGCCCGCTCAAAGGCTTCAATCACTCTATCCCAGTGCAGCTTTTGATTGAAGTGCGCCTTGCCCAGCACGATCCAGGCATCCACCGACTTTGGGTTAAGCGTGACGGCTTTCTGTGCCATCTCGGCGCCCAGATAGACCAGATGCTTTTCGGTGGCGCAGCGGGCGACACCGAGCACCGCAAGGAAGTTGTCGGGGCGCTCTTTGACGCAGGCACGGTAGATGGTTCCTGCCCTTGCGATGCTGCCCGCGGCATAGCGTACATCGGCTAGTGCCATCGCCGCCTCGAAGTTCTTCGGGTCTTTCTTGAGCAGGGCTATCAGAACGGGCTCGGCATCGGGATAGCGGTGGTTGGCACTCAGTGCTCTTGCCCAGGCGATCTGAACGGTGGCATCCTGAGGCTTCTCCCGAGCAAGCTTCTCCAGTGTGGTCAGCCCCGCATGGCTGGGATCACGGCGACCCTGACTCTCTAAAAAGCCGCTGAGGAAGCTGGGGGTGAGATAGCTCTCTAGCACGCCGGGACCTTCCGGCGAGATTACCTTCGCGATTTCCAGAGGATCACTCTCGGGAGGCTGCGCCTCAAGACGGCCCGCCGCTGCATTGAGGCTCTCCGCGAGCTTTGGGTTCTTGGCTCCAAGCTTGAGGATCCCTGCCGCCATTGCGGGGTCCCCACTGGCGGCTGCCGCACCTGCCCAGGTAAGCCAGAGCTTAGACTCCGTATTACCCTGCTCGGCGATGTGCCGAAGAGCCGTGGCAGCGGAAGCGAACTCGCGTGCTTGAATCCATCGGTGGGCAAGGGCGATCTGAAGCGATTCCTCCTCGGGATGCCGGGTCGCCTCTCGCTCCAGCTCAGGAAGGGAGAGCTCCCGGAGCTGCGCCTGACGCCAGGCATTTTTTCCCCAATAGCCTCCCGCGGCCCCTGCGGTCAGGAGCAAGGCGAACACGAGGGCGCGGCGGCGGATGGCAGGGGACATAACTTAGCTTGTTCTTCCCAAAAAAAACAGAGGTATTCGGGGTTCCTTATACCTCTGGAGTCGTTAAAAATCAATCGTCAGTTGTGAGCCGATCTACTTGATCGGTGCTCCATTACCGCGCATCTTATCCTTCATGGCCTGGGGCATTCCTGAGGAATAGCCCCCCGGACCACTGGGAGCCGCTTGCGGATTGGTGGGGGGTGGCGGGGGCGCTTCTTCCTTCCGGCAGCCGGTCGCGCCCAGGGCAAGGAGCAGAAGTCCTAGAGAAACACTTCGTTTCATGGCAGCTTTCCTTATGGCTTGGCACGCTTGAAGAGGCGGAAGTCATTGGCTGCCATATCACGGAAGCCGTGCGCCTTGACATGTCCGTCGCCAAAGATCACGGTGCTCTTGTCAAAGTGTCCCTTGTAGGGCTTGGTTGCCCAGTTGCCCGTACAGCCGATGGCTGCTCCAACGGCATTATCCTGTGCGTTGCCCATGATGCGACCCGCGAGCTTCCAGGCATCACAGTTGGTGAAGCCAGAGCCCCAGGGAGTGCCCACTACCCAAGTCTCTGCCTCCGTGCTGGCCTCCACAAAGACAATGGTGTCCGCAGGAGCATCCAGAGACGCCATGCCATAAGGAGTGGACATGTCCTGTCCTGCGGCATCTCTTACTCCCATCCAGGGGTTCGTCGAAGTACCCGTGTTGGGGTCGGGGCGTGCAACCGCCGTGTTGAGTGCCCCAACCAGGCCGTAGGTACGGCGCTTGATATTACCAGGACGAGCGTACCTGCCATCGTAGAAGTCACCGAAGGAGTTTGTCACCCACCCGGCAATCGCATGGGCATCACCTGGGCATGCGAAGAGGCCATCGTTCTTGATATAGGGCATGAGCTGAACGTCATAAGGCACGCGATCACAGGTACCCGGTGCGATAGGCACAGCGCGGGGGAACATGACGGGGTAGGTCTCGTCGTAGTCCTGGACATACATCATCAGTGCGGTTCCCAGCTGCTTGCCATTGGAGATACAGGCAATCGCGCGGGCACGCTCACGTGCCTGGGCAAAGACGGGAAACAAAATCGCGGCCAGAATCGCGATGATCGCGATAACAACAAGAAGTTCAATGAGGGTAAAACCCTGCTTGCGAGTATTTAGGGACATTTCTTATTCCTTTATAAGAGGAAGCCTTGGGATACATCAGTGGAATTGGCTTACAGACTAGAACTGATTGAAAAAACGAAAAATAAGCGACTTATATCGCTAAAAGATATATATTTTTAATACTGATTACAGCTTTGTACCTCCCTTCTGAGCAGGAGGAGGGCCGACGGTGCCACGCTCTACCCACTCTCCTGGAAGAAGGACTTGCTGGGGAGAGTGTTTTTCACTCTGTATTTGTTCCAAAAGTATTCGAATGGCATGCTCTCCCTCTGCCCAGAGTGGCTGACGGATCGTCGTGAGAGGGGGATGAGAGAGTGCCGCAATCTGGTCATCGTTGATGCCTACCACCGAGAAATCTTGAGGAACCAAGGCTCCTCTTTCGTGAATGGCATGGATGGCACCGATAGCAATCGCATCATCTCCGCAGAAAAAGGCGGTGGGACGCTGATTTTTGGGAAGATTAAGTAATAAGCTCGCTTCTCGATACCCCGATGCCTCACTATAGTGCCCACAGACGATAAAGCTTGTCGCCATGCTCAGATTCTTACGGCTTAGTGCATTGCAGTAACCTTGGCGTCGTTCGTGGCTGCTGCGTAGCTCCGAGTCTCCCCCCAGATACGCGATACGCTGATGGCCCGCTTCTATAAGCTTTGTCGTTGCGAGCTCACCCGCATGCACATTATCCATGTCCACGACGGAGATGGGGAGCTCAGGACGGTTCTCTCCCAGGAAAACAATCGGCAGCTTGGTGGCGATAAGCGGCGCAATCACCTCGTTGCAGAACGTCGGGGTGACAAAGATCAGCCCATCACAGTGGCCATCCAGATAGCGTGAGAGATGACGCGGCAGCTCGTCCCAGGTGTCTTCGGTGATAATCAAGGCGCGCTGGTGGTACTTCTGTGCTCCGAGCAACAGGCCATCAAAAATGGGGCCAAAGTAGCGATCTCCAAAGAGTGAAGGCCGATCCGAGAACGAGGCGACAATGCCTAGAGTGTCCATGCGGCGACGCGCCAAACCACGCGCCACCCCATTGGGATGGTAGCCCAGCTCGTCCACGGTTTTTAATACCTTTGCGCGGGTTTCCTCACTCGCTTCCCCCGTCTTACCATTAAGAACCGAGGAAACCGTCATTGCAGAGAGGCCACACGCTCGGGCGACATCACGTATTGTTGGCACGTCACCGTTCCCTTATGTCAAAAAGCCTTACCGGTAAGGCTCTGTAAAGATTCTATCACCCCAACCGTTTGGGTTGCAAGTGTCTCAGTCGCATTTTTTCGCCGGGCTTATTGAACCTCGAAATCAAACTTGAAGCGCTGGGTGCTGGCGATGGCCTGGCCGTTTTTTAGACCGGGAGCGTGAGAGCCAAGGCTATGCCGACTGAGCCAGGCTGCCGGATTGCTGCTTGCGCCCTAGTTGGCCAAGTGCTTTCCGCAATCGCAGGGCATGGCGTAGAATAGAAGTGATATGCCGACGCCTGAAATCCCCCTTGAAAAACTGACCCCGATGCTCCGCCTCTATGTGACCATGAAGCAGGAGCGCCCCGACTGTGTGCTCTTTATGCGGGTGGGAGACTTCTTCGAGGCGTATGGCGACGATGCTGAGCTGATCGCACGGGAGCTGGAGATCACGCTCACGGGGCGCGAAGTGCAGGGCTACGAGGGAAAATACCCGATGGCCGGCGTCCCCCACCATGCGCTGGAGCGCTACATGGCGCGGCTGGTGCAGAAGGGCTTCAAGGTCGCCATCTGCGATCAGATTGAGGATCCGAAGCTCGCGAAAGGCTTGGTGAAGCGCGCCGTTACGAGAGTCGTGACACCGGGGACGCTGGTCGAGGATGCGCTACTCGATGCCAAGAGCAACAACTATCTCGTGGCGGCGATTCTCTCCAAGCCGGTCAATGGAATCGGGGTGGTGGATGTCTCGACCGGCGAGTTTCTCATCACGGAGGTCGGGGAGGACGAGGGAATCGCCAAGGTGGTCGAGGAGATCCTGCGCCTCCAGCCCGCCGAGTGCCTGGTGCCTGAGGGGATGGACGAGCTCGCGGAGGCGATTGCGGCGGCGTGCCCGGCGACCCTGACACGGCTAGGGAAACAGAAGCTCCCACGCTTGCCGCGCGAGGCGCTTCTGGAGCACTTTGGGGTGCAGACCCTCAAGGGCTTCGGCTGCGATGATTACTCTGCGGGGCTCAGCGCCGCCGCCGCACTCTTGGAGTACTTGAAGGCCACCTACATGGGCGCGGTAGGCCACATTCGGACCCTGGCGACCTACTCCACCGAGGATGCGATGTACTTAGATGCATCGGCGCGACGGAATTTAGAGCTAACGGCGGGCCTCTATGATAGCGCTCGGAATAAGTCGCTGCTGGCGGTACTTGATGAGACGCGGACATCGATGGGCGGACGCATGCTCAAGAAGTGGCTTGATGCCCCCCTGCTCTCGGTAGAGAAGATCAACGCAAGATTAGATGCGGTCGAGGCTTTTTATGATGATGCCTTGACCCGCGGCGATGTCCGCGATACGCTCCGGGCAGTCGCGGACCTGGAGCGGCTGATGGCGCGGCTCTCGACCGGCGCGGCCAATGCCCGTGACTTGGTGGCGCTGCGACAATCTCTGGAGCGCATCCCCGAGGTCGCGGCGCAGGCCTTGCAGATCGAGCACCCAGCGATTCAGGCGCTGGCTGGGGCACTGGATGGCCTACCCACGCTCACAGAGCTCCTCACCAGCGCCATCGCCGATGAGCCACCGCTGACCGTGCGTGAGGGCAATCTCATCAAGGACGGCTACGACGAGAACCTTGATGAATTGCGCCAGATTGTCCGAGGAGGCAAGAGCTGGATCGCGACTTTAGAGGCTGACGAGCGCGAGAAGACGGGCATCAAGAGCCTCAAGGTGGGCTTTAACTCGGTCTTTGGCTACTTTATCGAAGTGACAAAGGCGAACCTGGCCTATGTCCCAAAAGACTACATCCGAAAGCAGACAATGTCTACGGGCGAGCGCTACATCACGCCGGAGCTTAAGGAGATGGAGTCCAAGGTGCTTGGCGCCGAGGAGCGGATTAACTCCCTGGAGTACGATCTATTTGTCTCGGTGCGGGACTACGTGGCGCAGGAGTTCACCGGCGCCGTGCTCGCGGTCGCGCAAGCAGTGGCGAAACTGGATGTGGTGGCATCGCTGGCAGAAGTGGCGCAAAACAACCGTTTCGTGCGGCCTACTGTAGACACCACCGATATTCTCGATATCAAGGGCGGGCGGCACCCGGTCGTGGAGCGACTGATGGGCTCGGCGGCGAACTTCATCCCCAACGATACCTATCTGGACACCGACCAGCAGCAGGTCCATATCATCACCGGCCCCAACTCCGCAGGTAAGTCCACGGTGCTACGCCAAGTCGCGCTGATTGTCTTGCTCGCCCAAGTGGGAAGCTTTGTCCCCGCCGACTCCGTGCAGGTTGGGCTTGTGGACCGCATCTTCACCCGTGTCGGGGCGCACGATGACCTCGCCGCTGGGCAGTCTACGTTTATGGTGGAGATGACCGAGACCGCAGAGATTCTCAACAACGCCACCGAGCGCAGCCTCGTGATCCTCGATGAGATCGGGCGCGGCACGAGCACCTTTGACGGTGTCTCGATTGCGTGGGCGGTCGCGGAGTTTCTGGCCGCACGCGGCTGTAAGACCCTCTTTGCGACCCACTACCACCTGCTCAATGAGCTCGAAAAGCAGCTCCCGAATGTGAAGAACTACCGAATCGCCGTCAAAGAGACCAACGATAGGATCATCTGGCTCCGCAAGGTGCTCCCCGGTGGCACGGACAAGAGCTACGGCATCCAAGTAGGCCGCATGGCCGGCCTGCCCCCGACCGTGATCGAGCGCTCCAAAGAGATTCTCAGTGACCTCGAAAAAGATGGCTCCAAGCGCCGCGACACCCTCGGCGGCGTCAGTGTCGCACCGAAATCACAAAAGCTCCAAATGACACTTTTCGAGGCCGAGGAGCACCCTGTAGTGGAAGAGCTACGCGGGCTAGACATCAACACGCTCTCGCCTGTCGAGGCACTCATTGCCCTCCAACGACTCCAAAAATCTGCAAAGAAATGATACAACAAGTCCATAATTTGATACTGCTGGCGAGCTCATGCGGCGACGCGGTGACGGTTAAGATGTCATCCGGTAGCGGTTAAATGGCTTGGTGAAACAAGACTTTTGAGAGTCGGCCTGCCAGCTCCTGCTTCAGAAGCTGGCTTGGCCCTTCGATACAGATACGGCGCACGGCGGGACACCCTGGAGTGCATCGAGAACGTACTGAATCGAGGTGCGTCCGTGGTATGGGATCAGCGCCCTATACCCCAGAACATAGCCTTCAAAAAGTGAGGTTAGGGCTTCACTTTCAGTCGGTGATGGCTTTTTTAATCTTGGGGGTCAGCGTCAGAGCATCGCCTGCGTTCTTGCCCATCTTCTCCGTTGCAGCTCCCAATCAATGCTCCCCAGTGCCAGCGGCGAGATCAGGACTTTGTGATCCAAGAGCCAGTTGCCGGTATTGACGATTAGATAGCGAATGATCCAGAACTCATCCTCAAAGAGAAACTTATCCACCTTCCCCACTTCACCATCGAGTGCATGAATCGTCAGGCCATGTAGTTTTTTCACTTCAACTAGCATTGTTTATTTCCTGCTGTATCTGCGGCTCCGAAGGCTGCAAATGTGCCTCGACCATCCAGAGCCACTTATCAATGCCACGAGAGATCTCGGTGAAGATATCGGCAGAATCGGCATCTTCAAAAGCACTGCAGTCGGTGATACCTTCGCGGACGAGAGCTCCAAAGGCTGCCAGTGCATCGGCAAGAGCGTTTAGATGCTCGTCGCCTTTGGTGATCTCATGCGGGTACTCCGCGAGGCTTGAGCTGGCGGCAACCTCACGTGCGGTGCCACGTGCGGTGCCACCAAGCTGTACGAGTCTTTCCGCGATCAGATCAGAGTAGGCTTCGATATCTTCCGCGACCTCATCAAAAAGAAGGTGGAGTGCATGAAACGAAGGGCCTTTGACATTCCAGTGTGCTTGTTTGGCCTGTGTTCCTAGATCTAGACAATCCGCAAGCCGGGTATTCAGGTAGGAAACGACTTGAATCCGTGCCTTAAGCGGGATATCGTTTTTCGTTTGTTGCATAGCTCTCGTATGTAATCAAATCCACTAAGGTTTCACGTTAATTTCATCGCGCCTAAAATATCTGTGAGAGGGATAACGGCGAAGCTGCTGGTAGAGTCGGACATGGCGTAGGGCAAGATTAGCTCGTCGTGGTGGAGCTGAGCACCACAGCTGTAGACCACGTTTGGAACATAGCCCTCGCGCTCTTGCGGAAGCGGTGTGAGCAGCGGCTCGTGGAGCCGCCCTATCACATGGGAAGGATCGTCTTTGTCGAGCAAGATCGCGCCGATTGCGTACTGGCGCATCGGTCCGACACCGTGGGTCAGAACCAGCCATCCGGCATCGGTCTCTATGGGGGAGCCACAGTTTCCCATCTGGACATACTCCCAGGGATACGTGGGCTTGAGGAGAACTTCTTTGGTGTACCAGAAGTGCAGGTGATCTGAGCACATCAGAAAGATATTCTCGTTGTCCTGGCGCGAGAGCATGGCGTAGCGGCCGTTAATGCGGCGTGGAAAGAGCGCCATGCCTTTATTGTGAATCTCGGGGCCATTGAGCGTGGTCATCTCAAAACTTAGAAAGTCGTTGGTCTGGAGCAGCTGCGGCATGGTGACCTTGCCATCGTAGGCGGTGTAGGTTGCGTAGTAGGTCGTTTTACCGTCGTCGTCTCGGAAAGCCACAAAACGTGCGTCTTCGATGCCATTGATCTCCGTGGGTGAGGTGGGAAACAAGACCCGCTCACTGAGTGGCTGCTCTGGCAAGAACGTGGCAACATAGTTGGCCCGAGCGAGCGTGAGCATGCTATTGAGCTGGGGCGCACTTCCCAATATCCCTCGGCTCTGCCTCTGGACAAGGCTCACACTGGTCTTGAGCTCGTCGAGCGTAAACTGCTCTTTAAGCGTCGAGAGCACTGAGGCCACCAAGTCATCGCGATGGTCCATCTCATGGAGCTTGCGTTCAAAGAGAGTGCGCTCATAGGGGGGATAGGAGACGCTAGCCGGGCTGGTAACAAAGCGCGTCGCCTCCTCCACCGTGATGTGGTTGGTCGCATCCACAATCCCGGTACGAAAGGCAATAGACGAGATATGCCCCTCCCCCGTTGCCCGGAGGCTCAAGACAAAGCGCTGGCTTCCCGGCGAGACGCCACTCTGATCCGGATGCCACACCAGAGACGGGTTAAAGAGGGCGGCCCCTTCTAGGGCGTATTCCTGGGTAAAGTACGCCCCAATCAGTAGCTTGCGCTCCTCGCTGACGGGCGAATCGGTGAGCAGAAGCGCCTTGAGTTGCTCAAAGCGCCGGAGCCAGTAGGCTTGAAGACCACGGTGCCGGTCCGAGAACTCGCGAAGGATCCGCGCCAGCTCTGACCGCACTTCCTCCTCGGGCAGTGCACAGATCCGCGCGATGATCTGCAGGCTCCGCTGCTCCGTCGTGGGGTTGAATGCCCGCAGCAGAACCCGCGCGCTATCTGACTTCAAGAGAGGCCCCGTATGCCGGACACGAAGAAGATCCGCTTCGTTGTTTTTCATGATTTGAAAACCTAAAAACCGCGCCTTCTGAAAGCCTCAGAAGGCGCGGTCTTGTCTTTTGTCTCTAAGTGGTTTAGAAGCGACGGCCTATAGAGAAAGCCAGAGCGCTCGGGTCATTGCCATGGACTTTATTGATCATGTGGTAAGTCACCTCGCCGAAGTAGCCATCGTTGAGCTCATAGCCACCGAAGATTTTCCCACCGATCTTGCTATTTGAGTTGCCCATCTTGACGCTATAGGAGCCAATACCTCCGCCGATGAAGTACCGACCGTGTGTCACCGGTGCTCGGCTTAGGTAGCGTGCAGAGACACCAAACGCTGCGACAGAGTTTGTGGTGCCATTGCGGTTGTTCTGGGCATAGTCAAAGTAGACCCCTAAGATTGTGGGTCTCTCTGCGGTGGACTTGCCTGCATCGTACGAGAGGCTAAGCATCGGCAAGGTCGAGCCCATCGCGGTACGGGTAGCACCACTTGTGGGGTTGTAGGTTCCGATAGAGACGCGGAAAGGCTTCTCGGAAGCGAGTATTGTGGTCTGAGCTTGGGCGGTAGATCCCGCTATTCCTAAAGCTATTGTTATCGCAATCATTGTACTTGTGTTCATTTAAATCTCTTTCTTGTCTGCAAATGGATTTGTATTTCTACAAGTTCAAAGCAATCGTGACTTTAAGTATGCTGTAAAACTACTTTGGTTCCTTCGTATTTTTCTGGATACATAAAAAAACACCTCCCTCCTAATTTTCCTCAGAAAGAAGGGGAAAGAGAGAATAATTCTAATTTAGAAGGGTGCTTGCTTCTCATGGATTATTGTGTTGATCTCTTCTGTAGGAACCTCATCGGTGTCAATAGACACTTCGGAGCCGATTCCCGTAATGTTGTCATCGTTGTCCACAGAGTCCACGGCGGCGACGGCGAGGCCACTGGCAAGCGCTCCGGTAGCAGCTCCCACTAAGGCACCGACGAGACTTCCCAAGGGGCCAAGAGCGGCTCCGGCAATGCCCCCCACGACGGCTCCACCGCCCGCGCCTAAGACGCTGCCTTTTGCGGCATCGTTCTCGGGGCTGTCGTCAATGCCGTGCTGGATGCCATCAAGGTGCTCCCGCATGAGGCGCTTGCGCGGGGCCATCGCGAGCTCTTCAGCACTGACCGAGACGGTGACGGGCTCTGACTCTGCCCCAGAAGACTCATCCGTCATGGTGTGATCACCTCGCTGGCATCTTCAGCGGCTTCATGCGCTTTACCACGAATAGCATCCACAGCGTAGTGTGCTTTCTCACGAACCGCTTCGGCCACATCGTGAAGCAGCTCTTTGGTGCGCTCCGTGAGAGTCTCGGCCTCTTCTTTGGTATCACTGACGGCCTGCTGGAGCTTGCCATCGGCTTGTTTTACGATTCCTCGTGCCTCAAGCTCGGGGTTGTCTAGGCTCGCCCCCAGCTTCTGCTGCGCCTTGCCCGCTAGCTCCGTGGCCTTGCCTTCGATCTTATCGCTGGTTCCAGCACCAGCGGCGTGGTCAACGGCATCTTTAATTTTATCTCACCTTACGCAGTCACAGTGTGATAGCTGGAGCTAGCCCCGATTGGCGTAGCTCCTGCCAACCCGAAAAAGCAGCACTGAGGGCTTCTCGATAGAGGCGAGCACGAAGGGCAAAATGATTGATTTGGCATCGAGACTTACAGACCTCCAACTTGACATACGCCACCAGCGAGGCAAAAAGATGGTTGCTCTGAGTGCGAACCTTCTTCGTGGGAGATTT
>JAPLCP010000204.1 GCA_026392155.1 Armatimonadota bacterium | reverse complement strand
TGCGCCATTATGGTTGATGTTGTCGGCGACCATGGAGCGAATGACGCACATATCATCGACGCACTCCGCCACTTTGGGAAAGAGCTCGCTGACCTCGGTGCCGCACTGACCGTGCTTCTTGAACTGCCATGGCGAGCCCAGGAGATTTCCCGTCTTGGTGCGCTCCAGCGACGGCTTGGCAAAAGGCAGGGGCTTGCCCATCTCGGCAGTCAGGCGCGGCTTGGGGTCAAACGTGTCCACGTGCGATGGCCCGCCAGACATGAACAAAAAGATCACGCGCTTGGCTTTTGGCCCCCCCATCCCCCGTCCAACGGGGGGGATATGCGGAAATTCCTTTTTGTCCCCCCGCCGGGCGGAGGTTAGGGGGATAGCCTGTGCATCGTCGGCGAGCAGGCTCGCGAGGCCGAGCATTCCAAAGCCCGTGCCCCAGTTTTGTAAAATCTCACGTCGTGTCATGTTTTTAGTCCACATAGCAGAACTCGTTGGCGCAGAGGAGCGCTTGGGCGTAGGCATCCCAGCCGTCGGGGCCTAGTTTGGTCAGGAAACTCTGGCCAAGAGCGAACTCTTTGGGCGACGGCGGGCGGGAATAGAGCAGAGTGTAGGTGTAGCGGATGCGCTCGGAATCGGTTCCCGGATGGGCCTTGAGGCGGGCGGCGAGGGCCTGCGCCTGCTCCAGCGCGAAGGGGCTGTTGAGCAAGTAGAGGGCCTGCGGCGCGACTGTCGAGATCGTGCGTTTTTCCGCGCTGTTGGTTGGGTCGGCGCTGTCAAAGAGCGGCCCAAAGCCCGTTCTGTCCGAGCGGATCGTCATGGCGTAGACCGTCCGGCGCGGCGTGGCGATATCCCGAAACGCGAGGCCACCGGGTGCTCTATCCAGCTTCCCCGACGCCGAGAGCAGGGCATCGCGGAGCGCCTCTGCTTCTAAGCGGCGGCGTGGGGCGCGGGAGAGCAGGCGATTATCGGGGTCTTTGGCGAGGGCAAGGGCCGACGGAATGGAGGACTGCTGGTAGGCATCGCTGGTGACGATGCGCTTGTGGAGAGCCTTGAGGCTCCAGCCGCTCTGCACGAGCTCACGAGCCAGATAGTCCAGTAGCTCTGGGTGCGTGGCTTTCTCCCCGAGAGCTCCGAAGTTGCTGGACGTGGCGACAATCCCACGTCCAAAGTGCCCCTGCCAGAGCCGGTTGGCGATCACCCGAGCCGTCATGGGGTTTTTCTCACTCGCGATCCACCCGGCAAGCTCGCGACGGCCACTGCCCGAGGCGATCTTGAGCGGTCCTCCACCCAGCACGACCGGTGCGCCACGGGGTACGAGCTCACCGAGGTTGTCGTAGCGGCCACGTTTATGCACTTTGACATCGTGGACACCGTCGTGGGGCGTGCCGGGGACACCGCCCTCCGCGATCCCATTGGCAATCTGCGGAACGGCGGGGATTTGGGCTTGGAGCGCAGTGCGTTCGTGCTCCAGCGCGGCGAGCTGGGTTTGCGTTTCGGTGGGAAGCTGGCTGTCGCTGTCGGGGAGAAATGGGCTCTGCTCCAGTGGCAGCGCGGCGGCGAGGGCGAGCGCCTTGGCATGGTCGCCCGACTTCCAGGCCGTGACTACCGCGCTTGCCTCGGCGGAGCGCTGAACCGGGCCAAGATCGACAAAGCGCCACGGCCCAAAGCTGCCTTGGCCCGCATGGGTGAGCGCGTCTTTCGTGAGCTCGTCGCTACCGACTTTCCAGCCAATCGTGGTCGTGTCGCAGGAGTACTCGCCGCCGGGGAGGACGCAGAGCAGGAGTGTCTCCCCCACCTTAACCGTTACTTCGCGCTTGAGCGGCGGCGCGGTGCCGCCATTTGCCACTTTCCCACTCGCCAGCACTTTTTCGTCTTGCCGTAGCTCCCAGGCAAACCCATCGCCGCACGCGGGGTCGGCGTCGGCAAGCGTGGCCTCGACCGCAACGGTTCCTGACCGCTCCGCCTTCCAGACCGCGGCCACGCCTGCGCTGGGGCTAGGATGCAGATTCACAGAGCGGGGCGGGAGCGTGAACGTCAGAATCCGCTGTGCCTGGCTCGTGGTATTGACCGTGGCACTGACCGCCGGCTTGTCGCCTTTCACGCCGTCGATTCCCACGATATTCCCGACCCGCTGCATCGCCGATCGTAGGGTGGGTGGGCCATCCAGCGCCAGAAACTCCTGCCAGCGCCGCTCCGAGCTTGTGGGAAGCTTCCCCTGCGTTGCCTCGCGTGCCCACGCCAGCGCGATGGCCTTACGCGCCGCTACACGCTCCTCGGTGAGCTGTTTCTCCACCACGGCGAGTTTTTCGCGTGCGGTGCGCTGCGCTGGAGTCTCCAACGGGATGCGCAACATTACCTCGCCCGCCCCCTTGGGCGTGAGCTTGGGCAGGATATGGCTGGAGAAGAATACCCCCGCCATCGCGTAGTAGTCGCGCGTGGAGATCGGGTCGAACTTGTGATCGTGGCAGCGCGCGCAGCCCACGGTTAGTCCTAGAAATGCCTTGCTAGTCGTGTCCACTTGGTCGTCGGCGATATCGGTGAGGATCTTGTCTTTGTCCGCATCGCCGTTGCCCCAGTTGCCGATCGCCAGAAAGCCCGTCGGGACGGGATCGCCGCTAAGTACATCACCTGCAAGTTGCTTTTTAATGAACTCGGTGTAAGGCATATCGGCATTGAGCGCCCCGATTACCCAGTCTCGGTAGCGCCATGCCTCACTAATATCGCCCTCGCTGCCCAGCCCGCGCGCATCGGCGGAGTCGGCGTAGCGTGCCACATCAAGCCAGTGTCGCCCCCAGCGCTCGCCATACGCCGAAGAGGCCAGCAGCTCGTCGGCTAGCTTTTCGTAGGCATCGGGGCGGGAGTCTTTGACAAACGCCTCGACCCGCTCGGGCGTGGGCGGCAGGCCCGTGAGATCGAAGCTCAGGCGACGGATCAGCGTCCGTTTATCGGCTTTGGGTGCAAATCTCAGCCCTTGCCTCTGGAGCCGTGCCAGCAGAAACGCATCAATGTCTGTCCGTGCTCCCGCAACTGGCGGCGCAAGGCTAAGCTTCACGGGCGAGTAAGGCCACGCTCCCACACGGGCTCCCCCAAGCTTGGGGGCGGGGGGGGCAAGTGCCCCACTCTGAGCCCAGCTTGTCAGGGCAAGGCGCTCGCTCTCGGGGAGCTTACCGGAAGGCGGCATCTTGACTGCCCCCGTGTAGCCAATCGCCGAGACCAGCTTTTGTGCCTGGTCTTTGGAGAGCGTCTTATCCAGCCGCACGCCCCCAAGCTGCTGGGTTGCGCCGTGGCAAGAGAGACACTTCTCCGCCAAGACAGGCCGGACGGAGCGCTCAAACGCCTCCGATGACGTTGTTTGCTCCGGCGGCGGGGGAGCCGCGAGCGCCAGAGTGAGGGGAATCGCCCCAAGGGCCAGAGCCAGAAAGCCACGGTGCATCATAGTCTCTGGTTCGCGAGCGCCCGAGGAAATCCCTCCTATCGTTTGGGGAGGCGGGCAAAATCGTGGAAGTTGACGGGGAAGTGAGACAGCACGAAAACTGCCTTGCCGTCTTTGGTGGCTCCTACCCCATTTCTGAAATTACGGTTGGCCGAGCCCGGCGTGAACTTTGGGTGAAACTTACCGTTCTGCACCAGAAGCGGCCCGGACTGCGTCGCACTGTGGCGACCGTGAAAGTGACACCTGCAAAGCTAAGTTCTCGTGCAATCATGGTTGATCTCCTTGCGTGCGCAAGGCACGTGGGGAGGCGCCTAAAGCAGCTCGAATAGTTTTGTTGAAGAGATGTAGGTCGGAGATACCAACGGCAATGGCGACGGATTTTATCGGGAGCGTGGACTCTCGGAGCAGGTGCTCGGCGCGCGCGATGCGGCGCTGGCGAAGATAGCCAATAGCGCTTGTTCCTATTTGCTGCTGAAAGAGTCGCCCCAGATAGCTATAGGAAACCCCGGCTTCTCGGGCTAGCTGGGCGATACTGAGCGGCTCCCCGAGGCGCTGCTCGATGCGTTCGATGGTCGCGGTGACCGCAGGATGACCGGTCAGGCTGGTCTGGGGCGCGGGGCGCTCGGTGAGCTGGCAGAGCAGCTCCCAGAGGCGGGCCTCACGACGCCAGCGGGGCAGGTGCGGCGCAAGCGCCACTTCCTCGAACTGTGCGTAGAGCAGCGGAAAGCGCGTCCCCAGATCCTGCATGAGCGGGATTGTCCCAGTGGCCGCACCTGGCGACAGGCGAAAGTGGGCGTAGAGATGCGGCGAAGAGCCTTCATAGTGGTAGACCACAGGCTGGTTAGGGGGCGTAATCCCGACAAAGCCAGGACGAATGGGAAACGTCTTCCCGGCCAGCTCTAGCGTCGCGCGGTAGCGGTAGAAGTGCAACGACCAGAGAGTGGGGAGCTGGAAGCGATCTATGCTCTGGCTCCCGTGCAAGCCCGCCGACATCTGCGCCAGCACCGGTGGCTCGGCGAGGCAGAGGGGCCACTCGATCGCTTGCCAGTTCTCGACACTCACATTCACCACGATTTTTTACCACCAATTGACAACCCAGGCCATTGAAAGACAAAAGAAAAACTATTAAAATCAACCAATTGGAGGATTGAAATGTTACGGCAGAAATTGCTGGTGCTGTACTTGCACTATCCCTCGCTGAACAGCGGGGTCTGTGCCTGGTCCATCTGGGACGGGACGGGCAAGGAGCACCACACCACGGGCGACAGCGACACGCCCCCCTACAACTCAGTGATTGAGGCGATGAAAGACGGCTGGCGCGTGATCCAGTTCCCGC
>JAPLCP010000113.1 GCA_026392155.1 Armatimonadota bacterium | reverse complement strand
GAGTGCCCTCGGACTTCAGCAGGTGTGCTGCCACAATGCCACCCATCAGCCGCTGCTTGATTGTGGGGGCTTGCTTGACATCTTTCAGGACGTTCTTTGCCATAGTTGCTCTTATGAAGTATCGGTCAGTCCTTCGCAAAAGCTCATAGGATTCCTCGATGAAAAATCACCAGTGTATACTTGTCGCGATGTCTTTACTTGTCTCTGTCTCTTCGGCGCTGGCGATGCATGCACGGGCTCTAGGATTCTCTCTCGGCTCCGCAGAGGAGACGATTGCCGCGCATCCCGCAGCGGTAAAGCTCGCATGGGCGCAAGGAGCCCGTGAGGTTGTCTGCGCAGTGACGACGGCGAAGCAGCTCTGGGAACTTCGTCCTCTTGCGCTCTTTGCCGCTGCGCTGGGTGAGCCTCTTCGCTCAGGAACCTACCACACGCATCTGCGGGCACCGGAGGGCTTTTCTGCCTCAGAGTGGCGCACGGGGCAACAGGGAAGCCTCTTTTTCGTCACCAATATAACGGAGGCGCCTGTCATGGGCAGTGTGTTTCCTGCATTTGCCGACAAGACACTAGCCGCAGGGGAGACCGTGATCTGGCCCCATGACTTTCCCCTTGGTTTATCAGAAAACTACCTCGCGGCCTACGCGGGCTTGGTGAAGTCCGAGGCGCCCCTGCTCACGGCATATATCCGCCCCGATCCTTTTCCGGGGGCACGGATCTTTGTCACGGGAATCCCTGGTGAGCGGGCCGAGGTGGCGGTGTTCAATGCGGGGCCAGGAGAGCTCGTCGAAGTTGTTTTTGGAGAGCTCCCGGCTGTGTTTGCGGCGGGCGTCTCGCAAGTCATCGCCGTGCCTGAGCAGCTTGCCCCTCATCTGTGGCTTTTGGAGAGCACGACCTGGATTGGCCCGGAGTGGCAGCTCGATCATGCGGGTACTCTCCAGCGGCACTTAGCCTCTCCCAAAGAGGCGATGATCGGGGGCGATGACGAGCCACGTAGCGCCCAGCTTCTCTTTGAGGGCGAGTCCCCCGATGCTGTCTGGCTTAACGGCGTTCCGATCACAGGCAGCGATGTCACTCTTCTGCCCGGTGAGAACCGGCTGGTTGTCTATGGGGAGCACGGCCCTGCGTCTCTCATACCGGACGGTGCGTGCTACCTGATGGAGATCACGGACTGGCAGCCTCAGTCGTCCCAGTAGGTGAGCATGGGATCTTTCAAGATCCCGAGGCTCAGGCGCTTGACATGGCCATCGCAAAAGAGCCCGTTGAAGCCATTGTGGTGCGCCGACTCCCAGTGCCCCGGCGAGCTCGACCAGGTCTCACAGTGAACAGCAGGGTTACTGTGCTCCCACATGAGGAGGGTCATGGTCTCCACGGCAGACTCGCTTCGGGTCAGCGGCCCCACATATAAGCCCCCATCCGGTGCCACAACAGTCGGCGGACGGTTGAGCAGGTTGTTCATGGCGTACTGCGGCGAGCGCGTGGTGACGCCCCCAGACGTGACCACTTTCTCCTCAGAGCAGCTCAGCACACCCGTGTTTTTCAGGTACGGCTTTAAAAGAAAATCTTGACTCGGGTTCCAGTTGGAGCGCGGGATTGTCCAGCCCACCCCACCCTGATCGAAGTCAAAATAGACCTCGTCATAGTCTTGAACATACATCCGAGCCCCCAGCCCGATCTGACGCATATTGCTCATGCAGACCGTCTGGCGCGCCTTGGCACGGGCTTGCGCAAAAACCGGAAATAAAATCGCCGCCAGGATCGAGATGATGGCAATCACCACTAAAAGTTCAATGAGAGTAAAGCCACGACGCATAAAGACATACCTTCCCAGTAGTGTATCGCAGGATACAATAAGAATATGACATCACAAAAGAAAATCGCAGTCGTCACCGGAGCCTCCAGTGGCATCGGGGCGGCGACGGCACGGCAGCTTGCAGCGGCAGGCTTTTATGTAATCTTAGGCGCACGACGTGAAGAGAGAATCAGCGCCCTTGCTGAGGAGCTGGGCGGCGCGGCGCATGTCTTGGATGTGGCGGATACTGCCTCGGTTGAAGCCTTCTGCGCCACCGTCCCCGATGAGGTTCATGTGCTCGTCAACAATGCGGGCGGCGCGATTGGGCTGGAGCCGCTTGCCCAGGCCCGCGACGACGACTGGCTCCAGATGTACCAGACCAACGTCCTAGGCCTGATGCGCGTCACCCGTGCGCTGCTTCCGAAACTACAAAACGGCAAGGGGCACATCGTCAATATCACCAGCGTCGCGGGCCGAGAAACCTACCCCAATGGCGCGGGCTACTGCGCCGTCAAGCACGCCGCCCGCGCCGTCACCGAGACGCTGCGTCTTGAGCTCAACGGAACTCCCGTTCGCATCACCGATGTCGCGCCGGGCATGGTCGAGACCGAGTTCTCCGAGGTGCGCTTCTTTGGCGACAAAGAGCGCGCCGCCAAAGTCTACGACGGCCTCACGCCGCTCACCGCCGACGATGTGGCCGATGTGATCGTCTTCGCCGTGACGCGCCCTTGGCACGTGAACCTCGACGAGATCGTGATGAAGCCCGTCGCCCAAGCACGAGCCACGGTCGCCGCACGCGGGGTCGGGCTATAGGCCATCTCCCTGCCGTCCATCTCCTTGGAGGGGAGATGGCTGCGAAGTGCGGGGTGTTGGGCTGTAGCGCGGTACAATAGCCTCCGTATGTCTGCCCTTCGCCCCCCCATGGCGCTCTTCTCCGGAACCGCGCACCCCGAGCTCGCCGCCGCTGTTGCCCAGAACCTGGGTATCGAGCTTGGCCCGCTTAAGATCACCCGCTTTCCAGACTCCGAGATCTACATCAAGTTCGAGGACTCGGTGCGCGGCACGGACGCTTTTGTGCTCCAGCCGACCTGCGCCCCGATTGATGCCAACTTACTTGAGCTTCTGATCTTGCTCGATGCGCTTAAGAGAGCCAGTGCCAACAGTATCTCGGTGGTGCTTCCCTACTACGGCTACGCCCGCCAGGAGAAGAAAGATCGCCCCCGTGAGCCGATCACGGCCAAGCTGATCGCTAATTTATTAGTAACCGCGGGTGCGGACCGCATTGTCGCAATGGACCTACATGCCGATGCGATCCAGGGCTTCTTTGATATTCCCGTGGATCACCTTACTGCCATCGGGGCCATCAGCGACTATCTCGCGACCAAGAACTTAGAGAATACCGTTGTGGTCTCGCCGGATGAGGGCCGTGTCAAGAAAGTGCGCAAGATCGCCTCGCGCCTGCACTGCCCCCTCGCCGTGGGCTACAAGTTCCGTCCTGGCCATGGGATCGCGGAGATTTCTGGCCTCGCGGGTGATGTCAAGGGCAAGACCTGCATCATCTACGACGACATGATCTCCACGGGCGGCTCGATCAATGAGATTATTGACATGCTCATCGCCAGCGGTGCCAACCCCGAGATCTACGTCGCCTGCACCCACGCCGTGCTCGCTGGCCCCGCCGTCCAGCGCCTCTCCCGCCCCGAGATTAAAGAGCTGATCGTCACCGACACCATCCCCCTCTCGCCCGAGAAGCGCACGGAGAAGACCACCATTATCTCCGTCTCACACCTCTTCGCCGAGGCCATCCGCCGCATCTGGACCGGCGACTCCGTCAGCGAGCTCTTCAACGACTAACAAATTCGCGGTTCTGCGAACCTATAGAACGATGCCGATTATAGCAGGGTCGGGGAAGACAAGTGGGTCGTCTTTGTAGTGCCCCAGCCCCAGAATCTGCCCGTAGCGCACATAGACAATTCAGCCCATGGCAGAGCCTCTATCGCGTCAGAGCCGCCTTGTGCTTAAGCCAGGGCACAAAGAGATGATCTGGCCCCGGCGTTTTCGCGTGACACCCGATGCAGGTCGCGATCTTGCCTTTCTCCAGCGGAGCCCCCGCCTCCTGAATGAAGTACTCCCAGTCGCCGTTTTGTGGAGCGTGCGTAGCTGCTCACCACTTTCTCAGGAGTCCATTCAAGCTCCTGTGTATCAGGGCGTGTCCGCACAGCAAAAACTCCCAGTGCGATGCCTAGCGCCAGCGCCAAGGCCAGAGATAATAGTCGTTTCATGTTCCAAGTTGCTCCTCAAGCCGGGGGGATGGGTTCAGAACAGCCGCCCCGGCATCGGGGGTGTAGGCAACTCCCGCGTCTCTTTGCCTGCCTTCGCCGTTCCCGGAAGCCCACTCGTCCCTAAGCCTTCGACGAGGTTCTGGAGCCGCTGCGAGAGCCGTGTGTAGCGTGGCTGGACGTGTTTATTTGTCACGGAGCGCTTGAGAGCCCATTTCGTCCCAATAATTACCGCAAATTTCTTTGCACGAGTCAAAGCAGTGTAAACCAAGTTACGTTGCAGCATCATGTAGTGTGTATTATGACAAATAATCACACATGCAGGGTATTCTGATCCTTGAGAATTATGGCAAATCATGCCACTTGCAGAAACAAACGAGTGAATTCCTTCCACCTCAATATCTATCATCGCCGCCGTCTCGCCAGTTTTCCCTACGATTACTAGTGGGTCAAGGTAGCAATCCTCTCCCTGACTTTCGCTGAACTCCAGTATAATTATGCCAACACAACTCTGGCGGTGGGAGACAATTCCCAGTGAAAGCAAGAGTTGCTGAACCCCATCTGCAAACGCGGGAGATGGCATTGCCACTAGACGCTTGCCTGCTTCGTCTTTTTTGGTGAGTTCATTTTTGGTGAGTTCATTGGTGTCGAAAAGCCCCCGCAAAAATGCCGCTCGGGATTTCGTCGAGGCGCGAAAGATACCCTCGGGAATGGATGTTGCGGCAAGCCCTAGCTGGTAAGCGAAATCTGGCTGTGTTCCATCTGGCTCCCCTTCAATTTCCAAGACAGTCCGATCCAGTACCAGCGTATCGTCGGGCTTCAGTTCACCGGCAACGCGCCACTGCGGTTCATTCTCTCCCTTGGGGATTGCCCAGAGCGGGTGCTCCGGCGAGACTCGGAGCGTCTGCCCGGAGCGGGTTTTCAGAACGACGACTGGCCGCTCACCCGTCTCAAAACAGTCGATGACTCTGCGTTTTTGCCCAAAGCCTGTCTGCACCTGATCGCCCACTTGCACTTCGCTTATCGGAATCAGACCACGCTGGGTTCGGATGCGCTCATCGGGATGGAGGCATTTATGCGTCGTGAGGCTGAAGGCATGATTTAGCTCATCTGTTTCGGCAAATTCGTACTCAACAGGGCCTTCTGGATAGTCTACAATGAGCATTTGGTCTTCGGTATTGATTGTGTCAATATGCCCGACATCGCCATTGAAGACATTTTTATCGTAGTTGTTGCGCCGCTGCATTACCCGGTCGCCCTCGCGCAGAATCATGCCGCCGCGTGGGTGCTCTTTCTTCTCAGGATGCGCCGGGTTGATGATCTTCTGCAGCTCCTCATTGAGGTTGCGGACACCCACCATGCCGCGCTGCATCGGGGAGAGGACGGTGATCTCGTCGGCCTTGAAGCCTAGGTTCGGCAGGCTCTTGGCAACGATCCCCTTGATCTTTTGTAGCAGCTCCTCGGTCTCGTCGACTTCGATAAAGACACAGTCCGCGCCGTTCTTGGCCTCGCTGGGCGGCAGGAGCTCGGGGACTTTCCCCTTGTTGATCGCATGGGCGTTGGTGATGATCTTGCTGGCCGCCGCCTGCCGGAAGACCTGCGTGAGGCGCGCCACGGGGACACGCCCGGACTGTATGAGATCATTGAGCACGTTGCCCGGCCCCACACTGGGAAGCTGGTCCACATCGCCCACAAAGATAATCTGGGCACCGTCGGGGATGGCGCGGATCGTGTTGTGGGTGAGCATCAAATCCAGCATCGACGACTCATCGATCACCAGCACATCGAGCTCCAGCGGCTCGCCCGGCCCGTGCTTGAAGCCCTTCTTCTCCGGGTCGAACACCAAGAGCCGGTGGATCGTCTTCGCCTCCCGCCCCGAGACCTCCGCCGCCCGCTTCGCCGCCCGCCCCGTCGGCGCCGCGATCTGAATCCGCCGCCCGAGCTTCTCCAGCGCCTGAACAATAAAGTTCGTGGTGAACGTGTTGTGGTTCACCAGCCCATTGGCAATAAACGAGTGCGGCCCTGGAACCGTCAGATCATAAACCGGCGCTTCACTCTCTTCGATACTCTCGACTTTGTCCCAGAAATCCCGATCAGGCACAGGGTAGTCGGTTTCATACGGTGATGCAATTTCGGCAAGGAAAGGCAATAGGCTACATAGCCTTTCAGCTTCTTCACCCTGGATGATAATTTTTGCCTCTTCAGCAGTTTTTGAAATTTTTGAGATGATCCCAAGATTTAGCAAAATGAGCTGAATATGCTTGATGACACCCTCATTCTGTACGCTCACTTGAAAATGTGGGTGGGGTAGAGCAGAGAATTCGCCCTCAAAAAAACCAGCGAGGAAGGCTTCGACAAAAGATTGAGAAGATTGCAGAATTACATCAGGAACCCCTGGGTAGACGGAAGACCGACCTCCCTCCTCCAATTTTTGATAAAGTGCTCCACCGAACATCACAAGCTTGTCAAAATCTAGGCGTGGACTTTTTTTAGCTCCCTCTCCCAACCGATACGCGGCATCCACGCTATAAAGAGTTTTCTCTCCCCAGATATTGTCGCCGCGACGCACGGCAACTCTATCACCCGGTTTTAGCTCGTCGAGGCGTTTCCAGTCGGGGCTGGTTTCGGTCATGGCCCAGAGGCGGTGGTTGGGGGTGCCTTCCAGCTCTAAGCCGAGGTGGGTTTTGATGCGCCGGGTCTCGCGGACACCGCCACAGTAGGCGTGGCTCGTGGTGGCGATGCCGTCTTTCGTGACCACTTTCGCCGTGTGCTCATGGAAGCCATCGGGGACATCGGGGAGGTTTTCGCCCCAGTGCGAGCGCATGGTGGTGAAGCCATTGGTTCCCAGCACCAGCGTGTCGCCGACAACGCACTTCCCGCAGCCAGGACCGCCTGTCAGTACCAAGACGCTCTCACTTAAAGCACGTCTTACGGCCATGTCTTGCTCCTCGGAGAGCTTTTCGTGGCCGGGGAGGCTTTCGAGGATCTTGTCGATCTCGGCGGGCTTGGGGCGGTTGCGCCACGGGGAGTTGAGGAGCTGGTGCACCCGATCCGCGACGGCTTTCTCGGTGGTATGGAAGCTCGGGGTGTAGATCGCGGTCTCTTCGTGGCCCATCAGCTCGATGGTCTCCGCCACCAAGAGGCCGCGCTGGATCAGGTCGGCCAGCACGGGGTCGAGTTTCTGCCCCAGCTGCGCTTTTTCGTGGGCCTGGTCGTGTTCGGGGAGATCGTCGGCGGACTTGATATAGAGATTCTCCGCAGCCTTCTCGATCAGCTCGCGCTGGGGCAGGTAGCAGTGGCCGCCGCTCTCCATCTCACTATTGAGGATATAGACCATCCCCGCCTCTAATCTCTGCTGCGAGTCATAGGCAACCCCTAGATTCAGCGCGATCTTGTCGGCGCTGCGAAAGCCGATCCCCCAGATATCCGTGGCGAGCTGGTAGGGGTTCTGCTCCACCTGCTCGATGGCGCGCTCTTTGTAGTACTTGTAGATCTTGACCGCGTAGGTCGGCGTGATCCCGTGGCCGATCAGGAACTCCATGATGGCGGCGATCTCTTTTTGGGCGATAAAGCCCGCCTGGATCATCAGGGCTTTTTTCTCCCCGATCCCCTTGACTTCCTGGAGCTTGTCCGGGTGGTGCTCGATCACCTCCAGAGTCTTGACCCCGAACTTCTTGACCATCCACTCGGCGGCTTTTGGCCCAATCCCCTTGATCATCCCCGAGCCGAGGTATTTTTCAATCGCCGCTGCCGTCGCGGGGCGCATGACTTCGTAGCGGACGGCCTTGAACTGCTTGCCGTGCTGGGGGTGCTTGTCCCACCAGCCAAAGATCCGCAGGCTCTCCCCCACCACGGGGTTGGAGAAGTTGCCCAAGACGGGAATCACATCGGCCTTGACTTTGTCGCGCGTGTCGGCGGGCAAGACTTTGAGCACGGCGTAGCCATTCTCTTCGTTGTGGTAGGTCACGCGCTCAATCGTGCACTCCAGCACCTCGCTCGGGCGGTAGCTCTCCGCTTCTTCTCGGGTTCGGGGGGTAAATGCCATCGCAGCTATTATACTTCCCCCTCAACCTCTCAGCCGGAAAGCGGTAGAATAGTTCAAGGAGTGTTTGCCATGCCCTCGCCGTTTCCCGGAATGGATCCGTTTTTAGAGGCCTCAGAGCTGTGGCCTGCCTTTCACAACGCCTTCATTTACTGCCTCAACGCCGCCATCAACCAGCAGCTTCCAGTAGGCTTTGCATCACGGCTAGAGGAGCGTCTGGTTGTCGAGGAGGGCATCCGTCACTTTGTCGCCGATGTCTCCATCGGGCAGAGTGGGCCGCCATCGAGCGGCATGACCATTGCCGAGTCGCCTTCGAAGCTTGCGATGGAGTGGGCAATAGAGGAGAGCGAGCCCTTTCGTGAGACCTTTATCGAGATACAGACCCGTGAAGGCTCCCAGCGGCGCGTGGTTGCGGTGGTCGAGCTGCTCAGCTATGCCAATAAGCTTCCTGGCAAAGGCCGCGATGAGTATCTTGGCAAACAGAAAAATCTCCTCTCCAGCGAGATCCATCTACTAGAGCTAGACTTGCTCCGAGCCGGGCCACACACGCTTGCTGTCTCAGAAGCCAGCCTTAAAGAGCGCTTTGGACACTACGACTACGCAGCCAGCCTGCACCGCGCCCGCGACGGGCGGCGCTTCCAGATGGTCGCCTGGCAGCTTCCCCACGAGCTTCCCAGTATTCTTGTCCCGCTGGAAGACCCGCATCCCGACCTCGTGATAGACCTCCAGCCCCTCCTGACCCGCGCCTACGACGAAGGCCGCTTCTCCGAGCTAGTCGATTACTCACGGCTCCCCGAACCGAGTATGAGTGCGGAGACGCTGGCATGGCTCACGGAGCGCCGTCCATGAGTGCGCACCTGCGCCGACACCCTGCGGAGATCGTCCTTTCACTCCTCTCGCTTATGGGTGGTGCCGTTCTCATCAGCTACACGTTGCGAAGCGAGCTGTGGGCCGATCTCGGTTTCCGTCCCGTGCGAATGTGTGTGCGCTTTTATGGCTTGCTCAACATGACGGCAGGACTGTGCTTACTACTTCGTGCCCCGCACCTGGTCTAGCGTCTCCAGTGGCTTAAGGCGCTGAATGCGGCTCGTGATTGAAGAGGAGTATCTTGCCAAGCAAAAGACGCTCTTGGAGAGCGAGGTGCATCTGCTAGAGCTGGACTTTCTAAGAGCAGGCGAGTACACGCTGGTGGCTTCCCAGAGTAGCCTTAAGGCGCGGTTTGGCCCCTTTGACTACGCCGCCAGTCTACACCGAGGCGACTACGGACGTCGCTTTCAGGCCGTGGCCTGGATGGTTCAAGACAGACTCCCCACGGTTCTCGTCCCCCTCGACGAAACCCATGCAGATTTAGAAATAGACCTCCAGCCCGTTTTCGAGCGCACCTACGACGAGGGTGGCTTCGAGCGCATGGTGGATTATACTGCTTCCCCAGAGCCCACTTTTCCCGATGAGGTGCTGGCAGGCTGGGTGACTTCCATGTCGGCGAGCTGCATGTCTAAAGCGCGACCAGAGAGCTGAATCTCGTGCAAGGAGACGGTGAGGGAGAGGCTGAGGGCGACGAGGCTTGCACCAAAGAACCAGGAACCGGCGCGGAGCCAGTTTTCAAAGAGGCAGAACATGGCAATGACGCAGAGTAAGATGGCGCTAATTCCCAGGGTCTGCATGCGGCGGATCAGGCGCACTCTATAGCGCAGGCTCTCGATCTGCGGCGGGATTTTCGGGTCGTGCGTGTCACTCCAGCGCTCGTAGAGGCTGCGAGTAAGTGCGGCCAGCGCCAGAAAGCGGTTGGTGTAGGCCAGCAAGATCAGCGAGACGGCAGGAAAGAGCAACGCGGGGGTAGTCAGAGAAATGTCCACATAAATAGAATTGGCGCATTAGCAAAATCCTCCTGCATTCAGATATAATAACTTCTGTTGACGAGGGAAGGTTTACTATGGAAAACGAAGAATCTCTGCTTTCGCCCCGTTTATTGGGTGTACTTCATTGTGCCGTTGAGCAGAAAACAACCTGCACTAAAAAAATTGCTCAGTTTCTGGGTTTGAAACCACAGTCGGTAAATACTTACTGGAAACATATTAAATATCGGCTCAGTGTTGAAGAACGCCACCAGGCAGTTGATTGGTTTCGTAGTAATGAGACTTTGCATTTAAATACAGACAGTCTTAACAAATCAGGACAGGTCGGGGGGGGGGGG
>JAPLCP010000126.1 GCA_026392155.1 Armatimonadota bacterium | reverse complement strand
CCCTTTGGAGCCGGACGTCCTGCGGTTCTGATCCCAGGGAAATTTGAGAATTTAGAGAGGCAAAGAGAGCTCTGGAAGCAGCGTGGGGCGGTAGGGCTGGTGGTGATTCCTTGGCTCCTGACGCCTTTGCTTCTTCTCACTGTGTGGAAAAAAAAGGAGCGCTTAGGCAGGCTGATACTCTCCGTGCCGCTTGCGATGCTCCTCACGCCTTTACTGGGAGCGCTGTACCCCCTAAACGCCCTTGGGTTTGTGGCGCTCGTTGTAATTTTTCTCGTCGTTGTGGGGCTGGCGACGTGGAAGCTCTTGGTGAGGCACATTGCTCTCGTGATTGCACTAACGCTCTGGGTGGGGGTGACTCTGGGGGAACCAACACTGGAGTACAACACCTTCTCGTACTCCCTTACTGAGGCGGCGCGCTTCTATGGGATTGGCAACGAAGGCGCGGGCTTGCTGATCGGTTGTGCTCTGGTGGCGGGCTTTGATATTCCCGCGCTTCTGGCAGTGGCGATTGCGATTGGAGCCCCAAGCCTCGGGGCCAACAATGGGTGTTTTTTGGCAGCTCTGGTAGGACTTGGGGCACGTGATGTCCTGAAGCTTCCCAAAACAAAGTGGCTCTGGGCGGCTTTTGTGGCGCTCCTCGGAATGGGAATTTTATTTTTGGGGCTGGCACGCTGGGATGCCAGCCGAGGAGTCAGTGCACAGACGCATCTGGGGCGGGCTGCCTCGGGCGAGCGTAGTGGGGCTCTGACACTGATCGGACGTAAGCTGGCGATGAACGGCCACCTGCTGGTGAGTAGTCCTTGGAGCCTGTTGTTGTTAACAAGTGGGGTCTTACTGGTGCGGCGGCAGTGCTGGGGAGTGCTGATTGCGGGAGGCACCGCTCTGGCACTCAATGACTCGGGCGTGCTGGCAGCGGCCACACTGCTTCTTCCCAACGCCCTGCAAAAAAGACAAAGCCCTCTGTCTGAGGAAAAGACAGAGGGCTAGAGCTCGCGGAGTGTGCGGCTCTACATGCGCATGCCAAACATGACTTGCAGGCCACCGACAAACTGATTGTCGTACTTGGCAGGATAGAGGTACTTGAACTCTAGGAAGGTGGACTCGGTGAGGTTGAGGCCCATGACAGCTTGGGCTCCAATCAGATTCTTCGTTGAGCCTGAGGTGGTTGTCACTCCGCCCGAGTTAAGGCGCGTGGAGAAAACACCTAAGCCATAGCCGTAGTAGTAGTCGTAGCCAGACGTGCGCTTGTTATCATGAGTGATCTGGCTAAGCATCACCGGGATGATCCGGAAGTTGTCTCGCTCGATGTAGCCAATACTAAAGACACTGTTTTCATTGCGCTCAGGGATATACTGAACGACCGTTTCAGCCTCAAAGTTGAGGATCTGTGATCCTCCCGCTTGGCGCCCAACACCACTACCAGGGGTGAAAAACCCGAGCTTGATAGACGACGAGTTAACATCATAGCGATTGCGTGTTTGCGCATGAGCGCTCCCACTGAGCGTCAACAGCGACAGACCGCAGACCGTCGCCACTTGGAGAAGGTTCTTCAACACAAGCCTCCCAAACCAGTTTGGTTCGTTCATTTAAATTTATTTTAGTTTCGCCGACCGAAAAATAGGGCGATTCCATTAGGCGACGCGCCATTGACGCTGCCGCTGACATAGTGATACTGGGCCTCTACAAAAAGCCCACCGCTGAGCCGCAGACCTGCTCCCATGTAGCCGCCGTAGCGTGCCTTAAAACCAGAGCCTGCTGCATCAATAAAATAGGCTCCCACTCCTTGCGAAGTGAAGAAACCCGATGTACCGCTCGAACCAGACGACCCCGCACTAGCCTTAGTGATCAGTAGCGGTGCAATTCGGAACGATTTTCCGGCGGAGCTTCCCTGAAAGTAGCCCACCGTGAGGGTTCGTGAGTCCTCCGCTTTCGAGCCACTCAGATCTATCAGACCGCCTGGTACCTGCGAGCCTGAAAGATTCCGAGTTGCCTGGCCACTGGGGCGCCAGACCCCTAGCTTAATCCGCAGAGGGATCGTCTCCATAGCCGAGCCGGCCGAGGGAGAGAGCTGTGCGAGAGCAGGTGTGCTCAGAGCGGATACCAGAAGTGTGGTGAGAGCCGCCATTCGTACGAGGTTTTGCATTGGAGCCATTATAAGGGTCTCATCCCTTTGCGTCAAGCACTAGTTGCATAAGGCCCCTGGAACATGCTACAATCGGCGGCGATGGCAAGGGTTCGAAAACGCTATACAACGATCCGTGGGAATGAAGACTGGATTGTCTCCGTTTCCTACGATGATCATGCGCTCACGCGCGCCCACTGGTTTGAGGCACAGGTGAGTGCCCTGCAAGAAGCCACAGGAAAACCGATGGTTCTTCCTAAAGAGCTGGCCACCTATAGAATCGGCGAGACGGAGCATCCCTTCCGCGAGTACGTCCGCATGGACTGGGGCGGTGACAGTGAGGCGGCGATTGCGCACCTACTCACCACGATCTACCGTCGTGTCTATGCCTACATCGAGCGCGGCCACTAGAAGCGCTAGCCGCTACCAGTAGTCGCGACGGCGGAAGTAGACAAACACGAGGCTACTGGCAGTTGCCATAAATCCAACAGCGGCCCAGAGGCTCCACGAGGGAGCTTGCTCTAGGTGCCCGATATTCATCCCGAAAAATCCTGTGATTGCCGTAATGGGCAGGGCGATTGCGGCAATCGCCGTTAAGCGCTTCATCTGCTGGTTCAAGCGGTTGCTAGTCTGTGCCATGATGGCCTCTAGCACCCCCGAGAGAATTTCACGATGAAGATCAATCTGCTCCGTGAGGCGTAGCGAGCGATCAAAAATATCCTGAAGATAAGGCATCAACAACGGATCCAATGCGGCATGTTGGAGACGCAGGAGCTGGTTTAGCACATCACGTAGGGGAGTCACCGTCTGGCGAAGAAGCAACAGCTTCTTTTTGAGAATCAGCGCCGGGCCAATCTCAGCCAGAGTCTCGGGTGAGTAAACGGCTATCTCTAGGGCATCAATCTCCGCATCCATGGCGTCCATGGCAGGGTAGCAACCATCAATACTCTCGTCGAGTAGGGCATAGAGGACTTGACTAGGCGTGTGTGTGCCTGCGGGGAGAGAAGGCAGCTTCGTGTCGGAGCGGATTAGAACGAGGTTGGCTCCGACGAAGATATCCCACTCACGGGTGACATCTTCGAGGTCATCACCACTCTCTCCTGTTACCCCATTCCAGACGCGTAGGGTGACCAGCAGAGCGGTCTCACAGAGCACCAGGCGTGCCCTGCGGTCACGCTCACGGGAGCGCTCAATGACGGCTTCTGGGATGCCCATGTCTAGCGCCAAAGAAGTCCACTCGGACTCTAAAACGAGTGTAATGCCTTGATCTGGCTGCCAGACAGACGTGTTACAATGCGGGCTGTTCATTGAACTGGAGGATACCGCAGCCGTGGCTAAGCCGCTAAAAGTAATCGGAGACCAGGAGCACCAGAGCTGGGATTTATTTCTAAAACGGCGCGGCACTCTGGAAGCGCAGATGCAGCTTGACGTCTGTGATGGCTGCGATATGTGTGGGAGCCGGTGCGTGGCAGGCTTTGGAGTGACACAACAAGAGTGGGAAGCCGTGAAGGAGTATCTTTCTCAGCAGCCTTCCGATGATGTTGAGAGAGTTCGTACTCAGGAGAAAACACTGCCTTGGCCGGGGGCAGAAGAGCTGGAGGCGCGGGTTACCTACTGCCGCTTCCGAGACAGTGCCAATGGGCGCTGCTCTATCTACCCGGCACGTCCGACGATCTGTCGGCTCTTTGGGCAGACCAGCTGGCTTCCCTGTCCCATTGGGGCGGTGAGTGCCTATCCCGAAGCGGCGGCGGATGTCTGGAATCAGTATCGCCAGGAAAAAAGAAAAACCTGGGAAGAGTGGCAGGAGGAGGAGAACCCTCCGTCTGTGTCGAATGCCTAGGGAACCTGGAAAGGGACGGAAGGTGGACGTGGCACTGTTGGACTTGCTTTGGTTTCCTACGCTATGTTATAATCCGCCCGTGTCTTTTGGTGATCGGTATACTCGCGGGAACAATTCTGAGGATTTTAACCATCCAAGGAAGATACCGGGTGTACAGATCGCTCGTAGTGTTGTAGAGGGTGTGAGTCCGGGTAAACTCGCATCTTTGAAAAAATCTGACTTGCTGGACATGGCAATGGTCATGCTGTTGTCTGTGCTTGCCCGGATGCTGTCTACCGTAGCTCAAAGAGCTACGGGGCGGGCTGATCGAGGAGGTTGACCCCACTTTGAAGTTCGTGCCTAAATCACGGCGATATGCCGCGCTTGCTGTCTTTATGACCGCGCTGGTCGGGATTACGACAGTAGCAAACGCGCAACGCAGGGACCGGCAAACGCCGGGTGCTCTTGGGAATCTCAAGATTCCTTTAAGGGCGCTTCCTGGCGTTGGCGATAATCGGTTCCTTGCGCCCAGTATTCCTGTGCGTCAGTGGGACGCGACATCTGCTACCCAGGCCAAAGCTGGTCAGAAGAATCCGACACGTGTCCAGATTGGTGGTCCCAATGGTGCCAATGTCATCGAGAAAGTAGTGGATGCTACTTTTCGAGAGACTGAGGACGAGATCAACCCCTACTGGACAGATGACGAGCAGGTTCTCTACTACGCGGGTAACCCTGTCACTAGGACAGGAACTGTAACCAGTAGCACGTACCAGCTCTTCCGTCTCTCGGCAAGTGTTGCAAACAACCCGTCACAGACGGGCGCAGGTACTCCTGTTGCTATGACACGCGAGCCACTGGCAGATCACAAGTGGCCTGTGCCTAGCCGGTCGGGGGGACAGCTCGCCTTCATTAAGTCTGTAGACAACCGAGCGATCAATGATGTTGCGAAAGTCTGGCACCTTTACGTTGCCACGACACCTGCTCCTGGAGCAACGATTGATTCTGTGCCGGGTGGCCCTAGTAATCTATTGAACCTAACAGGCGATCTCACCCGCTTTCGCGGGAAGAGATTTGTCAACGTTGAGCGTGCAGCATGGTTGGGGCCCACGGATCTTGTTTTCTCTGCTCTTCTTGAGGGAGATACGGTCTATCACCTCTACACGATCAATACTGTGGGGCGACTGGTAACCCAGCTCACCAATGGAGCCGCAGACGAGCGCAATCCTGCGGTCTCTCCCGATGGGCGCTTTATAGCTTTTGACTCCAATGCCCAGCCTAGAGTGGCTGGTGATATCTACGTGGGGGGCTCGATCCCTAGGACAGAGACGGTAGATGGTAACCCGGCTGTTGCCACGGGGGTGAATTCGACGAGGAAGCGCAATATCTTTGTCATGAGCACCGTGAGTGGGGCTACCGTTCAGTTCACCAACCGCTACACGGGTGCGCCGGACTCCGATGATGTCCAGCCTGCTTTCTCTAGCTTGCGCACCAACCCCTTTACCAATCAGGCAGGCACACAGTACTATATTGCGTTTGCCTCGACCCGACAGCCTGATCTCGTCGGAGCCCCGACGGCATTTACGGCGGGAGGCACCACGCACGATATCTATACGGTTCGTGCAACCGCTACGGCGACGGGTGTGCCTAGCTTGCTGGTTGAAGGGACGCCTACCTCCGGGTTGCAGTCGGCAAAACAGATAGACTCCGTAGACCCGGCCTATCTCTTTGATGACACCTATCCGACTTGGTCGCCCTTTATCAACGTGAACCGAGTGGCATTCCAGTCGAATCGCGTTGGGGATCTCAGTGTCAATAACTTTGGAAATGGATTCCGAAGTCCTAACGCTCCGACGCCGTCGAACTACAACGATATTTGTTTAGCGACGGTTGTGGATGTTGCGGCACCTACCCTCGTGCGCTACGATACCAGCACCAGCACCGGCGAGATCATTCACATTAACCCTGTGCGTGGCGGGGCTCTGCCCGACTTTGATCCCAATGTCTCTTCCCGAACCCGTGAGAGCGGCGTTTTCCCAGGGCAAGAGTACTTCTTCACGGTTCGTATGGAGGATCGTGAGTCGGGGATTCAGTCCGTCTGGCTTCAGTTCAAGAACCCTAACTCCAAGTACCAATCTGCGACCCAAAATGGTGGGGTTGGTGTTGAGCATAAAGAGTATGCTGCAACACATAGCGCTTGGTTGTCCACAACGGATCAGCCCTCTTGGCGAGGTACGGATGGCCCTGAGCGTGTTGGGGCTGAGTACGAAGCACAGGCAATTACTCTTGATGGTAGCCAGTATGTCAATCACCGGTTTAATAACCGAAACCCTGGCAGCCTTTATGAGGCTGGTCTTGATGATGCTACTGTGTTTTCGGGGAGCTCAAGGCCCCCCTTGGATGGCCTCGGTGGGCGGCCCAATGTTTGGCTGCGTCTTCAGCCTCTAACCGATCCGGGCACAGGAGCGGCAATTCGGCCTGCTGATGGTCGTGGCGGTGTACTTTACGGGGCAAAGTGGCGGATCCCAACAGAGGCCTCTGACTGGTACATTGATGTTATCGCCTACGATAACGCAACCAACCCCTACAGTACGACAGCCGGTCGCTCCAACTGGATCATCTACGATAATGTCTGGGGGTTCTCTTCCGCACTTCCGCTGAATCCTGCGGACTACGATGTTCTCTTTGTCTCAGACTACACCCTTGGGCAGAAGTTCTTTAGCTCACGAGGACGTCGCGCACCGCAAAACGATCAGCCACTCGGATTTGGAGCTGAGTCGTACTACACAGACTCTGACATGACCCGCTACCCTTCGGAGCGGAACATTGACATGAGCTTCTGGTCAGGGGGGCAAGCACCTCCTGCGCCGGGAGCAACAGATCCCCGTTTCTGGAGTTCGGTTGGTCCCAATGTAGGAGGAATTGGTTCTACTGTTGGCGGAGCACTCCGTTACCAAGGAGGCGTTGCTGTCAATCCAGGGATCATGCATCCCCTTGGAGTTGGGTCTTATGTAGATCGGCTTATCTCCTTTACACGGGTTCCCGAGACGAATGGGGAGACCTATGCACTGCCCAATACAGGGAGCTACACAATCTGGCGTACTCTCTCTCGTGGAGCGGTGCCTCAGGAACTACTTGACTCCTACTTGCCTTACAACGCACCTGCACCCGCAGACGTCGTTGTTGGGGAGACTGCAGAGCGCTCCGTTAAAGTCAACAAGCGCGTCATTGTCTGGGCTGCTCCTTTCATCGGGAACATCTTTATTGGCTCGGGGACGCTTGCGGACTTAAAGACGCAAGAGCGACTTACTAAGTACGTCCAAGCAGGTGGTGGCCTGCTTGTCTCTGGAATGGACATTGGCTGGGCACTGGCGGGCAACGGTCAGAATAATGCCTTCTACAATAGTGTCCTGAACGCACAGTTCCAGGCAGATGATGGGGCTAATGCCACACTGTTTGTCAATCCTGTAGGCGCCACTGCCTTCAATAACGACTCCTGGCAGCCTTTAGCCCTTGCGTATGCACGTTTCGACGGGACTAACTGGGTGTATTCGCCGCCACGTCAAATTGGCCTCGCTTACTCTGGCCCTGATCTTAATGGACGAGGGGATGGGTCGCCCGTCAGTGATACTTGGAATGGTTATATTGACTCGATAACACCTGGAGCAGGGGCAACTCGGGAGTACACCTATACCAATGGTAATGTGGGAGCAATCCGTACCCAAAATGCCAATGGAGGGCTTGTCTACTACCTTGCCTTTGGCTTTGAGAGCATGAGTAATGAGTGGTACACCTTCAGTCGTACTGTCGGCTCCGTGACCCGGACGATGATTGCAAATCAGGGGCGGCGCGCTCAGGTGATGAACAACTTCATCCTGGAGAGCCGGACGGGCATGATGGCAGGGCAAGTTATTGATGACAACGGCTCACCGGTTGCGGATGCACTTGTGCGTGCTGTAACAGGTGCAGGTGCCGCGGCGGGTACGGCCCTCACGGATGCGTCCGGGAACTTTGTTATCCAAGGTCTGCGGCCTGCGGCCTATGCTCTTGATGGGTATAAGCAGGGCTTCTATACCCAGCATGCCACGGGAAGCCTGGTTCAAGCGGGCAACACTACCCGTGTTAGCTTAAAGCTGAAGCGGGCAAATCCAGGCCAGCTCTCCAATATTCGCAAGTCAAATCCCTTGAGCACAACGGATCCTGAAGGCGGTGTGTTTGCACTCGACGGACGGACAGGGCTTGGGGGGGTTGAAGTTCAGGCGCGCCGCATGAATGCGGATGGCACCATGAATATCGCGACTGCGATCTCTTCGGATGGGACCGATGGTCGCCGCCCTGGTGCCTATCTTGTCCGAGACCTTCTGGTTTGGGATGATGGCTACGAGATCATCGTAAACTCAGCCACTCGCCCTGAGCTCAACAGTGCAGGACGGCCTCAGTTCAATACCGATGGCTCTTTGAGGACGGTGGCGAACCCGCTCTATAAACCTGATTTAACGACTGTTCTTGTGGGCAAGCAACCGCAGCCGACGGTTGTTCTCGGTTCGGGGACTCTTATCCAAAACCGGCCTGTGACAGGGCAGCCTGAGCGCTGGCGCTTGATTGTTGTTGAGGATCAGACCTCACAAATGGACTTCAAGCTTGGAGGAGCGGCACAGAAAGTAACCGGTCAGGTACTCAAGACGAGTGATAACACACCGCTGGTGGGAGCTTTCGTTACCGCAGTGGATGAGTCGTCGGGGGCAACCATTGCCAGTGCAACCACAGATGTGAATGGTAACTACACGCTTATCACGATCAGTGGAAGCTTGGACGTGATCCCGTCTAGCACCTATACGGTGACGGCATCGGCGCTTGGTTACAGCACGGTATCCTTCCCAAATATCGTTGTAGGAGGAACGGGAACTAAGGTTCTGCCTGTCTTCCGGCTCACGGCACTGCCTGATGGATCGGTCTCAGGTACCGTCCAGAAGGTCACGGGAAGTGCTCTAGAAGGAAATGTCACGATTCGTTTCTACATCGTACAGAGTGGGGTTGTAAGTCCTACTCCTGCGAGGACTCTCGTGACAACAGCGACTCTGACAACAGATGTAACAGGCTATGGCTATAACTTTAAGACAAACCTTTCGCCAGGTGAGTACGAAGTGATTGCGGATAAAGTTGGGCTGACATCAGATCCAACGCCATTGCCTCGGTTAATCGTTACCTCAGGCGTAGAGCGAAAAGCTTATAACTTCCGTATGCAGCCTGCGAAGGTGTTCAGTGATGGGATTCAGCTCATCTCGACACCGGGTCGCTATGACTACACGACGATCACAACGCGTGGAATCTTCGGCCTGACTTCGAGTGGTGACAACGATGGTGATGGGATACCCAATACCGCCAATGACCGAGCTGTCTACAATCAGTTTAATGTTGCCGACTGGACAGGCTCTGAGTACAACCTGTCACCTGATCTTCAAGTTCAGGTTGGTAAGGGCTACTTTGTTCGGTTTGGTGCACCTTCCTCAGTGACTCAAGTGGGCGTGACACTACCCGGTGATACGTTTACTCTCACCCTTGCACCGGGCTGGAACTTGATTGGGCACCCGTTTGTCAACCCGACAAGCCCCAATACACCCGCTCCGGATTTGGATCTGTACGCAAATGGTCAGATTCAAGAAGAGGGTGGGGTTGTCATGAGCATGACGGAGGCTGTTCGCCTTGGAAAGGTACGAGGAGCACTCTTCGGATACTCAGGATCCAATAATGGCTCCCAGTACTTCCAGGTAAACGTGATGAAGCCTTGGTTCGGATACTGGTTCCGCAACTTAACGAACCAGCCTCTGAAGCTAATCCTTCGGTATCCGGCATCTCGCGCAGTCAAGGTCAGTAGCAAGCCTCAGACACGTGCTCAGGCTGAGGCGGGAGCTTCCCGTGTGATTGAGACGAAGAGTGCGCTGGACTATCGAATTCAGCTTGCCGTTCGCCAGGGCAACAACACCGATACCGACAACACGGTTGGGGTATCGCCCGAAGCGAAGGATGGTTTCGATACTCGCTTCGACACCCAAAAGCCGCCAATGCTCGCCCAAGTGCCTGGGATCTACCTGGCGATTGAGGGAGAGAATGAGTCGGGACGCTCAGCAGGCTTTGCGGATGTGATCCGTTCAGCAACACCAGGAATGAAGTCTTGGAACTTCACGGTCGAGTCAAGTCAGACAGGTGAGGCAACTCTCTTCTGGCCCAACTCAAACCGACTGGACAAGGGAATTGATCCCTATCTCGTGGATACGGAGACAGGTAAGCGGGTTGCTATCCGATCTGCTTCTGCCTATCGTTATCAAGCGGTCAGTAAGGTTCCACATCGCTTCCGAATCGAAGTGATGCCTGCCAAGACCCGACCTTTGGCGATCACCAATGTGAAGGTTGCGGGAGGGAGCCGAGGTCAGTTTGGAGCAAGCTACCGTCTGAGCTTCAATGCAACACAAGCGGCTGATGTTGAGGTCGAAGTGCAGTCCTTCGGTGGACGAACGGTTCGTCGGCTACAGACCCGAGCTTCGGGTGTGGGTGAGACTGGCGTTGTGTGGGACGGGCGTGATGGCCAGGGGGCGACGCTTCCAGCGGGAGCTTATATCCTGGTTCTGACAGCTCGTGATGAGACGGGAGCAACGGTGCGGCAAGCAGTGCCCTTCGTTAGCGTCCGCTAAAAAACAAAAGCACCGGTAGATTCACTCTCATAGGGAGGAATCTACCGTGGCTTTGACGAAAGACAGTGACAATACGTGCGGGGTACAATGCGAACCATGATCGAGCGGCAGGTCTGCTCGTCGGACGACAGAACTGCTACGACAATGGACGGAGGAAAAACGCGTTGAGAAACTTGGTGTTTGGGAGCTTTGGGAAGCGCATTAGCTGGTCGTTAGTAACGACACTTTTGCTGCCCTTGCTGATTCTGGCGGTGCCGCAGAAGGCGAAAGCGCAGACCACTAAAATTCCTTCAGTGGCCGCTTTAGACTTTGGCGTCTTGCCAGGTGTAGGGGCCACTCAGATTGATGGTCGAAGTGCAACAGATGCTGTTGCTCTGGAGATGACGAATACAGGGCGGTATGAAATTACGCCTCGTACAGTCTTGAACCAGGAGATTCAGAAGCAGGGGCTTAGTGCGCCGTTTAACAGTATCGCGATTCGCCGGTTAGGACGAGCGCTGGGCGTGGACTATATCATGACCGGGGATATCGTCAATACGACAGCCGCGAACAATCAAGTGCGAGTAACACTGAGTGTGCGTCTGATTGACATTGTTTCCGGCGAGTTTGTGAACGGATCCGTACAGACAGGGACATCAACTGCCGCACCCGCGGGCCTTGATCCTGATCGTCAGACCCAGGTTGGGCAAGCAGTCTCAAACGCTGCTTTCTTGATTGTGCAGGCGATGAGCTCGTTTACACTTCCTGAAGCAACGGTTCTTAATACCAGTGACAGTGAAGTGTATCTAAACCGAGGTAGCCGGGATGGGATCTCAAAGAACCTTGAGATGATTGTGACCCGTGGACGAGAGCAAGTGGGAAAAATTCGCATTAGCTCCGTTCAAGCCACAACCTCTGTTGGTAGTGTGGTTGAAGCAAATAAGGGCATTAAGCCTGAAGACCATGCACGTGCTATTGTAAAGCTTCCTGGTGTTAATGTTACCAAGGATGGCACAATTGAGTCGGTTGCTTTAACGGATGTTAAGAACTACACGCCACGTCAAAAGAACCAAAAGAGTGCTTTGAGCACAGTGATTGGTGTGGTTGGCGCTGTTCTTCTGGCGGGATTCTTGTTTAGCTCGCGCAGTAGCAATAACGGTGCCGGTATTGTCGGTGTCGTTGCCCGTGCTTATGCCGATGGCTCCGTGTCTGCTTCCCTTGATCCCTCTGCTGCACGTGTTGAGCTGCGCTGGCAGCCTGCTCAGGATATTCCTCAAAACAATATTCTTGAGTACCATATTTGGCGTAACGATATTCTTGTTGGGGTTGTGACCCGAACACAGACTCGTTTTGTTGACGATCCAACTCGTCAAGGTACGCAAGTGTACAATGTCGTTGACTACGGCCAGGATCCTTTCCAGCCCACGACCACAACGACGGGTGGAACGACAACGGGCGGAACGACAACCGGTGGTAATAACAATAACAATGGTGGTAACAATAATAATGGTGGTGGTAATGGTGGTCTAGCACTTGGGACGAGCCTATTGCCAATCACCTCAACGGTTCCTCCCATGGCTGTTGGTGTGACCCAGCATCGGCGGTGGTGGCATCGGCGGTGGTGGCATCGGCGGTGGTGGCATCGGCGGTGGTGGCATCGGCGGTGGTGGCATCGGCGGTGGTGGTGGCATCGGCGGTGGTGGTATCGGCGGTGGTGGTAACAACGGTGGTGGTAACAACGGTGGTACAAACAACAACAACGGTATTGTCTACCGTGAGTCTGCCCTTGAAGCACAGAGCGGCGCTGTAACTCCCCTCTCGCGTCCTGCCGTAACGGGGCCTGTCTCCGATCAGAACATGCAGCGTGTGCAGGTTTCCTTCCGGACAACGCAGGGAGCAAATCAGTATGCTGTTGAGTTCTCAGCAACTCCAGATTTCAAGAAGAAGGTTCAAAAAGGGCCTTTCTTTGCGAACTTCAGCCTTGCTTCCGACAGCCGGACAGAGTCCTATGATCTCAGTACGGATTTCAAAGACCTGAAGGCTGGTAGCCGAGTCTACTACCGTGTTGGAGCTCGTAACTCACTGGATACACCAGGACCTATGGGGACAAACACGGTTAATGGGGATGACTATATCTACTCACAGGATCTAAATTCCTTTGCGAAGATTAGTGTGCCACCCGCAGCACCCTAGTAACGTTATCAGAAAATGGGGCACAGAGTTACTGTGCCCCCAAAGAAAGACCAACAAAATTGGTATTGGGGTTCCGGTTGTGGTCTAATTTGACTTCTTCGTGACTCCTGAGAACAACTATGAGGCAAATAAAACTTCGAGCCATTTTAAGCGGCCTTCTAGCAGCTGGAGCGCTCTTGAGCGTGTCAGGCTCTGTTGCGCATGCGGCAAGCCAATTGGCAAAATCTGGAGAGATCGTGGTTCGGGTTCCTGGAAATCTAAACCCAGATGTGCTCGCATCAAGTGTAGGGTGTGAGGTTATCGAACCTGTTGCCTATTGTCCTGGGTACTATCGTTTTGGTCTTAAGGGGAGCAATTATCTTGCTCCGCCTGAAGAACCTAAAGCAGGTGTCCTTGCGTCAGTGGAAGCCCTGTCTAATCGAGGGATTTTAGCTAGTCCGAACTGGATGCGGTATCCGACAGGGAGAGTGCCAGCGCAGAAAGGCAAAAACGGTAAGACGGTCACTACGCGTGCACAAGCAGCACCTGGTGCACAGCTTGTACCTAACGACCCTCTGTACAGCCGCCAGTGGCACTTTAATATGATTCGGATGCCCGAAGCATGGAACATCCAAGTTGGGCCGAGTACTCCTATCCTCGTTTCCATTATAGACTCTGGCATCGATCCGCAGCACCCTGATTTTAAAGACGCATCTGGTGCTTCTCGTATCGTGGCGGCACAAGATTTTTCCGGTGCGAATGCACCGGGTACAGATTCTATTGGACATGGTACGCACGTTGCAGGAACTGTTGGTGCGACAACAAATAATGGACTTGGTGTGACCGGTATTGCTGGTTGGAATCGCGATGGACTCAATGTCAAGTTCATCAATGCGAAGGTCTTTGATACCGGAGGTACTTCTTCTTCGACTGTTGCTTCTGCTATAGGCTATTCGGTAACTCAAGGAGCACGTGTTATCAACATGAGCCTTGGTTCGGAAGGCCCTTCCACTGCCCAAGTTGAGGTTGATGCTTGTAATGCTGCTGTTGCTGCGGGAGTTGTGGTTGTCGTTGCTGCGGGAAACAGTAATCTAGATAATGATAACCCAAACACAAAGGCTTGGCCTGCGGATATCCCATCTGTCATCAAGGTGACTTCTGTTGGTCCAACCAAAATCAAGTCGAGCTTCTCTAACTATGGAGGGAACCCGCAAAAGATTGCGGCACCTGGCGGGGATGATTTCTCCGCTGCAGGATTAGGAGCTGTTTGGTCCACGAGTCCGCTCGCGGGATCAATAGACTTTCCGGGAACAAGCGGATATTCTCCTGCAAATGGTACCTCAATGGCCTGTCCACACGTTGCTGGTGTGGCTGCGCTGCTGATCGCTGCTGGAGTGCCCTCATCAAGGGTATATCAGGCTCTTGCCGACGGAGCACAACCACCCGGGGATTCGCCCAGCATTCCGAAATATGGTCCAGGAGTTTTGGATGCATATTCGGCCCTTCTGCCGTATAGTGATCCTCCTCCTTTTTTAAGCATAGACACCGCTGGGATAACCTCAGGAATTAATTCTGGTACTCCTACGAGTGGGGATCGAGGTGTTTCTTACTTTAATGCCACTCCAATCATGATCAGCCTGCAAAATGTTGGACGGATCTATGCCAGCGCGCCGCCTAGTGGCATCATTGGTTTGTGGTCTCTTGAACAAGACATCACGGTAGAGATTCAGACTGTAGGTCGAACTCCGAGCATTGTTAAGACATTTATAGGAGGACGTAATGTCGCTGGTCAACCAGGACGCTTTGAAATTCCTACCTTGCCTGCCAATGCTCCGAAAACCACTAAGTACTCTGACATAACCGTGCCTGCACGCAATACTGATGGCACTTACACGCCCATCAACCTCTCACCAGGGCAGTATAAAATTGTCTCTAAGGTTAATCTTCGTAATGCATCAGGGATTGCCTCCACACTGGAAACCTCACAGTTCCTGACGATTGTCGAAAAACGGTTGTCTGCTGGTCGAAGTATGTTCTCTGTGCCTTTCAAAGCAGGGACGTTTATCCGACCCACAACAGATCCTAACTTGACACCTGAGGCGGCCTTGCTTGGTAAGACCACTGTCTTTAGCCTGGCTCGCTATAATCCGTTGCGTACACCAAGTGATGATGACTACGCTCGTTTCCGGAACACGGTAGATCCCTTCAACCTACGAAGCGCTTCTCGGTTTGATATCCAGGATCAGCTCAATAGCCGAATCATTTCTTATGATACGACGTTGTTAAGTAGCTCCGTGGCTCCGATTGGTTTCGGATACTGGCTTGATCTCGATCGGGCAACAACCGTGAGTACTAACTTACTGCCTTACCCTTCCCAGATTCCAGGAGTCAGTCCGATTGCTGAGAATGCTATCGGGATCAATGTCTACGCGACGGGTGGAGGCTGGAACATGATAGGTGCTCCCTTTACCTATCCTGTTGACTGGAGCGTTGTGACTGTGGTGGTGGACGGGTCTAGCTACTCGATGGCTGAGGCGGTGAGGGCAGGGTACTTATCACCCGCTCTGATCGGTTATGCAAATGGAGACTATGTCTATGCCATTGCTCCTTCGGGGCAGCTTGAGCCCTTCAATGGATACTGGGTGCGTGTCTTCCGTGACTGTACGCTCTTGGTTCCGCCGGTGCCTAGTGCCTCATCGCGACAGCAATCGGCAGGATCTAGTGCTGATGGTTGGAAGGCTCGTCTGATTGCAAACGTGGCAGGGGATGTGGATGGTCAAAACTACTTTGGCCAGCTACGGAGTGCCACAGATGCAGAGGACAAGAATGATATCTTGAAGCCGCCTGCGGGTGCAGGACATGCCTATGTGCGCTTTAATAGTGCAAGTTCTGATGGTAAGAGCCGCGCTCTTGCATTTGATATGCGCGCACTTAGTGGTAGCGCGATCAACCATCAAGAGTGGACTGCTGACGTTGCCACAGATCGCCCAAATGCGACGGTTGTTCTCTCCTGGGATGGGATTCGTTCCGCTCCACGTAACTCGCGACTGACGTTGCGTGATACGGTGACGGGAGAGCGGATTGTGATGGGCTCGCGCTCCTCATATACCTATCGCTCTGGGGAAGCAGGTAGCACGAGGAAGTTTGTGATCAGTCTTGATCCTCAAACAAGTGGGGGAAGCCTTGCTATCCGTAATATTCGTACCGCTCCAAGTGGCGGACGGTCTACCCCCGGCTGGTCTGTGCGCTTCAATACAAATGTTGATGCAGAGATCCAAGGTGCGGTTGAAACACTTGATGGACGACCTGTGGGTGATCTGATTGGTACAGGACGCTCACAATCTGGTGCAGAAACAACTCTGCGCTGGGATGGTCGCAATAAGAACGGCGGTCTGGTTGCTGCGGGTCCGTATGTCGTCCGAGTGAAAGCACGGACCGCGGATGGGCAAACACAGGTCGAGCAGCGAGTGATTCAAATCGTTCGCTAAGCACTCAATCGGGGTAGGTAGTAGTTCTATCTACCCCAGACTGCTGAAGAAGCAAAGAGAGGTTATTCGATGGCGATTTTCGCTGCTCGGAAACAGAAAATTGAAAAGCGTGTTTCGGGGAAAAATCCGAAGGCGTTCACGATTGCGTTAGGAAGTGTTTTTGCACTGCTGGGACTCAGCTGTGTTTCCTTTGCGGATACAGATGGGGGGGCTAGCCCTGTACCCATTACATTTCCTAGCGGAGGCTTGGTTCCTTTTCCTCCTCCCTCAACTCCCCCCTGGTATGCGTATATTTTTAACGAGTATATGTCTGTCACGGTTGGTTTGACGGGTAACAGCTGGGGGGTCACGACACCTAATACAGATGTTACTGGTCGCATTTCCTTTGGAACGCTAGCGGGTAACCTGCGAATTAGCCAAGACGATAATCAGCCGCTTCTAGGTGGAATTGAGAATCTACCAGGTTCGCCTTTTGGCCTGTCGGAGAATCAGTGGCCATATGGTTTTGGTGATGGTCTCACGACCACGACTGATCAAAATAACCGTCGCTACATGAACTATCCTGCCTATCTCCAGGCACTTGTGGATGGGACAACACGGGTCAATGTGGGATTTGAAACGGGACAGTTCCGGCTTGCCCCGACCTTCCGTAGAACCGATGGCTCGGCTGGCACTGCTGCTGACCGTCCTTTGCTACTTGCCAGCTATAATGTTGGAGCAAGTGGTGCGGTCTACATCGAACAGCGAATCCGTTTGCTGCGATCTACAGCACGCGTAGAGTGGACGATTGTCAATACGGATACCCAGTCGCACACCGTAGGTTTACGTTGGACGATGAACGTGCGAGGCTCTGATAACTTCTACTTCGTGAACTCTGAGCGTGGCGTGAGCCCTCGTCCGGTCGTGATGGGAAGCGATCCCTCGACGCCAGGTTCGATTGTCGCACCTATCCCCGATACCCTTGATATCTTCTCAAAGCGTGCGGACACTGTAACGGATCCTGGTTTCCATAACCGTCAGACATTCCGTGGAAACGATGCGACACTTCCTCTTTCCTTGTATCTTGCCAATGCAAGTGAGCTGGCTCCAGGTGGGGCGGCCCCCGCAGGACAGTACCTTCCCTTACCACAGGGAGTTCGCGTTCCTACGTTTGAGACGGGGCTTGCCACGGCGGCTTATTATGGCAATACTCCCCAGGGCTATGTAATCCCTGCGGGTGGTCGTCAGGTTGTGGTCGCCTATATTGGAGCGGGTGGTAGCACGGATCTGATCGGCGACGACTTGGTTCTGTCCACTGAGTCGCCGACTGCGCTGCCGTACTATCCGGGAGCTGCGACACTACCTGGTGTTGCAGGGAATACTTCTGCAACGCTTGCGAGTGTTGCATCAAAGTTTATCGGAACCCCGGTGACGGGAGTTGATGCGACAACGGGATCCACCATTGTGACCGGCGTGACGAATCGGTTCCGAATCTTCGCAAGTGTCTACAGCCAAAAGCAGCGACTACCTGATGCTGATGTGCCTCTAAGTGGTGTCTCGGCGAGCCTGACTCTGCCTCCTGGACTGCGTTTTGCGACAGATCCTGCAACTGGCAATCGTGATGTCTCCACGAAAGCAGTCGTTCCACAGGGGCCATCCGCAGGTGCTCCTGGGACACTTGTTGGTGATCAGGATGGAGTGGTCTCATGGTTGGTAGAGCCAACGGGTGAGGTCTATGGTCCTGTAACCTATCAGGTCGCAATTGGTGTCACGAAGCCCAACCCGCTGTCTCGCTCTATTGGACGAACCATTACCATTCCTGCAACACCTCTGGTAGAGCTGAATGTTGGGACGTTCCAGATGATAGGCTTCCCGTTCCAGCTGAATGCAACACTCTCTAACAATGGTGACCCAGATACGGTTGTTAACTCACTGAGTCGCCCGATTGATGAGCCTGTCCTGCTTTACCGCTGGGTTCCCGATCCTCTGTCTGACTCAGGAGCAGGTCGCTACATCCGTGAGACAAAGATTGAACCCGGAGTGGCCTATTTCTACCGTCCTGCTCAAGGTAGTAATGGGAAGCGGCTTCTCTATGCTAAGGGAGTTGAGCCAGTCTCGCTTCAGGCTCCGACGGCCAACACACAGTCCGTTCCTCTGCAGATTGTTCTTGAGCGTGGTTGGAACATGATCTCCAACCCGTATGTTTACAATATTCCGCTGAACTATCTGCGCATCGTTCCCTTAGACAATAATCCGTCTCTTGCTTCTATCTCTTTTGGAGAAGCCGTTCGAAACGGTGTTATCAAGGGAGGGGTTTTCTACTTCAGCCCGACCGAAGGTGGCTACCGGTTCTTCGAGGATCTGACAGCGCCGATCAAGCCGTGGCAAGGGTACTGGATCTACCTCAACAACCGGGCTACTGTTTTGTTTGCAACACCAACCACGCGTGACTCCGTGGTGATTCCTAGTCCCATTGGAGGCGTACCCGAGCCTGCAACTCGTGCTCAGCAGAGCATGACGGCGGAGAGCTGGAACCTGGATCTGATTGCACGACGCTCTGATGGCAAGCAAGATGCCTCAACACGAATTGGAATGAGCACAGGGACGAGCGATGGCCGGAAGGACTTCCCGAAGCCACCCGCGCCGTTCCAAGACTACGTCCAGTTGGCAGTCGCGAAGGGCGAGGGCACCAGCCGCTATGCTCAGGTTCTGAAGAACTCCGGTAGCGCAGCGACCTGGGAGCTCGTACTGGAAAGTAGCCAGGATGGGAAAGTGAACTTGCTGTGGCCAAGCCTGAGTAAGGTTCCCAAGCGGATTCACTTGAGCATCACGGACAAGCAGACAGGCCAAAAGACAAGCTTGCGTGGTTTGAACTCATTACAGGTGACAGCAAGTAAGGATCGGCCTAGCCGCTTTGTGATTGAGGCTAAAACTGAAGTGACCCGTCCGCTTGCAATCACCAAATTGCAAGTGGCCCCAGGTGGATCGCGCTCACTGGGTGGAAGCTACGCCTACTTGTTGGGAATCAACCAAGATGCAAACGTGACTGCAACCATACAATCACAGTCGGGTAATACGATTGGAGTATTGGCGGCAGGTCGTGCTTCCCGCAGCGGAGAAAACCGACTTGTGTGGAATGGCCGCAACCAGAATGGTGCAGCCGTTCCTGCGGGGACATACACTCTTGAGGTGCGTGTCACAAACGATAGTGGCGATGTCCATTTGCGAACATTGCCAGTGACGGTGGTTCGGTAAGAAATAAAATACCCCTCGGTAATCACTACCGAGGGGAAAGTGAAATGGAAGGACTTTCGAGCAAACTATGATGAGCCCGATATCAATGCGCACAAAATTGGCTTCCGGAGCGCTCCTGCTGACGGCAGGTCTCGCTCTTATGCCGGGCCAGGCCCATGCACAGACTCCAAGCAACGTGCTTCTCTTCCCCGCTGTGGTAAACGGGGATCGCAACGACAGCACCAAGCTTGTGGAAGACGATGTTACCGAAGCGCTACGCAACCAGCTCGCAAAGCTGGGAATTGCGGCGGTGGTCTATAACAAAAGAATCCCAAGTGTCCAGCGCGCGATCAACGAGAGTGACAAGATTATCTCGGACAAGAACGCGGACTCTGGTCCTGGCGACGATAACCGTATCGCGAAGCGTTTCGCTGAGGTGGTTGGCGCTTCGGAGTACCTGACTGTCTTTGTGGATGATTACTCTTTTGATGCAGCATCCCGCACCGCAAAGTTCAATCTGAGCATGACGCGCTACAATACCGAGAGTGGCCAAGCTCTTGGTACATTTGCAAAAATGCAGCAGGGAGTCGCCCCCGCAGATGTTGCTAAGGGACGTCAGCAAGCGTCCGCTCTGGCACGCGCCGCAGAAACGGGCGGACAGCAAGCGGCTAACTCTCTTTATCCGCAAGCAGCAGTGATGGCAAGCAATGTGAAGGCGAACGTCAAGAGAACCGCTAAGCGCTCTGGTGACAAGAATGTCATGACGATCTTTGGTGCGCTTTTGGGTGTCTTGTACTTCTCAACTCGCTAAATTTTCCTAAAACGCCCCGCTGCAAATTGAAGCGGCGGGGCGTTTTTTTATTCTAAAACTAACGTGAAAGCTTTCCCCCTTCTCGTCGTCAGCTTTGCCCTGACCCGCACCAGTTTTGCTGTCACTGCAATTGACCTGGAGGCGGAGAAAACGCTTCTCCGAGCCGATGGGCGTAGCACCAGTATTCTCACGGCCCGTGTCTTTGATGATCGTGGAGCCGCTGTACCGGATGGGACACGGATCCAGTTTTCCACAACACTAGGACGACTCGATACCCTCACGGCGGAGACGCGCGGAGGCTTTGCCCGTGTGACGCTGACAGCGGCGGATCAGCCGGGTGTGGCAACAATCACCGCGAATCTGGAGACCGGGGGAGCTGTCCCCGCACGTCGGCAGATCACCTTTAGCAACGATGCCCAAGAAACGAACCAAGGGGATCGCTGGCTTCGTATCGAGAAGTCTAGCTACATCGGCTATGCGCTGAATCTTCCTAACAATGCGGGCCCTTATCTCTACGCCGAAGATAAAAATAAACATGCAACACTTACCTACCAAGGGATCAAGGTTGTTGCCCAGCGTTTTATTGTCGATACCAACCGTCGTGCGATGCGTGCCGAGGGAGGCGTGGTCGTAGAGCAGGGAGGGGTGTGCCGCACCTACGACCGCTTTCGTTACGACTTTGAGCTGGGAACAGGTGATGGGGAGCGCATCCAGGAGTTTAAACGAACCCAGGTGAGTATTCGCATGCCAGGCTTGATCGAGACGGTTCGTGAGCGGGATAACGTGCTCCCACGAGACTCTTGGGTGATCGCCGATATCTCGGAGGCAAAGTTTACCGTCGTGGCTCATGCGGTGGCGCTAGACTTTAACAGCTCCCTCCAGTTCCGCCATGCGGTTTTCTATATCGAGGGACAGAAAACCTACTCCGCGCCACAGCACATCATGAACCTGAGGCAGCAGTCGCTCTACCGTGAGCAGCTTGTGGGGGTGGGGGCAAATGGGATGTGGCTCAACCTACCCTACTACTATAATGTCCAGCCACGTGGGGTGGGAACGCTCTTTTTGCGTCGTGGGGCACCGTTTGGCTCTTCGGTGTACTCCCAGCGCCTTGGTTGGAACCTGGATCTGGAGCAGAGCTACAACACAGGGAGTCTAGAGGGGCAGTTTCAGGTTCTCAATCTCGCCAGCAAAGATCGTGGAATGCGGCTCCAACACAACCAGAAGCTGGATAAAAAGACGGATGCGAGTCTGTTTATGGATGTGGTGGGGGGGAAAGATGTCTTTGGGAGCACGCAGATCGGGCATAACTTCTCGGATTTTCGGGTTAATGTTAGCGCGGCGCTCAACCGCTACCGAGGCTTTACAGATACGGCGAGTGGAACCTCTATTGCTCCGAGTGGGGACTGGCGGGTGCAGTCTCTTATGGAGACGTATCCAAAGCTCATTCGACCGAAGGCACGTGTTCGCTATACGATCTCGGGCGCGGCTACGGAGCAGCGTTTCTTCGGGAGCACCTCACGGACGATTAAGACGCAGAACCTGGGGACACGTCTCTCCGCAGATCCCATCAAACTAGATCGGCAACTGACACTCACGCAGTCTGGGGTGGTGGGCTATACCTGGGTTAGTGCACCCGTGGGGACGTCTGGGGTGGGGAGCTCCGGGTCTTCGCTTCAGACCACGACCGCGCTCGCACAGCCGGTACGGTGGCGCTCTGAAGCACTGGGGACGTTTCAGCTCAGCTATGATTTCTTTCAGACGCCTCCTCTTTTTATCGCCACAGGGCCAACGACTCCCACAACAGGCGTGCCCGTGTCGAACCGGCAAGGACGTCAGCGCCTGAGCGCGTCTACGTTTCTGAGCAAAGGGGAGAAGTGGAGCTTTTCGCTCAATGGTTCACGAGGACTAGATACGTTTCAGAGCACGCTCTTTACGGAGACACGGATTGCACTAACTGGCCCTTGGTACGCCCGTCTGCGCCTGACACAGGCGCAGTTCACATCTATTGGCTACCGCGACTTTGAGTACTCTCTGATACGCTCGATCAATGGGCGGGAAGTGGCGCTTTACTACTCTACGATTGCGCGCCGTCTCCAGCTTGACCTCACGGGCCTGAGTTTTTAGAACTTCTCTTGGGGGCCAAGGCGACGGAGCTTCTTGATAGCCCGAAGCTCGATCTGCCGAACCCGCTCTCGGGTGACCTGAAGCTGAAGGCCCACTTCTTCTAGTGTGCAGGGCGCATCCCCTTCGAGCCCGAAGCGCAGGCTCAGCACCTCACGCTCACGGTCGGAGAGCTGGGACAGAACGCCCTCTAGCTCTTCGCGGCGGATCAGGTTCATCGCCACATCCGAGGGGGTCGGGGTGGACTGGGCCTGTAGAAAATCACCTAGCTGTGACGACTCTCGATCCCCAATGGGCGCTTCCAAAGAAAGTGGTTCTGCGGCGGCGCGAAGGATCTCCTCGACCCGCTCGGGGGGCATGGAGACCGCTGCGGCAATCTCTTCCAGGCTCGGCTCGCGGGCCAGCTCCTGGCGGAGCGCTCCGGCGGTGCGCGAGACCTTGTGGATCATGTCCGCGACATAGACGGGGATGCGAATGGTGCGGCCTTGGTTGATAACAGCACGGGCGATGGAGCGACGGATCCACCAAGTGGCGTAGGTGGAGAACCGAAAACCACGATCTGGGTCGAACTTCTCGACGGCACGGATGAGCCCAATCGTCCCTTCTTGGATCAGATCGGCAAGGGCCACACCGGGAACGGAGTAGCGGCGCGCCACGGAGATCACAAGGCGTAGGTTCGACTCAATGAGCATGTCCTTGGCCTGCTGATCGCCACGAGCAACGCGGCGTGCTAGAGTTACTTCCTCTAGAGCCGTGAGGAGTCGGGAGGAGCGGGGATGCCCCAGATACCGTCGAAGCTGTTGCTCCTGCTCACGGGCATCGTATGCGCTTGCACTCTCTTTTTCTTCTAGCTCATCTGTATAAGCGGGACTTGATGAGCTAAAGCCATCTTCGTCACCACTGTGCGAGGTTGAGAACACCTGTGAGGGTTCTGAAGAGGAGGCGCTACGGACTCGGTTCATCGTTGAGAAGACCGGGTGATCCTTGAGAGGGAGAGTTCCCATCCTGGACATTCTTGCTCTGCCTTAACTTCCGTCTGCGGTAGATTCGGAGACATTAGCCTCCCCATTTATTAAACAGCAAAAACAGTAAAAACGCTCCTAAAATTCTCAACGATTTTAGGAGCGTTTTTGCTCTATGCGAGCGCCTCGTCTAGCAATCGGTTGACATCATCAGGGCGAGCTTGGCCACGTGCTTCTTTCATCACCTGACCTACTAGAAAACCCTTGCTTTTTTCGTTGCCCGCTCTGATTTTTGCGACAATATCGGGGTTGGCTGCGATGACTCTTTCGACAATCTCTTGAACGACCCCTGCATCGGCGACTTTAATGCCGCGCTCCTGAATGAGCTGCTCGACGGTTTTACCGTCGGTAAACATGGGCTCGATCAGCTCTTTTGCAATCTTGCCGGTGATCGTGCCCTTGCCAATGGCATTGACCAGCCCTGCTAGGTGCTCTGCGGTGATGGGCGTGCTGTAGACTGACTGGCTGGCAGCATTGGCAAGGCGTGTGAGATCCCCGAGCATCCAGTTGGCGACAAGCTTGGGATCGGCGCGCTTTGCAGTGGCCTCGAAGTAGTCTGCTGTGGCACGCTCGCTCACGAGCTGGGCGGCATCGGTGGCAGGCAGGCCGTACTCTTGCATAAAGCGGCGCTTACGCGGAATTGGTAGCTCGGGGAGGCTGGCGCGGAGGCTCTCGATGTACTCTTCGAGAAACTCAATCGGGATCAGATCAGGCTCAGGGAAGTAGCGGTACTCCTGCTCGCTCTCTTTGACGCGCTGGAGGACACTCTCGTTTTTCTCAGAGTCCCAGCCGAAAGTGGCCTGGATAATCGGCTCACCTTTCTCAATCGCGGCGATCTGGCGCTTGGCCTCGTACTCCACGCCCTGTTGCACAAAGCGAAACGAGTTGAGGTTCTTGATCTCGGTCTTGATCCCGTAGACCTCGCTGCCTTTTTCGCGCACTGAGGGATTCGGCTCCACACGCAGCGAGCCCTGCTCCATCTTGCCATCACTCACGCCTAGGTAAAGCAGAATCGAGCGCAGGGTCTCGGCATAGAGCCGCGCCTCCTCGCCACTCTCCACATCGGGCGGAAAGTCCGTCACGATCTCCATGAGCGGCACTCCGGCGCGGTTGTAGTCCATCACGGAGTAACCTAGGCCGTCCACGTGCTGCGACTTGCCGGTGTCTTCCTCTAGGTGCGCCCGTGTGATCCGAATCTTCTTAAGGCTGCCATCCTCGCGTTCGATCTCTAAAAAACCGTTGATCCCGATAGGCGTGTTGCCGTACTGGCTGACCTGGTAGCCCTTGGGCAGGTCGGGATAGAAATAGTTCTTGCGGTGAAAGATCGTCCGCATCGAGATCTCGCAGTTGAGCGCCAGCGCGGTGCGTACGACGTGCTCCACGGCTTGCTTGTTAAACACCGGCAGCGTCCCAGGGAGACCCAGACAGATCGGGCAGCAGCGGGTGTTTGGCTCACCCCCAAAGGCGTTTTCACACCCACAGAACATCTTAGACTTGGTCAGAAGCTCGGCATGGCACTCCATCCCGACCGATACCACATACTCAGGCATGGGGTTATTGTATCGCGCCAAAAATGGAAGTGCGGTGGTAAACTTTTGGTAGGATTTATGTGGATGGATACAGGACGGCTTTGGCAAGCCTTACTCCTAGGTGAGGTGGAGGTATACGATCCCTCGGGGAAGCGTGTTGTCTTTCCGGGGCGCTACTCCGAGGTACTGTTTTCCTTTCTTGCACTGGAGCCGGGAAAGGCCCACACAAGGGAGGCGCTTGCTGAGCTTCTCTGGCCCATGCAGGAGCTGACGAGCAAGCGCACCCGGCTACGGCAGGAGCTAACGGTGCTCCGGCGTCTCTTTGGCATTGCGGAAGAGGGAGGGCTCCTATTGGCAACACGGACCTCGGTTGCCCTCGCCGCGGAGCGACTTGAGACCGATCTGAAGCGCTTTGAGGAGTGTGCGCTCCGGCTTGGCGCAAGTTCTGACGAGCAGGCCGCTCAGACAATCTTGGCTCTCTACCGTGGGCCACTGTTATTGGGGCATGACGAGCTTGCCAATGGGCACCGTCGTGAAGTCGAGCTGGCGGTGGAGAGTGCGCTCTGGAGCCAGGTGCGACACTGTCACGAGCAGGGCAGCCTCTCTGAGGCGATATCAGGGCTCCAGCAGCTCTTAGTGCGTGATGCACTCAACCTAGAAGCCCATGCGGCGCTGATGCGCCTCCACCAGGAGCAGGGGCAGACCGCCGCGGTTTGGCGGCAGTACCAGGAAGCAAAAAACGCCTGGCAAGAGGCACTGGGCAGCCCACCGCCGGAGGCTCTCACAGAGCTTTCGCGTCAGCTGGTGCACCTGCAAGCGCTCCCCACGCCGCCAACACGTCTTCCCACAACTGCCGCGCCTCCCGATTTGCAACCCCCGAAACCGAGCCGTCGCCCCATCATGTGGTTGATTGTTCCTGCCGTGCTCCTCTTGGTTGGAGTCGTGGGACTGCTCATGCGGGTCAAGCAACCTGGCGCGACAAGCGCAACGCCTCGCTGGTACTACCAAGATCGTCCTGGGCCGGGTGAGAAAAATACCCAAACAGATACGAGCTCCGAAGGGATTGCCGTTGTTGCGGGGAGCGATGGGGGACTCTGCGTCGTGGGGCAGGTTGATACCGTTCATGAGGATGTCGATAGCCTTGCGCTGTTTTTCTCCGCTGAGGGAAAGCTGCGTAAGCGACACCGGTTCTCTGGGCCACACCATGACTGTGACCGTGCGTTTTCAGTGGCTGCTGAAGGGAGTGAGGCATTTTATGTGGCAGGGGAGTCTTACTTTCCCCCAGGCTTTGGTCAGGCAGAGGGATGGCATCTTATGCTCCTCAAGTATGACCAACAAGGCAACTTGCTCTGGTCTCGATTCTCGACAGAACTCATAAAAAGTGAGGAGCGCGGTGTTCAAGTCTTTGGTGACCGCCATGGAGGAGCTTACTTAGCAGGAACAGCACTGAGAGGACAGAGCCGCCAAGCGATCTTGCTCCACTATGCCCCAGATGGCACTTCGCTCTGGAGCCGGACGGCTGAGCTGCCGGGAAGCGAGTCCACTTTTGCGGCGCTCTGTGTGGATCTGCAGGGGGACGCTTTTCTTGCGGGAAATGTCGCCACCATGGGCAGTCCAAACTCGGACTGGCTGGTGGCAGCGTTTAGCTCACAGGGAGAGCTGCGCTGGCGGCATGCAGTCGATGGCTCTGCCCATGGTGCCGACCGTGCGGGAGCGATTCATGTCAGCCGCATGGGCCAAGTCTATGTCACCGGAGTGCTACGGCTGGCAAAACCGGAAGGCAACGCTCTGGCCGTCTCCCGTTACGCCAGCTCCGGGGAGCTGCGCGGGACGACGTGGGACACGGAGGCCCTGCCTGATCTCCACTTCGAAAGTGCGCACCTCTCTAGCAATGGGGTTCGTCTTGCCCTGACGGGAGTGTTCACCCACCCCGATGGAAAGATCGAGTCACGGGTTGTTCTGCTTGATGACCTCGGAAACCTGCGCTGGAAACTTCCCCTCGTGGCGCAGAAGCCGGATCGCAGCCTTGCCAGTCCGCGCGTTCAAGTCGATGCGGAGGGAGCTATCCGTGTGGGAGCTTACATCACAAGTGAGGTCGTCTTCAACCTGAAAACCAATGGCGACTTACTCCTTCTGCAGATCAGTGCGCTCGGGGAGCTTCTACTGAAGCAGCGCTTCACCTCGGAGGATGGAAGCCTGAAAGACGATCAGGCTTCCGATTTTGCCAATACGTTTTACTCCACCACTCTGAACCCAGCTCTGTTTGTTGGGCAGCGCCGCCAGCTTGGTAAGCCCTCGGCGCTCCAGGTGGTTTCCCTGAATTTATAGGTCTCCCCGCAAAATTTACGCTTATTGCACAAAGATTTACGGTTCATTAACGGTATTTTTACGACCGATTTTCCTCTCATCCTTTATAATCTTG
>JAPLCP010000156.1 GCA_026392155.1 Armatimonadota bacterium | reverse complement strand
CGCTGGCTGGAGCAGGCAGGCGGGACGCTAAGCTGGAGCGATCTTTCGGGGTTCCTCTCTCGTGTTGAAGACAGCGGTTGCGCTCTGAATATCGCGACGCTGGCCGGGCACGGTTCGCTACGAAAGCGCGTGATGGGCATGGCGCAGCGTGCGCCCAGTGGCACCGAGCTTGCTCAAATGCAGCAGGAACTCGACGTTGCAATGCAGGCGGGTGCGATAGGGCTCAGCTCTGGGCTGGAGTATGTCCCCGGAAGCTACGCAGATGTGGCGGAGCTAACCGCCCTTGCCAAGGTCGCCGCAAGCTACGGCGGCTTCTACGCGACACACCTGCGAGATGAAGGTGACTTATTGGAAGAGTCGGTGGGGGAGGCGATCGCGGTGGCGGAGGGCGCAGGGCTCCCCCTTCAGCTCTCGCACCATAAGGCCGAGCGTAGGCGCAACTGGGGCAAGATCCTCTCGACCTTGGCCATGGTGGATTCGGCTCAAGCACGCGGGATGGACATTCTCCTCGACCAGTACCCGTACACCGCCTACCAGACCAGCCTTGCGGTAATCGCGCTCCCACTCTGGGCGCAGGCGGGAAATCCCGAGGATCTCGCGCAAAAGCTGACAGATTCTGACCTGCGCAGCCGTGCTCGTGAGTGGATGGGCGAGCTAGAAAGCTCCGGCGGGGTCTCGTGGGACGCCATCGAGATTGCCTCGTGTCCGCACCACGCCTATGTCGGCAAGAGCATCACCACGCTCGCCCAGCAAGTCGGCTGCGACCCACGCGACTTTATCCTAGACCTGCTCGCAGAAGGCACGGGCTGGGTGAGCGCCGCGCACTTTGCCATGAGCGAGGCCGATGTCGAGCGCATCCTCTCCGATCCCCGCGTCATGATCGGCTCAGACTCCGTCGCCATGAACCCGCACGCAAAATCCGCCGACGCCCACCGCCCCCATCCGCGCTCCTACGGCACCTTTGCCCGTATCTTGGAGCACTACGTCAAAGAGAAAAACCTCCTCTCGCTCCCCGAAGCCATCCGCCGCATGACCAGCCTCCCCGCCCAGCGCCTCGGCTGGAGCGACCGAGGCCGCCTTGCAGTCGGAGCTTTTGCCGACATCACCGTCTTTTCCCCCACCGCCATCACAGAACATGCCACGTTCATCGCCCCCCACGCCCTCGCAACGGGTGTCAGCTCCGTGATCGTCTCCGGTCAGCTCACCTGGCATGAAGGCAAGCCCACGGGTGCCCGTCATGGAAAAGTGATCCGAAAAAAATAGCCCCGAAGACAGCTGTCTTCGGGGCTATTTACAAAGCGGGCGGGGGGAATCGAACCCCCGTTATCTGCTTGGAAGGCAGGAGCTTTACCATTAAGCTACGCCCGCATCTTCGCACTCTCACTATAAGTTTGGTATCGGGGCGACAGGATTCGAACCTGCGACCTCAACATCCCAAATGTCGCGCTCTACCAAGCTGAGCCACGCCCCGTGGAGGTGCGAAGAGCAGTATACCGCCTTTTTGGGAAATATCAAGCCAATTGCGGGTACACTGTGAAAGTGTTTGAGTTGCTTCTCCCAGTCGCGCTGGGAATGCTCGGTGGTGGGATTGGCTTGGCTCTGGCGGGCCGCATGCGTCGCAGCCGACAGCTTGTGTTGTTGGAGGCGGATGTGCTCCAGGCACAAGGCGCACTCCGTGCCGCTGCCAGCCTCCTAGAACGCTCCCTTAAGACGGCCCTGCCGTCCGAGGGTGCCTTTATCTCTGAGGCAAACTATCGCCTCTGCGGTCTCTATGTCTCGCTGGAGCAGTGGCGCTTAGGCGAGCAAGTTTGCCGTGCGTTGCTCACGCCTCCCGCAACACTGGGACAGTCTGGGCAACACGATGTCCTGCGCCACCTAGCCCGCTGTCTGGAAAACCTGGGGGAAGAAACCGAGGCACTCACGGTTCGGGCTCAGGCCGACATGCTGATTGAGCAGATCCCGGACACCGCCTACCGCCTCTTTGCCCGCCAGGAGCGCCTGGTTCGTGAGAGAAAGTACCCCGAGGCACTTGCCCTACAAGAGGAGCTTCTGACCAGCTACCCGGAGCGTATCGCGGTGCCCACGCTGCTCTGCTTCACCGCCTTTACCGCCCAGCATGCCCAGTATCCACGGGATGCTCGCCACTACATTGAGCAGGCACTCGCCTATACCAGCTTGCCGCTCCCTCTGCAGTGGCAGGCGCACCGTGTGGGATTCCACGCCGCCGAGTCCCTCCACGACTGGCCGGAGCTTCTGCGCCATGCACGCCAGCTCCAGAAGCTCTCGGATCAGCCGCTGGCCCGTCGCTATCTGGCAACCGCGCTTCTGCTCAACAACCAGCTCGACGAAGCAGAAGCATTTCTGCCTGCTGAGGAGCTTGGGTTGCGCATCACACTCGCACGCCTGCGCCGAGATCTTGCTGCGGCTCGCCTGCTAGCGACGCAAGCGGCTCCTGGGACACAGACCACGCTTCTTCAAGCGGCGATTGAGCTTGAAGCCCAGAATGGGGCGGCGGCACTTGCCCTTCTGGATACTCTCCTAGAGCCTTCCCCCCTTCGCACGGCACGACGTGCTTGGGCACTGGCACTGCTAGGAACCACCGAGATTCCTCCTGAGCCTGGCGATGATCCCGAGCACCTAGAAGCCTGCGCCCAGGTACACTGGCTGGCAGGAAACCGAGAAGCTGCCTTTGCTCTGCAAGAGAGGCTTCTAAAGCAGCCACTTGCCCCTGCCTTTTATACCTACCACGAAGCCGTTCTGAAACAATGGAAAGCGACACCCTGAAAACTGCCTACTCCGCCGCACAGCGGTTCAGCCATGCTGGAAAGCTTGAGGAGGCAATCGCCTCACTAGAGCCCTTTCTTGCCCTCCCCTACGCCGCACTGGATGATACTCTGCAAAACGCCCTGATCCTCTCGGTCACTCTCCAGCTTCAGTGTGAGCAGCTTGGCGAGAGCGAAAAACGCCTTGAGGCAGCGCTTGGTTTGGCCTCCCCAGCCCAGGCGGTGGAGCTGCACTTGCTCCGAAGCCAGGTCTTTGACTTTCGTGGGCACAACCGCAAGGCCGCTACCGAGCGCGAGAAAGCCGTCACCGTCTCGGAGGCGCTGGACGAGCCAACACGCCTGCTTATAGGCGTCCTCAAGTACCAGCAAGAGGGCGATTTTGAGGCGGTCTATAAAACGGCAATTGAGGCCATGGCAGTCGGGGGCAAGTCATGGCCCCAAATCGCTCGGCTCCAGTATTTCACCGCCTTTGCGGCCTACAACCGGGGCCGCTACGACGATGCCCGGCAGTGGATCCGTAAAGCGATCCTTCATCCCCAGAGCACGGCGATCCAGAAAACCGAGTGTCTGCGTCTTCGTGCTCTCTGTGCTGGTCTTGAGGGAAACTATGCCGAGGCACTGGATCAGCTTCAGTCCGCGACGAACTTCGCCCGAATCGGTGCCGATTGGAATACGGCGGTTGAGCTGACTCTTGCCCTAGGGGAGAGCCTGCTCCTGCTGGGCCGATGCACGGATGCACGGGAGCTGATGGCGGAGCTAGAGCAGCGCTTTCCACGGACGCAAGCCAAGGTGGAGGCATTTCGAGCACGCATCGCGCTGGAGCGTGGCGAGCTGGCGGCGACGGACGAGCACCTGACAAACGCACGCCATGCCAGCCGAAAGCACGACGATAACACCTATGTCTCTGCCATGCTGGCCCAAGAGCGAGGCGACTACCCGGAGGCCCTCCGCATTTTAGAGAGTAGTCTGCGCCAGATCAAAGCCCCCGCTAGCCGCGAGCAAACACGGTGCCTCCGGGTTCCGCTTCTGTGGCGCTGTGGGAAACCGGAGAAAGCAGAAGAAGAGGCACGCTTACTTCGAGAGCAGCTCTCTGAGAGTGCCTCACGCCAGCAACAGCGCACCCTCCTGGCGATGGAGGCCCAGCTTGCGTATCTGAAAGAGGACTGGGTCGGTGGGACTGCAGCCTGGAAGCAGGTTCTTCGCCTGGAACCGCATCCTGTGAACCTCCCGGAGGACTGGACACTTCTGGGAGATGGCTACGCAAAGCAGGGCGAGAGTGCCGCAGCGATGTTCGCCTGGCAGCGGGCCGCGGCGCAGCCCGTGGAGTCCATCTGGGTGCGCCGCGCCAAGGAGCGCTTAGAGGCCAGCTAGTCTAGAACCGACGGCCACCTCCCCGCTGCCTGAAATCCTTGGGTAGGTGCCCCCTGCGCGACGGCGGCGCTTGTTTCTCAAATTTGCACGGGTGTGAGAAAAGTGATACAGTAGCCCTTGCGCCTGGCGGTCGGATATCGTCGGGTTTTGCTTTGAAAGGACACGACTATCATGCGCGAAGGAATCCACCCGGACTACCGCCTTGTTGTTTTTAAAGATGCTTCCAGTGAGTTCTCGTTTCTTGCAGGCTCCACCCTCAAGACTGAGCGAACCACTACCTGGTCTGACGGAAAAGAGTACCCTCTCTACGTCGCAGAAATTACCTCCGACACCCACCCGTTCTTCACCGGAAAACAGAAGATCCTGGACACCGAAGGTCGTGTCGAGAAGTTCATGCAAAAATACGGCATGAAGAAGAAGTAGTTTATGTCAGATTTGTATGGGGGCCAGGCAGTCATCGAGGGCGTGATGATGCGCGGCCCCCATCATTTCGCCGTCGCCGCTCGTCGTGCCAACGGCGAGATCGCAATCACCTGCGAGGCAGTCCCCTATCAGAATCGTCCCGCATGGCAAAAGCTTGCCTTCCTCCGAGGGGTATTTGGGATTGTCGGAGCCATGCGCCTGGGAACCCGCTCCTTGTTGTGGGCCGCCAAGATCGCTGAAGAAGAGATCGCGGAGACGGACAAGCCCTCTGGTAAAGTGATGGATGTCGTGCTCGGGAGTACGGTGGTTCTGAGCCTAGCACTGGCGATTTTTTTCAAGACCCTCCCCCAGATTCCCATTCAGTTTGCCAAGAATGCCGGCTGGCCTGCCTGGCAGATTATCTTAATGGACTTCACGATCCGCGTGGTCTTTATCACCGGCTACTTGCTTCTGATAGCACGGATGAAGCATGTCTTTCGGGTTTTTCAGTACCACGGGGCCGAGCACAAGGCGATCAACGCTTTGGAGGCGGGCAAAGAGCTCACGGTTGAGAATGTCCGGGCAGCCAGTCGCCTACACCCGCGCTGTGGAACGTCGTTTTTGTTTGGACTCATCGCGCTCTCTGTCTTAGCGATGTCCTACTTCAATATCAACAACAATGTCCTCTGGCAGCGCATCTTGATCCAAGTCGGTATTCTGCCCGTGATGGCGGGCGTGATGTTTGAGATCCTGCGCCTTGGAGGCAAGTTCCGCAACAATGCTGCCGTCGCCACTCTCTCCACACCGGGGCTCTGGACTCAGTATCTCACCACCCGCGAGCCCGATGACAGCCAGATAGAGGTCTCGATTGCCTCACTAAAGGCGGCGATGGCTGCTGAAAATGGAAGCGTTGCAGAGGCTAGAAACGCGGCGGAAACGCAGACCGGGTAGCATAGACGCATGCCCGCTCACTCAGAACGCATGGACTGGTCTCCGGAGATCACCTATGTCATTGGCCACCAGCGCCCCGATACGGATGCCATCGCCTCGTCTCTTGGCTACGCCTGGTTTCTCACGCAGACCAACTCAGAGCGCTCGTTTCGAGCGGCTCGCGCAGGGCAGCCTTCGGAGCAGGCACGCTATGCCCTGAGCCGTTTTGGGCACGACTCTCCCCTTCTTCTCCCGGAAGCCTCCCCAACATTCGGGCATATTCTTCAGCGCACCCCGGCAGTTGCAGCTTCCGCCCCGCTCACCGAGGCGCTTGCCCAGCTTGCCGCGGGGGAGAGCGCCGTTCCGATCACCCAGCCGGGGGGCAAGCCCTGCGGTCTCGTCTCGCCACTCGCACTGGCGCGGGCTCTCGCCGCCGGGAACCTTGAAAATCGCACCTGTGGCTCACTGGCTGAGGTCGTGCCTCTGGTGCGTCAGCGGGATCGGCTCTCGGATCACAAGGGAACCCTCCTGCGTGCGGAGGCCAGCCGCTTTATAGTACAAGACGATCTCGGGCGCTATTTGGGCCTCGCGGCGCAGCAGCAGCTCCTTCACCCCCCCCGTGCCCGACTGATTCTGGTGGATCATAACGAGCTCGGCCAGGCGGTTCCGGGTGCCGATGAGGCGGAGATCGTAGGGGTTTTAGATCACCATCGTCTGGGAAACCCACCCACTCCTGCCCCGATTCCCTTTGTGGTAGACCCCGTGGGCAGCACATCTACCCTGGTTGCGGAGCAGTGCCGGAGCCGTCGGATCACGCCGCCCCGTGCGCTGGCCGGAATGCTGCTCTCAGGGATTCTCTCGGACACGCTGGTTTTTCGCTCCCCGACCAGCACCCCCCGCGATGAAGTGATGGCGCAGTGGCTCGGCGGCGTGGCACAAGTGGACGTCGCGCTCTACGGCGAAGAGCTTCTTCGCGCCGCGCCGGGGCTCTCGTCGCGCACCGCAGAGGATATAGTGGACTCGGACCGCAAGACCTACGTGATGGCCCAGCAGCTCGTCAGTATCGGCCAAGTCGAGGTCAGTAGCCTGCGCGAGCTTCCCGAGCGCCAAGAGGAGCTGCTCGATGCCATGACCATCCGCCGCGTCCGAGAGGGCCACGCGCTGGTCTGCCTGATGGTCACCGATGTGATCGAGGGCGTGAGCCGCCTGCTCGTCGTCGGTGAGCGCACGATGGTGGATCTGCTCCCCTTCGCCCGCCTCAGCCTGACGGAGTTCGATCTAGGCCACGTCGTCTCGCGCAAAAAACAGCTCGTCCCCACTCTTCAGGCTAGTATCGAACAGTAAGCTCTCCTGTAGCAGTGCGGCGAAGTCGGGCTCGCTCTCCAGCATGTTTCACCTCCAGGATCGTTCGCAGGGCACGCTGGTGCTTAAGCCAGCGCTGCTCCGGCGTTAGCTTCAGGTTCTCGCGAAGGAGCGACAAATCCACCCCGTTTTCGTCCTGATCGCCGTACGGGTGGGCCGCAAGCCACGCCAGCACTTGCTCCTGTGAGTTGGTTTCCATACGCTGATTGTATCCCACCACGTATGGGGTTGTCGGGCCGTTTTAGGGCGGGCCCATTGATGGGTCTGCTGCGACCGATATATCCTACCGACCCGCCGTGCTGTACTTGACATTCTGTAGGATCTTAAGCTGGTAGAGCGTCAGCGTCACCAACACGAGGCCCATCATCCAGGCGGCGGCGGTGGCGTAGCCGAACTTGAGGTACATAAACGCGTTGTACCAGATCTCCAGCCCGATGGTGTGGGTGGCGTAGTCGGGGCCACCGGCGGTCTGGACGAGCACGGGCTCCATGATCTTAAACGCGCCGATGGTCGCGCCGACGAGGTTGATGAGAATCAGCGGCGAGAGGGTTGGGAGGGTGATGCGCCAGATTTTCGTGAGGACGCCCGCGCCGTCTAAGTCCGCCGCTTCGTACATCTCGTCGGGGATGCCTTGCAGGGCGGCCAGATAGATAATGCTCCCCGGCCCGGCTCCCGCCCAGATCAGCGGCAGAACGACCGCAAACTTGGCCTGCGCGGGGTCTTGGAGCCATTTTTGCGGCTCGATATGGAAAATTGCCAGCAGCGAGTTGGCAAAACCCTGCGGGCTGGCGTCGAAGAACTGCTTCCAGAGCATCGCCACAATCACGCTGGTAGTGACGGCGGGCAGGTAGTAGAGCATCCGGTAGATCACCTTGCCCTTAGGGATCTCATTGAGCATCAGGGCGAGGATAATCGGGAGCGCAAAGCCCAGTGCAAGCAGCCAGCCGGTGAAGGCGAAGGCGTTGAAGAAGCCCTTCCAGAAGGTCTCCTGGGTCGCGGCCTCGATAAAGTTGTCCAGCCCGATCCACTTGGAGTCGCCTAGGATGCGGTAGTCCTGGAACGCCATCAGCATGCCCTTGAGCAGCGGAAAGTACGCCCAGACCGATACCGAGAGCAACGCCGGGAGCATAAATGCCCACGCCGAGAGATGTACTTTGAGAGGAAGCTTTCCGACCGAGACGGTCGTGCGCTGCCGACTTTGCCAGGCCAGTAAGAGCGCTCGCCCAACGAGCCCGGTGAGGAGCAAGACAATCCCGCCAGCGATCACACTGGCAACGCTTCGGCGCTGCGCCACGGTCGCAGGATCGGCGTAGTTGAGCAGCTTGGAGTTGACTTTCGCCTCCGCCGCACTCAGAATCTGCTTAATGGGACGGTCGGGGTAGAGGGTCGCCTGGTCCAGCGGCTCGTCCAACAGCTTGTAGATAAACGCCATGTTCGGCCCCGCAGGCTCCGGTTTCCCTGAGGCGAACAGCGACTCTTGGGAATCTAGCCAAGGCCGCGCCGAGGCGGTGATAAACTCCTCATAGCCCCACTTTTTCAGCTCTTTGGGATTCACCAGCTGCCCGAGCCCGTTCTCCACATACGCCTGCACACGAATCTTGCTGGCTTCTTCGCTGGCCATGAAGTTCACAAAGTCGTAGCAAGCTTGCAGCTTACGCTCGTCTTTGACTGATGCGTTCACGCCCCACATCGAGGCATTGAGCTCGTTGCCACGCAGCCCCGTCGGGCCTTTGGGCAGCGGTGCGATCCCAATCAGCGACGGGTTCAGGTCAAAGCTGTTCATGTTGGTCAGGTCGTCGCTCTGGTAGCTAAACCACATCGCCAGCTTCCCCGCCGAGATGTCCTGCGAGCGCGTCGTAGACTTGGTGCTCACCCCCTTGGTGGTCATCAGCTTCCGGTAGAACGCCAGCGCTTTCTCCCCCGCCTCAGAGTTAAAGGCCGCGACATACTGCCCCTCCGAGGTCTTTTTGGTGACATCGCCGCCTGCCTGGTAGAGAAAGTTCAGCCAAAAGTAGCTCGCATCCGACGGTGGGAACGTGAAGCCCCACTGGCCTTTTTTCTCGTCGTAGAGCTTCTGACAGTAGGTGTAGAACTCGTCCCAGGTCTGCGGTGCCTGGTTCGGGTCTAGCCCCGTCTCGCGGAAGAGATCTTTGCGATAATAAAGCGCCTGCACAAACTGAGCGTAGGGCACGGAGTAGACATGGCCGTCAATGTCCAGCTCTTTCTTGAGATTCGGGTGCACTCGGGTGAGGGTGTCCGGGTACTTGGTGAGCAATCCGTCCAGCGGCTGCAAGAACCCCTGCCCGACATACTGCCGCATGAGCCGCATGTTCACGTAGACGATATCCGGGGCAGTGCCTCCGGCGTAGGCCATGAGAATCCCGGACTCTGCCGCCGGGCCTTGAATGCTCAGCGACGTAAACCGCTCTAGCTTGATCTCCGGGTGCTTCTTCGAGAACGCCTCAAAAACCGTACGACGGGCACGATCAAATGGTGCCGTCGAGTTCGGGTCGGGAATCCCCCACGATGAGTAGGCTCCTCCCACCTTCAGCACAATCGGCTCGGTCTGTGCCCGCGCCACGGCTGCACAGACCAATAAAAGTAAGCACCAGAAAATCCGCATGTGCTATTTTACCTTCTTCACGCCTCAGACTTCAGCCTTCCTCACGGGCGGTAGCGCCAGTCGGGGTGATTGGTGTAGGCCATGACTTCCTCGACAATCGAAAAGAGGGCTGGGTCGGTGCGCTGAAGCTGTTCACGGCTCCGGGGCTGGTGGACGTCAAAGTAGGCCTCGACACCCGAGACCCACTTCTCCAGACGTGCCTCGCCGAAAAGTACTCGGAGCCGGTTGTCCAAGGTCACGTCCAGCCGCTTGACCCGCAGCTCGTACTGCTGCCTATCCCGCTGCTTCTCGAACTCTGGGTCAGCGGGACGCGTGGCGGTAGCCAGATAGAAAACGCGAGCGAGTGTCCCCACCAGAGAAACGAGGCGATCTTCGGAGACTTCCAGGCGTTTGGGATCGGCTCCGGAAAGCGCTGCGGCTCCCTTGGGCAAGACCGCGAGATAGTAACCGTCGTTGATCAGTGCCTTGAGAATATCGTGGCGGTAGGTAAAGAGCTTACGAATCGTGTCGTTAGCCTTCAGGAGCGCTTTATCGCCGGTCTTTGCAACCCCGACCACCGGAAACTCACGGGCTAGCGTGAACTTGGTAAAAATCGGCGCAAACTTGAACTTTACCGGAGGGGCAATCACCGAAGGCTGGCGACGAACAGGGGTGTAGCGCCAGTCTTTTGAGCCTTTTACGCCCGTAAGCTTGAAGGTGTCCCGAACGAGTGCGAAGCCCTCTGGGTCGTACTTTTGCAGGAGCTCCCGCGTGCCAATCGGGCCATGGTTCCAGTTGTTGATGCGATTGCAGTTAAAGTAGCTCTGCGCAATCTCGCCCCAGTACTCGCCCGCGTTGGACGCGGCGTAGGTATTTTTCCAGAGCCCCTTTGCCAGAGCCGCTTTGTAGACCCCACTGAGCCGACCACGCCACATGGGATCAAGCCGCGAGAGAGCCGCGTCTATGGTGTGGCAGAACTCGTGGACCGCAATACTCTCATCATCGTAGCGATCCAGCGGCAGGTTGAGCAGGTTCTCCTCCCCAAAGCTGGTCACATCAAGGCCGCCTGTGCCGCGCACTCGTTCATTGAGGTAGGCAGGGTTTGGAGCGTTTCGATACTCTGGCATGTCGGTGTAGACCTGGTCTTTGCCAATCACGATCAGCCGTGTCCCAAAGGTCGCCATGGTCTCCAGAATATCGGGGCGTCCCGCCAGCAAGTGAGACACCAAAAAGTGGGTTCGCTGGAGCGCTGCATCGTCTACGACTCCTGCCGCCGCAATATGGAGCCCTTTGAGATCCACGTGTTTCTGGTAGAAGCGCCGCGCGGGCTCGCGATCTCTCTCACGAAATCCAGCAAAAAAGCTCTCGGGTGGCATGGTGACGCGTGGGGTTTGGCGCATTAGGAAACTCCTGCCAAGCGGCGCAGGTGATAGGCGCAGTTTTTACTACACGCCGCGCCATAGTGCTCTCGCACGTGGCATTTCTCGCAGACCTGGCCAGATTTCTTGCAATAGCCACAGGTAAAGTCTTCCGTCGCCGGGTCGCCGCAGTGGGGGCAGAGGCCATACTTTTGTGACGGCTGGAGCTTGCTATCCACCGCCACCCGATGGTCGAAGAGAAAGCACTCACCCTCAAACGCGCCGCCCTCGGGGAACTCGGCAAAGTAATTTAGGATGCCCCCGTCAAGCTGATAGACATTCTCGTAGCCCTTGTGCTCCAGGGTCAAGATGGCTTTTTCGCAGCGAATTCCCCCGGTGCAATAGATCAGAATCGTCTTGTCCTGCGGCAGTGGGTTGCTGTCAAGGTAGCCTGGAAACTCCGAGAACTTGCTGAGATTCGGGTCAATCGCGCCTCGAAACTTGCCGATTCGTGTCTCGTAGTCGTTGCGCGTGTCGAGCACAATGGTATTTTCGGTGTCTTGCAAGAGCGCATGCCACTCTTTGGGCGGCAGGTGCCGGTGCTGATCGGACGTCGGGAAAACTCCGGGAAGCTCTGCCGTCACGATCTCCTCGCGCACCTGAATCGTCAAGCGGCGAAAGGCGGGCTCCGGTGCAAAGGAGTCCTTGAACTTGAGCGTGGCAAGCTCCGGAATCTCCCGCAACGCAGCCTTAAACGCCACCAGCGACTCCGGCAGAGCACAAACTGTCGCATTGATCCCTTCCGTCGCTAACAAGATCAGCCCCTGGATCTCAAGAGACTCGCTGACTCTGAGCAGCTCTATTCGAAGCGCTTCGACGCGCTCCGGCTCCAGAGGGACAAATTTATAGAAAGCGGCAATGGCATAGGACATAGCGCCTCTATTCTACCGCCAACCTCTTGTGGGAGACTTCTTCCCTCAAAAGTGCAATACCAGATTTCCGATAGAAAGAAAACTAGTAATTTTCTCTAGAATCTTAGGAGCCTAAAAACCCAATCTACGGAGTGACGGCCATGAATATTCTGACAAGACCTTTGCTCACGCTCCAAACGGAAGATGACGAGCTGATCCCACTAGAGCTACCTGCTATTAGTCTGACAGGCAGACCGAAGTTAGTACAGGAGCTAGTCGCTGCGCTCCCAGAGAGTCTCTCTCTGCCACAGCAGAGGCTTGTCATCCAGAATATCCTGGAGCAAAAGGCCCACGTGGATCCCAGTACCCTCATAGGGGAAGTTGTCTGGAACAAGCGTGGGGCACTTCTTGCACTCCAGCATCTAGACGATGAAGAGCTGCGAGAGCAGGAGGCGATCACGGCAGAAATCGAGGTACTCTGGAAGCGCCGTGAGACCGTGCAGGAGACATTCTACCGGCGAGGCGAGGGACTCCGTAAGCAGATCGAAGAGATTGATGCTCTCCTCGCTTTTCTCGTTGAGGAGAGCTACTCAGAGCCCCTCCTAAAAGCGGCCTAAACCTACCAGGGAAGCTCGTCGGTGTAGGGAATCCAGATATTTTTGACTTGCGTCGCAGCCCGCAGAAACGCATCCTGGCGCGGGAGCGTACCGGGCTTGGGGCACCAGGTGCGCTTAAGGTTCCCCACGGAGGCCGCTTCTACCAGCGCAATACTCTCCCCAAAGTACCAGATTCCGTCCACATCATCGTGCTCCGCCAGGGTCTTCATCAGGACATCGCGCTCCCCGGTGATCAGATTGACCACGCCGCCGGGGATGTCGCTAGTTTCCAGTACTTGATAAAAATCCGTCGCCGAGAGCGGGTGCATCTCAGAGGGAACCGCTACCACGGCATTTCCTAGGGCAATCGCCGGAGCCACCACGGAGATCAGACCCAGAAGCGGCTGCTCGGTGGGACAGGCAACGCCGAGTACCCCCAAGGGCTCGGGTATCGCCAGCACGACACTCTTCTGAACCGTCCGATGGACAGAGCCCTCGTTCTTATCCGCCCATGCCGCCCAGATAAAGAGCTGTGCGATACTCTGCTCGACTTCTTCGGTGCCGTCTTGTCCCGTCTGCTGTGTGACTCGCGCCGCAAACTCCGCCGCGCGGTAGCTTAAGTTCTCGGCCAGGTAGTAGAGAAGCTGCGCCCGGTTATGCCCGCTCGCGCTGCCCCAGCCTACCGCAACCGCCCGTGCCGCCTCGACCGCATTGCGAATGTCTTTACGGCTACCGTCGCCGACTACCCCGATGCTCTCACCCTGCGAGCTCAGCACGGTCCGGCTGTAGCCTGAGTCAGGGCGCACCTGCTTGCCCCCGATATAGAGCTTAGCAGTTTGATCGAGATTCCTCCCCCCTAGCCCCCGTCCAACGGGGGAAACGGAGTAGTTCCCCCGCACAGCGGGGGTTAGGGGGGAACTGACAAGATACTCCCACAGCCCCTCTTTTCCGCCTTCACGGCCAAAACCGGACTCACGGTAGCCGCCAAAACCAGCCGCCGCGTCGAAGAGATTGGTGCCGTTGATCCAGATCGTCCCCGCCTTGAGCTTGGGAGCGGCTTCCAGACACTGGTTGATACTCTCCGACCAGAGCGAGGCGGCCAGTCCATAGGGCGTGTTGTTGGCAAGCGCAATAGCCTCAGCAGGCGTGCGGAAGCTCATCGCCACTAAAACCGGGCCGAAGATCTCTTCCTGGACGACAACCGACGCGGGTGAGACGCCCGTGAGCAGGGTAGGGGGGTAGAAACTGCCTGTGGTGGGACACGCCCTCTTAGGCTGGAAAAGCTCCGCTCCCTGGTTCACACCTGCCTTCACGAGCTCGTCAATCCGTGCAAGCTGTATTGGGGCCACAATCGCCCCCATATCCGTGACTTTATCCAGCGGGTCCCCGACGCGCAGAGTCTCCATACGCCGCTTCAGTTTCTGTAAAAAACGCGCCTCGACACTCTCCTGCACCAGCAAGCGGCTCCCCGCGCAGCAGACCTCGCCCTGGTTGAACCAGATCGCGTCCACGATTCCCTCAACCGCCGCATCTAAGTCCGCATCCTCAAAGACGATGAACGGGGATTTCCCCCCCAGCTCCAGGGAGAGCTTCTTCCCGCTTCCCGCGGTTGCTTTCCGAATCAGCCGCCCGACCTCCGTGGAGCCGGTGAAGGCGATTTTCTGGACATCAGGGTGGGCTACCAGCGCCGCGCCGGTGCTGCCATCCCCTGTGACGATATTGACCACGCCTGCGGGCAACCCAATCTCGGCACAGATCTCCGCAAAGAGCAGGGCCGTCAGTGGGGTAAACTCGGCGGGCTTTAGCACCACGGTACAGCCGGTTGCCAGCGCGGGCGCGATCTTCCAGGCGAGCATGAGCAACGGAAAGTTCCAGGGAATGATCTGCCCACAGACCCCCACGGCTTCGTAGCCCGCGCACTCGGTCTCCAAAAGCGTCGCCCAGCCAGCGTGGTGATAAAAATGCCGTGCCACCAGCGGGATATCAATGTCACGCGTCTCGCGGATGGGCTTGCCGTTATCCAGGGTTTCCAGAACCGCAAAAAGCCGCGCGTGTTTTTGTATCTGCCGCGCAAGAGCGTAGAGAAACTTTGCCCGCCTCACGCCCCCCAATGCTTTCCAGCCAGGCAGCGCCGAGCTTGCCGCCGCAACGGCAGCTGCAACATCGGCCTCCGTCGCTTGGCTAACCTGAGCCAGCGGCTTACCCGTCGCAGGATTATCGGTGGAGAAGAGTGTCCCTGGAGCGGTCCATGCTCCCGCAATAAAGTGCCCAAAGCCCTCCGGGCGCTGTGCCAACCACTCGAGTGCCGCAACCGCACTCTCGGGCGCAGGGCCATAGTCCATCGTCTCAAAAATCTCCGCCACACTCATAGAGAAAAGACAGCCTTGAGAATGTCCTCACGGGTGACAATGCCAACTAGTGCCCCCTCCGTGTTTACCACGGGGAGGCGGTTGATTTTTTTGTTTAGAAGCAAGCGACTCGCCTCTTGAACCGACATTTCTTCGGACGCAGAGATCACCGAGGTGGTCATCACGGTGCGTACGGCGAGGTCTGCGCCTTCGTGGTAGAGCCGTCGGACGGTAGCTTCCGGGGCGATAAAGAGGCCAAAAGCGGTTATCCGTGGCAGAGCTTCCCGTTTCTTGACTTCATTAAGTAAGTCCGACTCGGAGAGGATTCCCACGAGCGCCCCTTCGGGGTTCACCACCGGAGCGCCACTAATCTGGCGCTCCGTGAGAATCGCTGCTGCCTCACGCAACGTGGCTTCGTCGGAGACGGTCACCACATCGCGTGTCATGATCTCAGCAAGTGTTTGCATAGTCTACTTCACTAAAAAGGCGTACTCGGTCTTTGTCCGGTAGGTCTGCCCCGGCATTAGGATCGTACTCGGGAAGCTCTTCTGGTTCGGAGAGTCCGGGAAGTGCTGGGTCTCCAGACAGATCGCGGAGTGCTGGACGTACTTCCAGCCGCCCTTACCCACCAGAGTTCCATCGAGGAAGTTTCCGGTGTAGAACTGCAAGCCAGGCTGATCCGTGCGAACCTCCAGCTGGCGTCCCGAGGTCGCCTCGCTCAGACGCGCCACGGTGGCATAGCCCTTGGCACCCGGAAGGAGCACAAAGTTCATGTCGTAGCCGATATTGGGCTCTTTACCCCCTGCCGCCGTGATCCGATCTCCGATCATGGCAGGCTGAGAAAAGAAATCATAGGGCGTGTCCGTCACGGAGAGAATCTTACCGGTAGGAAGCAGATCCGCATCGCCCTCCGTGTAGCTCTTGGCCGCGACATAGAGCTCATGGTCGTGAATCGTCCCTCGCCCCTTGAGATTAAAGTAGGCATGGTTGGTCATGTTGATCGGGCAGGGCTTATCGGTCGTGGCGGCATACTCCATCTTAAGCGTATTGGCATCGGTGAGCGTGTAGATAACTGACGCGTTCACATTACCTGGATAGCCCTCTTCACCGTCTTTGCTGACATAGGTGAACTGCACCGCAGGGCCATCGGTCTTGGGAACAATCTGCGCCTTCCAGACACGCTTGTCCCAGCCTTTGGTGCCACCGTGGAGGTGGTTGGGAGGATTGTTGGTTGCCAGCTTGTAGGTCTTCTCCCCAAGCTTAAAGCGCCCCTTGCCGATACGATTGGCATAGCGCCCCACGGTAGAGCCCATAAACGGGTGCCCTTTTTCGTAGGCAGCTAAGTTGTCAAAGCCGAGGCAAATATCCCCGAGCTTGCCGGACTTATCAGGTGCATGGAGCTCCGTCAGGGTTGCTCCAAAAGTCATGATCTTCGCAATGAGACCGTTCTTATTGGTGAGTGTGTAGATCTCTACCGCCTCACCTGTCTTGAGCTTACCAAAGGACGCTTTCGTAACGCCAGCCATGTCTATTTCCATTTCCTTTCCTCGCAGACGAGTTCAGCTCTATTGTACCCGCTGTGGTATACTACGGCACGGGCCGCAGCCATTCTATGCGGCCCGTATTTTATTGCCATGTCCACTGAAACTTCTCTCTCAAAAAACGCTAAGTATATCTTTGTCACCGGCGGCGTCGTCAGCTCTATCGGTAAAGGGATTACCTCTGCGGCTCTTGGCCGCCTGCTCCGCAATCGTGGCTTTAAAGTCACGATGGTCAAGCTCGATCCCTATATCAATGTCGATGCAGGCACGATGAACCCCTTTCAGCACGGGGAGGTCTTTGTCACCGATGATGGTGCGGAGACGGATCTAGATCTAGGGCACTACGAGCGTTTTGTGGACATCAACCTAAGCCGCGCGGCCAGTGTCACCACCGGGACGGTCTACGGCGCGGTGATTGCCAAAGAGCGGCGCGGCGACTATCTGGGAGGGACGGTTCAGGTGATCCCCCATGTCACCAACGAGATCAAGGAGCGCATTATCGGGCTGAGTAAGTCCACAGGCGCCGATGTGGTGCTCGCCGAAGTTGGGGGGACGGTCGGGGATATTGAGGGCCTGCCGTTTCTGGAGGCGATCCGTCAGATGAAGCGCGATGCGGGAGTGGGCAATGTGCTCTTTGTCCACGTGACCCTGATCCCCAGTGTCGGGCCGTGGAACGAGATCAAGACCAAGCCGACACAGCACTCGGTGATGCGCCTGCGTGAAGTCGGGATCGCACCCGATGTGCTGGTCTGCCGCGTCAAAGAGGGCCTCTCTGAGGAGCATCGCGAGAAGATCGCGCTCTTTTGCGACGTTGACGCTGATGCGGTGATCCCCGCCCGCGATGTCGAGACGATCTATGAAATCCCAGTGATCTATGAGCAAGAGGGCTTCGCGGACTTAGTGGTCAAGCGCCTCGGGTTGCCCCAGAGTGAGTCCAACTTGGAGGAATGGAAGACCATCGTGGAGCGTGTCCTGCACCCCGCCCATATTGTCTCAGTCGCCGTCGTCGGAAAGTATGTCCAGAACGGTGATGCCTATATCTCCATCGCCGAGGGCCTACGCCACGCCGGGATCCAGCACAACTGCCGTGTCGAGATTGACTGGGTAGACTCCGAGGCACTCGAAGAAGAGGGCGTGGACGTGGTCGCGCGGCTGAAAAATAGCGATGCCATCGTGGTCTGCCCTGGCTTTGGTGCACGCGGCATTGAGGGCAAGATCGAGGCCGTGCGCTACGCACGCGAGCATAAAGTCCCCTACTTTGGGATCTGCCTCGGGATGCAGATGGCCGTGATTGAGTTCTCTCGCAATGTCTGTGGCCTGACGGGTGCCAACTCCACGGAGATGGACGAGAAGACCCCCCACCCGGTGATTCACCTGATGCACGACCAGTACCAAGTCGAGGACAAAGGCGCGACCATGCGCCTAGGGCTCTGGGACTGCCACCTGACGGAGGGGAGCCTCGCGGCAAAACTCTACGGAACAAGCTTTATTCAGGAGCGCCACCGCCACCGCTACGAGTTCAATAACGACTACCGCGAGCAGCTCACCACAGCGGGACTGACCTGCTCGGGGATCAACAAAGACAAAAATCTTGTGGAGATTGTCGAGATCTCCGACCATCCCTTCTTTGTGGGGGTTCAGTTTCATCCGGAGTTCAAGAGCCGCCCCAACCGGGCCCAGCCACTCTTCGCGGGACTGATTGAGGCGGCTCTAACAAGCAAAACGCGGGTACAATAGGCACATGCAAAAAGCGAAACTTCAAAATCCGGCGGCGCTCAAGGAGAAAGCCCCGGCCAAGTTCAAGGTACAGTTCGAGACGACTAAGGGTGTCTTTGTCGTGGATGTCACGCGGGATCTCTCTCCCAATGGCGTGGATCGCTTCTACAATCTGGTCAAAAATGGCTTCTTCGACGGCATCAAGTTCTTCCGCGTGGTCAAGGGCTTCGTGGTTCAGTTCGGCATTCACGGCGACCCGAGCCTCGCGGGCAAGTGGCTGGAGAGCAATATCCCCGATGATGCTGTTAAAGGCAGCAACAAGCGCGGCACGCTCACCTACGCCAAGTCTAGCGCTCCCAACTCCCGCTCCACCCAGCTCTTTATCAACCTTGCCGATAACAGCCGCCTTGATGACATGGGCTTCTCCCCGTTTGCCCAGGTCACCACGGGCATGGAAGTAGTGGATAAGCTCTTTGGCGAGTACGGTGAGCAGATCACGTCGCTTCAGGGCGAGATCGCGGCAGGGGGAAATAAGTTTCTGGAGAAGAACTTCCCCAAGCTGGATGCCATCAAGACCGCAAAGCTGATCAGGTAGTTGAGCCTCCTGCGCCTGCACGGAGTCACCGTGCGTTTCGATGATAGGCAGGTGCTTCGGGAGGTCTACTTCAAGCTGGCCAAGGGGGAGCGGGTTGGGCTGATCGGGCAGAATGGGACGGGTAAAACCACGCTCATCCGGCTCTTTCTCGGCGAGCTCGCTCCCACCGAGGGCAGGGTGGAGCAAGAGCCAGGTCTAAAAATCGGCTACTTCTCTCAGTTCTCCCAGCTCGACAGCACCCAGACCGTTGAGGAAGTGCTGGGCGAGGTACTCGCCGAACCCAAGGCCATCGAAGCCGAGCTAGAGGCGATTGCCGCACAGTTCGCCGACGAAGGCGCCGACTTAGAGATTTTATTAGAGCGCCAGGCCACGCTACTAGAGCGCATGGAGCAGCTCGACGGCTGGAACTGGCAGGTCGCCGTGGACACGGTTCTTGGCAAGCTAGGTTTCTCGCAAGAGCACCGCACGCGCCCTATTGCCCAGCTCTCCGGTGGCTGGCGCAACCGCGCAGCGCTGGCGAAGATTTTACTGGAGGCCCCTGAGGCACTGCTGCTGGATGAGCCGACAAACTACCTTGATGTCGAGGGTGTCGCGTGGCTCGAAGAGTGGCTCCGTGGCTTTCCGGGCGCGGTGCTTCTCGTCTCCCACGACCGGCAGTTTTTAGACCGCGTCGTCACGCGCATCGTCGAGCTGGAGAACTACCGCCTCAGCGACTACGCGGGCAACTACAGCGACTACATCCAAGAAAAACCGTTTCGCCTGAAGACCAGCGAGCGCCAGTTTCTGCACGAAGAAGAGCTGCTGCTGCTCGAGGCCGAGGCGCTGAAAGAGCACAAAGAGCGCCGCGAGCGCAAGATTGCCGATCTGAAGAAGCGCGTCACGCCGCGCCCCGCGCAGGTGCTAATCACGGAGATCTACGAGGGCCTGCACGTCCGCGAGAACCTACTACGCGTCGAGGACTTGTGCAAAACCTACGGCGAGCAGACGCTCTTCACCAACCTCACCTTCGAGCTCCACGGCAACGAGCGCCTCGCCATTGTCGGGCGCAACGGCAGCGGTAAGTCCACGCTGCTGCGCTTGCTCACGGGAGAAGAAGCGCCCGACTCGGGTCTGGTGCGCTGGGAGGGCGGCGTCAAGGCGGTCCACTTCAACCAGCTCCTCGAAAATCTTGATCCCAAAGACACGCTCTCGCACGCCATCAACACCTTCGGACTGGCCTTTCATGCGCCGCGCAAGCATGTCCATAAGTTCTTAGAGATGCTCAGATTCTCCGAGATGGACCGGATGCAAAAGCTCGGGACGCTCTCCGGTGGCCAGAAATCTCGCGTCGCGCTGGCGCAGTGTCTACTCTCCGGCTCCCCCGTGATCATCCTCGACGAGCCCACGAATCACCTCGACATGCCCAGCATTCAAGTCATGGAGCAGGCCCTGATCCACTTCCCCGGCGCGGTCTTAGTGGTCAGCCACGATAGATTCTTCCTCGACAAAGTCGCCACCCGAAGACTGATCTTTGAGGGCGAAGGCAAGCTCCGCGAAGAGAGCGCCTAGTCAGCAGTTTCTTCGGGGAGAGGTGGAAAAATCTCCGCGAGGGCGATGGTGTGCTCGGGGGCGGCTTCGGGGGAGATGGACTCGTTCTCGTTGTAGGTGACGATGCTCTGGTAGTCCTCCCCGGCGGGCCTGCGGTGGACGATCACGGTGCGCCCAGTAAGATTCACCACCCAGTACTCGGGAACCCCTGCGGTGGCGTAGAGCTTTGCTTTCTGGCCTTTATCCCGCCAGAGCGTGCTGTCGGAGACCTCCACCACAAGCCGAAACTCACTGCCGGGAGGAATGCCAGTCTTGAGATAAACCTCAGCAGACTGGTGCGTCACGGCAGCATCGGGCTCAGGCTCACTCTTTTCCCCAGCACTTAGTGAGCCAGGCATGCGGACATAGTCCCAGCCAAAGCACTCCACTAAAGCGCGGATCAGCTTCATATTGACAAACGTATGGGGTTCGTTAGGCATAATTTTAACGATCTCGCCTTCGAGTAGCTCGTAGCGGCCATCAGCAAAGAGGCCGGCATCGGCCATCATCCGAAAGCCTTCTCGGGTCCAGCGAACCTGGCCCGTTTGTGGATCAGCGGTGAGTGTAGTGCTCATGGCGCTATTTTATCGCCTTTGACTTCTGATACGCTTCTTTGAGAGCCTCGGCACGCTGGCGTACCTCAGCCTTAATGATCTCTGAAAAAGGAGCGTAGGTAAAGAGCATCAAGCGGTATGCTCCAGGGATCGTCAGACGGTAAGCCTCTGTGGTTGGCTCG
>JAPLCP010000223.1 GCA_026392155.1 Armatimonadota bacterium | reverse complement strand
CTAGCGGTCAGGTGCTCATTGACGGAATTGACATCGCCACTCTCAGCTCCGATGGGCTGGCGAGCCTGCGTGGCACGAAGATCGGGTTTGTTTTTCAGTTCCACCATCTCTTAGACGAGTTCTCCTGCCTGGAAAATGCCCTGATTCCGGTCTCCATCCGCAAGGGTGCGCCCGACAAAGACGATCTCGCCTATGCCAGACGCTTGCTCATCCGTGTGGGGCTGGAGAGCCAGATGAACAAGCGGCCCAGCCAGATGTCGGGGGGGCAACAGCAGCGCAATGCGATTGTGCGGGCGCTCTGTAACAAGCCCAAGCTGGTGCTCGCCGATGAGCCCACGGGTAACCTAGACTCACACTCAGGTCAAGAGGTCTTCACGCTCATGCGGGAGATCGCAAAGGAGACAGGAGTCGCGTTTCTGATGGTCACCCACGACGATCGGCTCGCCGCTGCCGCCGACCGTATCTTGCGTATCGAGGACGGGCTTATGACCGAAGTTCCCGCGCCAGACTCTCCGGATCGCAGCTAACGCCACAGCGCTGGAAATAGTCACAGAGCCGGGTCGTCGGCCTCTCACCGTCGTAGAGCACGTTGTAGGCGGAGAGATCCCCGTGCACCATGCCCATTCCCACCAGCACCCTCAGGCTCTCTTTAAGCTGTCCAAAGACCTTCGTCGCTTCGGCTTTGGGCAAGACAATCTCGATGAGTGTCGCCGCCGCACGGGTCTCGTCGCCCACAAAGCCCATGAGAATCGCATTCTCCGCCACGGCGTAGGGCTCGGGGACGGCGCAGCCTGCGGCGAAGAGTTTTTGCAGCGTGGTGTACTCATAGAGGAGCCAGCTCGAGTGCTGGACTTGCGCCCCAAACTCGGTCTTCTTGCCCAGCGCCCGCATCAAGCGCGTGTCGGTGGCCTTGGCAGCACGGCCATCATCGGTGAGCACCGCACGGCCCTGTCGGTACATCGCATCGTTTCTTAAGTTGCGGAACTGGCGTGGGCGGTAGACTTTGGCGGCCACACGCTCTCCCCCCAAGGCTTTCTGAGCATCGGGGTGGACATGGCAGCAGTAGACACTGGCCTCCTTACCGCCTTTTACCTGGAAGAAAATGTCATCAATGAGCTTCTGGTCGTCGAAGAACGGCTTGAGCGACGAGTAAAGCCAGGTCGCTTCGTGGCGGCTGGGCTTGTAGATCGTCTCAAAGAGCACATTTTCATCGTCCTCGGCCAGCACCGGCAGCGCCTGCGCCTTTTTCTTGGCCGCTTTTGCTTGCATCCGCGTGTCGTGGAAGCGCTCAAAAGGGCCTCCGGGTTCGGAGTCGTCATCAAGCTCAGGATCATACTCAAAACTTGAGTCGTCGTCGTCAGAGTTATCGTCGGGCATTGCTCACTCTATCGCCTCACACAGGAGAAGCGCTAAAGGCAGCCGTACCGCCCCGTGAACGGGGCGTGACGTGGCCTTCGGCCAGAAAGCCCGTGCCGGGCTGGGAATTACGTTTGTGGGGTTTCATCGTCCGGGACAGTTTCCCAATCGTGCTTGAGGGAGAGATCGGCGTGATGGGTCTTCTGCTCTTGGACATAGGCAATCGCCATAGTCCGATGATAAGGACTCATCGAGAATGCAGCATAACCATTGCCCCATCGAAAGTGTCCAAGCGTAGAAGTCTCTTGGTTGAGAACATGTGAGCTTACTCCCTTTATCTGGTTCATGAGTTTGGCAAGCGAGAGGGATGAGGGAAGAAGCACCACAAGATGGACATGATCGGGCATTCCATTAAGCGCCAGCACAGTGGCTCCCAGCTTTTGGGCTTCCGCCGTGATGCAACGGTACGCACAGCGCTCCCTTGTCGGAGTGAGGAGAGGCTGGCGTTTCCAGGTTGCCCAGATAATGTGCAGAGAGATAACCACAAGGTTGCGTCGTGAGGGAGGAGAGACTTCTTTCATTTCACCTCTAGAACGGCGAAACAAGCCCTATTCTGATAAACCAATCAAAATTTATTTTCCAGCCCGGCACGGGCTTTCTGGCCGAAGGCCACGTCACGCCCCGTTCACGGGGCGGCAAGAGCAGCAGGCCAGGGACAGCGGCACCACACTTTACGGGGAGGGGCGCAATAGGGTAGAATTTATGCATGTCAACTCTGCCCACCGACTACGAGGAGCGCGTCTATGCAGGCGTGCTGGGAAAAATCATCGGCGTTTATTTGGGGCGGCCTTTTGAGGGCTGGACCAATGCGAAGATCGAGAAAGAGCTGGGCGAGGTCTGGTACTACGTCCACGATAAGCTCGGCAAGCCGTTGATCGTCACCGATGACGATATTTCAGGGACATTTACCTTCCCGAGAGCTTTCCCCGATTTTAACAATGCCTACGACATCACGCCCGAGCAGATCGGCAAGACCTGGCTGAACTATCTCATTGAGAAGCGCACCGTTCTGTGGTGGGGCGGCATGGGAATCAGCACCGAGCACACGGCGTATCTGCGCCTCAAGCACGGCGTTGTCCCTCCGGCCTCAGGGAGTGCGGCGATGAACGGGCAAGTTGTCTCGGAGCAGATCGGGGCACAGATTTTTATTGACGCTTGGGCGATGCTCTGCCCTGGCGATCCCGATAAAGCAGCGGGACTGGCACAAAAAGCCGCCAGTGTCTCCCACGATGGCGAGGCCATTTACGGGGCGCAGGTCATTGCGGCGATGGAAGCGCTGGCCTTTACGGAGAGCAATATCGGGCGCTTGCTGGATCAGGCCATCACCTACATTCCCCGCGCCTCGGTTATCTGGCAGCTGATTCAAGACATTCGTGGCTGGCACGCCGACGAGCCACGCGACTGGCGCTCTACCCTGCGCAAGATTGAAGAGAGATACGGCTACGATACGTTCGGGGGCGGCTGCCACATGGTGCCCAACCACGCGGTGGTGATTCTCGCGCTGCTCTACGGCGACGATGACTTCCAGAAATCCCTGATGATTGCCAATACGGCAGGCTGGGATACGGACTGCAACAGTGGCAATGTCGGCTGCTTGATGGGAATTAAAAACGGGCTCGCGGGGATTGACCGAGGCGCGGATCTGCGCACGCCGGTTGCGGATCGGCTCTACATCCCCACCGCCGATGGGGGCCGGGCCATTACTGATGCCGCCGCCGTTACGTACGAAATAGTCAATAGTGCGCGCGCCATGCAGGGCCTGCGCCCGCTGGCTCCCAACAACAACATGCAGTACCACTTCGCACTGCCCGGCAGTCTCCAAGGCTTTGTGCCTGAGGACTCCAGTGAGTCGCGAGGAACCACACGCCTTGAGAACGTGGTACTGGGCGCATTGGCGGAAGGTGCAGGGGTCGCCGCCGATGAGCGTGCGCTGAAGATCTCCTACACCGGTGTGGCGGCTGGACGAACGGCACGGGCGGCGACGGCGACATTCACCCCTCCCGATGCCCTCAACATGCCCGGCTACAGTATGATCGCCTCCCCCACTCTCTATCCGGGCCAGACCGTCCGAGCACGCGTAGTCGCCGACGATACCAACACGCGTCCCGCCGCCGTCCGCCTCTATGTCCGCTACTACGGCAAAGAGGATCAGCTAGAGACGCTCCGCGGGCCACTGAGCCTGCTGGAGCCGGGAGACCATGCCAACCTAACCTGGATCCTTCCCGATCTTGGTGGCTACCCCATTGCGGAAGTGGGGATTAAAATCGGGGGACACAGTGGATCCGGTGCGGTCTATCTGGATTGGCTCGGCTGGAGCGGCATCCCCGAGACAACTCTGCAAGCGTGTGAGGGAACGGCTTGGCGACGCGCGTGGGTAGATGCGGCAGAGCACTTCTCGACACAGAGTGGGGAGTTCCCCTACCGCATTGTTCAGAATGAGGCAACCGGCTATGCCTTCCATGGCTGTAACCACTGGAGCGGCTACAGTGTCTACACCCAGGTGAAAGCGCACCTAGCCGATGGCGTGGGGCTGATGGCAGCCGTGCGCGGCCTGCGACGGCATATTAGCCTGGTTCTCTCACCCGACGGTGCGGCGCGGCTTGTCTGGACCCAAGATGATCAAAGCGTCATCCTCTCCGATGCGAGTATCGCCTGGCAGTACGACCACCCGTATCGGCTGGCCATTAGTGTCCACAACGACGGGCGCATTACGGCCTCCGTCGAAGACGGCGATGCGGTGCAGCTCCTAGAGGGGATAGTTCCCGCCGACCAAGCCCGAGGTGCCATTGGGCTGCTCGCCCGTGCGGGAAATACCTCCTTTGGCCCTGTCGGCATCGAGCCCGCTTAGTTCATGCGGGTTCTGGTCTGCGCAGCAACGGCCTGGGAGCTCTCTGCGTGGGGGGAGCCCGAGCCCTCGACCTCCCTCGTTGTCAGTGGCGTGGGCTCTCCCGCGACCTTTGCCGCCTTCCCGACACGCCCCAACGTTGACCTGATCATCAATATCGGCATTGCAGGGGCGTATATCGGCTCCGGCCTTGCCATCGGTGATATCGTCCTGGGAGAGAGTGAGGTCTGGGGTGACATAGGTTTTGCGCTTCCTGAGGCCCCTCACTTTCGCCCGATTCAGCAGAGTGAGTTTGGGGCGTTCTACTCGGAGCCGCTCCCTCTCTGGATTCCAACGGGCTTTTCCGGAGCGCGTGGGCGTGGTTGCACGGTTCATACCTGCACAGGCACCGATTCACAAGGGGAGCAGCGTCGCGGTTTATTTCAGGCAGACTTTGAGACAATGGAGGGCGCGGCTCTGGCACAGCTAGGCAAACAGTGGGCGATTCCTGTCTGCGAAGTACGTGCGATTAGCAACTTTGCCGCGCAGCGAGACATGCGCCCGGAGCATCTTAGTTTATCTAAAGAGCGACTTGCTATGTTCCTTAGAACACAAAGGGCAGAAAAGGCCCTACATAGCAGATAGTCACAAAAACTCTAAAAACAGGATTCAAAATATCTAAATTCACCCTAATTGTTTCAAGATTTAATTCATTGCTTCTACTTCAGAACGTAGACATGAACTTGGCGAACTCCCCAGCGATGCATGTTCGCAGCTTGCTGCATCCGTAAATCAATCCGATGACCCTTGATCGCACTGCCAATGTCATCGGCGATTGCATGACCGTACCCCGGAATCCAGAGACGTGTCCCTAGTGGGATCACCCGGGGGTCTACGGCAACTCCATGAACCGAGCGCCCATCCCGCTCGGTCTTTGTCCAGCGTCCTCCCTCCACCGGGTCGTTAATGGGCGTATAGGCGGTAGCGCGGACGGGAAGTCGGCGACGGTAGCTCCCGCGGCTTGGATGAGCCGCCAAGGAGCTATCCCATTGACAGTGGGGTTTGCATTTTGGCTTGGAGCTTTTAGGGCGGCTTGCCTTGACGGATTTCGTCTTCGTCCGTGTGGTAGTCGCATTCCCCAAATTATCTGATACTAAGAAACAAATCACTAAAGTCGCCACGACTATTTTGATTTCAGAGAAACGATAGCGCAAAAATAAGCTCTCTTTCCGATAAATAGAGTTTTATCACTCTTATCTATCGGCAAGACTATTTAATTGCTTGAGGATTTCTGTGGCCAGAAGCTGTGCGGCGGGGTCTTTGGCAAAGAGGTCCGGATGCAGCGCACGGGCTAAAGAGCGGCGTGCCGCGAGCACGGCGGGCTGTGGCAAGCGTGCGGCAGCAACGGCCAGCCCACTGCCACCCGAAGCGCCTGGTCGCGTCCCCCCACGCTGCATCGCGGCGCGGGTTCCGGCAGCAAACCCATCGGAGTAGGCTTGGGCACGGATCTTCTCCGCCTCGCTGGCGGGGGGGGCTTCGGAGCTTGGCCCTTGGCGCCGCTCACGCTCCAATGCCGCACAGCGCTCCAGAAGCTCGTCCACACGCTTCTTGGTCTCATTGAGCTCACGGCGCAGAGCCCGGCGCTCGGAGGCGAGTGTCTTGTTCTCGGTCTCTAGCTGCGTCACCGAGCGCGAGTCGGCGGGGCGGACTTCGGGGCCGTCTCCACGCCCCCCAATCAGATCCCGCAGTGCCGCATCCCGGTAGAGAGTCGCGCGGGAGACATCGGCACGGTCGGCCAGATCTTGCATAGTGAAGGGCAGATTCACCGACTCTAGCTCCAAGAGTGCCGCCTCAACCCGAGCACGGCGCTCTCGTGCATCTACCGGACGCCGCCCCCGCTGCCGCTTTTCTTCCATCGCCTATTGCCCCGGAACGAGCTTCTCCAGATAGAGTGCCACGGCTCTATCGTAGTCGCCTCGTGCGGTCAGGATCAGCTCGATGGCCTCACGCACCGCTCCCTCGCCACCACGGCGTGTGGAGACCCAGTCGGCGGCACTCTGCACATGGGACGCGGCATCGGCGGGGCAGAGCGCCACGGCGGCTTCGCTCATGGCGGGCAGGTCATTAAGATCATCGCCCATAAACGCCACTTCCGCCAGAGTCAGCTCCGCCGCCTTGGCCACATGCTCTAGCGCCTTGACTTTATCTTTTACGCCTTGGAGCACCAGGTGGCGTGGTGTCGCCAGCTCTTGAGAGCGCCGCCAGACAATGCTCGACTCACGCCCCGTGATCCACGCGATCTGGAGCCCGATGCCCCGCGCCAGAACAATTCCCAGACCGTCTTGCGTGTGAAAGCGCTTCAGCTCCTCCCCATTGGCCCCAAAGTAGATACCACCGTCGGTGAGCGTCCCGTCTACGTCCAGTGCCAGCAGGCGAATGCGGGAGAGCCGCGTGTTTAGATCCTCACTCATTTGGCCTTTATTATCACACAAAACCGCTTTCAGCCTCGAAAGGGCTTGTTTTTCTCTAGGTGAAAAGCGGCACGGGCGGCGTAGTGCTCGGGCTCACCGACAGGGAAGACAATGTCGGCAGCACGCTGGATGCGGCGGCGGGTGGCCTTGATCTCTTCAAGCTGGTCGAGCCCCTCCTGGCGATGCTGGACGGCGGCCTCTAGTGCGGCGCTCTGCGCGGCGTTGAGGGCCTGCCAGGTGGTGTAGGTGCTCTGGAGCTTTGCCACGCGGGCGGGGGTGATTCCAGGGAGAGTATCCGTGGACAGCTTCTTGAGAATGGCGGCTGTGTAGGTGGCAAGGCTGGCCCGGTTGAGGGTGATGCGCTCCCCAATGTAGTAGTGCCCCAGGTGGTTATCCGCATCGGGCGCTCCGGCATACTTGAGGCGTGCAGCGCTCTGGATGCCCCGAATCTGGCGGCGGAGGCTGGCCTCCGTGGTGCCCTCTTCCTTGGTGGTGTTTTTCTTGTTCTCCCGCTCGTCCACGGAGTCGGTAAAGCGGGTGCGGTTCTGGGTGATCTTGGTAAGGAGCTGCGCCACTTCCTCGGGAGTAATGCCACCCGTTGCCAGCGCCGTAGCGTGTGTGGGCACTTGCGCGGCCTGGGCGATCTCTTCGGCACTCTGTAGCTCCTCCAGAGAGCGCTGGTCAATGGCGCTACGGGTACGCGGTGCGGTGTTGGTGCTGGGGATTGCGGCGTTAGTATTGGGTAGATTTGGGTCAGTGTCCATTAGGTTTCCTTCTCTCTGAAGTAGTTTTGCGGTAGAGCCTCTTAAAGCGATGTCCATGGTACATAGCCCTTTGCCAGGGGGATGCACCTTTTTGCCAATAGTACGCACGCTTGCGTCAATGGTACATAGTCCTTCGTCGGCTCTTTTTAGGGTAGTGTCTTCCCCTCACACTTTCGGGGCTTGAGAGGCAAACAGTGTATTTTACCGACCCGAAACAAGGCTTGCCATATTTTCAGAAAAAATTAGTCTGGGCATTGACATTGTTTTTATAGCGGGTAGAATAGCGGTGTAGGTGGTATTGGGTAGTCTCCACATAAAAAGGGCCCCCCCCCCCCCTATTTTACGTCAATAGTTGTCAGTTAAGGTGAAGGGAGGGCGTTATGCGCTTTTCTTACTCTCGTTGTTTGTCACTAGCTATTTTCTTGAGTTGTTTGACGTGCTGCATCACGATTTCAAGCGGATGCAAAACGGAGCCTGCACAAGCGCAGGATTCCCCCCTAACCCCCGCCCGGCGGGGGGACAAAGCGGTTGTGCGCTCGCTTCCCGAGTACCAGAAAGCCACGGCGCTTTTTGCCAAGGGCGATAAAGCCGGTGCACGGCTAGTTCTGGAAACGCTACTCAAAACCCCGAATCTCTCCGCTACTGATACAGCGTTTCTCAAAACGCAGATCGGGATTATCGCCCCCCTAACCCCCGCTTCGCGGGGGGACAATAAGGAAATTCCTGCTGTCTCCCACGTCCGGGTACCCCGCGAAGCGAGGGTGGTGGGGCTGGGGGGGAACTGTGGCCCTCGTGCGCTGGCGATTGCGGCAGGGGAGCTGGGCGTTAAGGCCGATGTGGCGGCACTGAGCAAGTCGGCGGGGACGGATGCGAATGGGACGAATTTAGAAGGGCTGGTGAAGGCGGCGAAGACCATCGGGCTGAAGGCAGAGGGTGTGCAGATGGATAGAGACGCACTGGCGCGACTTTCCACTCCTGCGGTGGCCTGGTGGGAGGGCAATCACTTTGTGGCGGTACTCAAGGTTTCGGAGAATGCATTTACGGGGAAAGTGAGTGCCACTATCCATGACCCTAACGAAAAAGAGGCAAAATCTGTGCCTCTGGACAAATTGCTTGCCCAATCGGGCGGCATCCTACTGGTGCTGAAGAAGTAATTTCTATGAGCCCAGTGGTGAAAACGGCCCGCCTCTTCCAAGTCTTGGCAGATTAGGGAAAGAGGCGAGCCGCTGTATCAACCCGGAGTCCGGGCACGGTCTTTTTACCCTGCCTCTCGCTCCCTGTCAACGAGAACTGAGAGAGAACGATACCTATGAGCTGGTTTAGTCATGGTGCGCTACGGCGCATCGCGGTGCTAACCACACTCACCACAAGCTGGCTGACGGTGGGGCCAAGTGTGGGAAGTGCGGTGGCAAATACGCGGGCAAAAGCAAGTCAGAAAGGCCATCAGCGGGTTCTCACGCCGCTGGAATTGGCTAGGATTCACGGGGCACGACAAGAAGGGCCACCCCTGGAGACAGGGATAGTCAACCCTGTGGATCGTGACGTGGACGGTCAGACAGGGTCTACGTTTGCCTGGGAGGGCAATGTCGGCGGACTCAATACAGTCAATGGCAACAAGCTCACCACGGTTCCGATTGTGGGCTGGAGCGGTCGGGGTGGGATGGGAGTCTCGCTGGCGCTGTATCACAACAGCCTCGCGGATGGCAACAGCGAGATCGGGCAGCACTGGACACACAGCTACAGTATCTATGGCGTGGTTGACCCCGAGATCGGTGACTTCTCGGTGCGCTGGGGCGATGGTCTTGGCTACAAGTTCACCAAGAACATTGACGGCAGCTACTCAGCTCCGGCGGGCATGGCAACCAAGTTGGTTGCCGATAGCACGGGCTGGACGCTGACGACTAAGAATCAGGTTCGGTATCGCTTCGAAGGTGGCACGGGCAACCGCAAGAACTGTTTGTGGATCAAAGATCGCAGCGACAACCAAGTAACGATTGCCCACGACAGCAGCGACAAAGTCACCAGCGTCACCGACCCGACGGGACGAGTTTTAACGTTCACCTATTCGTCTGGGAAGCTGGCAAGTGTTACCGACCCGGCAAGCCGGACGTTTACGTTCACGCGCAACAGCAGTGACGATCTGACAAGCATTGGGTACCCACTGAGCACGTCGGTGGGCTACGGCTACGACTCGCTGCACCGGATCACAAGCGTGACGGATGCTCGTGGAAAAGTGTGGACGAAGGGCTACACGTCGAGCGGCAATGCGCTGGCGTGGGAGAAAGACCCGCTGAACCATCAGACAAATTACGCCTATGGCTCGGGCTACGCGACGATCACCGACCCGATGGGCCGTGTGACGACGCATAACTACGGCGCGGGCGGCGAGCTTGTCTCGGTGGTGGCTCCTGGCAGTCGCACGACGAGCTTCGCCTATACGAACTACCGTAAGACGAGCACGACTTCTCCCAGTGGGATTACGGGCAGTTTGACGTATGACTCGGTGGGCAACGTCCTGACGAGCACGGATGGCCTAGGGAACGTAACGAGCTACACCTACAACGCGAAAAACGATGTGGTGACGGCAACGACTCCGATGGGAAAAGTTGTCACCAACGCCTACGACAGCGCCGGTAGGTTGACCAGCACGACCGATCCCCTAGGCCACACGACGAGCTACACGGTTAATAGCTACGGCCTGGTGACGGCGGCTACCAACGCGCTTGGTAAGACGAGCACGGTGAGCTACGACAGCAACGGCAACGCGACGAGTGCTACCGATCCTTTGGGGCACACGACGAGCAAGACCTACAACGTGCTGGGAATGGCGCTTACTGCCACGGATGCCACGGGCCGGACAGTCAGTACAGCCTACGACAACCTGGGGCGTGCAACGAGCGTGACGACTCCAGGTAGCCGAACCGTGAGTTTCACGTACAACGCGTCGGGTCAGAAGCTGACGACGACCAACCCGCTTGGTCAGGTCAATAGCTTCGTCTACAACGACGCGGGGCAGTTGGTGAGCCACACGGACGCGCTTGGTCGAACCGTGAGCTACGCTTACAACGCGGCGGGTCAGAAGACGAGCTTTACGGACGGTCGCGGCAAAGTCACGACCTACAGCTACAACTCTGACGGCTTGCCGTCTGGGATTACGTACCCGGACAGCACGGGCAGCACCGTCACCTACAACACGGACGGCCAGGTCGCGACGAGCACGGACGGTCGCGGTGTTGTGGTGACGAACAACTACAACACGGGCGGTCAGCTTACCAGCGTCTCGTACAGCGACAGCACGCCCACGGTGAGCTTCGCCTACAACGACGACGGTGCCAAGACCAGTATGACCGACGGTACCGGCACCACGACGTATTCTTATGACACGGGCGGCAGGATCACGACGCGCACCTCCCCCGAAGGCGCAGTGACGTATTCCTACAACAACGCCAACGCACTCACGGGCAAAGTAGGTGGCGGTAGCACACTTCTCTACAGCTACGATGATGCAGGACGAATGACAAGCCTCGTCGCCGGGGGAAGCCAGACAACCAGTTACAGCTACGACAATGCCAACCGTATGACGAGCAGCACGCTTCCTGATGGCAGTGTGGAGACTCGCAGCTACACGGCGGCGGCGGATCTGGCGAGTATCGAGTCGGTCAAGTCTGGCACAACGATAACCAGCAGCACGTACTCGTATGACAGCCTGGGACGAAAAACGAGTGAGACGACTCCGAGCTACGCGCTTGCTTACACCTACGATAACGGCGGACAGCTCACCGGCGAAGTACGAACGGGAGCCTCTGCGTATTCCGTTTCCTACACCTACGACAACGCGGGCAACCGGGCAAGTAAAACGCTGGGCAGCACGACGGAATCGTATTCGTATGACGATGCTAATAAGCTAACTGCGGCGGGCGGCAAATGGTATTCGTATGACAACGCCGGGAACATGACGAGCGTGAGTTGGAGTGGTGGTTCTACCTCGTTAACCTGGAACGGCGCGGGCTACTTGAAAAGTGCCAGCAACGGCAGCACTACGGTAAACTACAGCTACAACGGTCTTGGTCAGCGTGTTGGCAAATCGGGAGGAGCGAGCGCAAGCTATATCCTCTCAGATGATTCTATTGACTCTGAGGTGCTAAGTGACGGAGCGGCGAGCTTCGTTCATGGCGCTTCCGGCTTGGTAAGTGAGAATCGAGGAGGTACGGATAAATTCTACCACGCGGATGCGCTGGGTAGTGTAAAAACTCTGACGGATGGCAGTGGCAGTGTAACGGATTCGCGTAGCACGGATGCGTTCGGGATGGTAGTCACGACGAGTGGCTCTACTCCGACTCCGTTTGGCTTCGCGGGTAATCACGGGTATCAGCAGGACAGTGAGACGGGCTTGATGCGGCTAGGGCATCGTATGTACGATGCTAGTACCGGGCGTTTCATAAGTCGAGACCCGATCCGCGATGGCTATAACTGGTATGTTTATTGCGGAAATGATTCAGTAAATGCTCTTGACCCGGAAGGACTAAAGTACGCGCGCCTAATCGCGAGTGTAGCAGGCGGTCTTATTGGCGGTCTTGCTCTTGGGCCTGTTGGCTTGGGAGGATTAGGAGCTGCCGTCGGTGCAGGACTTGGTGGTGCACTCGGAAGTTGGATTGACGGTGCTGACGTTGCCGATGCAGCTGTAGATGGTATCGTTGATGGTGTAGGTAATGCAGTTGGAGGTGCTGTAATAGGAGAGATTGGATCTCTGATTCCTAAACCAAAGCTACCAGTGATCTTTCGGGCACCTGGCCCTCAACAACTCGAAGCCGCACTTAATGAGGGAATAATGGTTCCTTCACCACTAAATCCTTCTATGATTCATGTGACTACAAATCCTGGGTATGCGGCATGGTATGCTGCAGAGTACGGAACGCCAGTCTTTCAACGCCCACTGACTTCTGCTGAGTTTGCTCAGCTTAAGCCATGGTTTCAACAGTTTGATGATACAAGACCCCCAGGAGGAAGTATCTTTCAGATACCAACTCATCCTGCGATGAATATGACACATCTTTTGGAAGGTTGGTCAATATTTAATCCCTAATACCACTCTATATCTGCCGACTAAATTCAGTCGGCAGATATAAGAAGATAATCGACTTAAAAATGAAAACACTCAACGATTTATACCAATACTCT
>JAPLCP010000081.1 GCA_026392155.1 Armatimonadota bacterium | reverse complement strand
GCACATCGACCCGATAAGTTGGCGAGACGGGTCGAGCCGGAACTGGGCCAGCCACGCGGCGTCCCGACACTTAGCACGGGTGCCGGGGCCACTGGTGAACAGGACAATGTCAGCGGCGTTGGCGTCCGACAGCGGGCCGTGCATCGGGACGGGCAGACCGCTGCTGGACGTGTGCTGAGGCCGGTCGCCGAGGACACGGACGGACCACCCGGGGGCCCGGACCCGCTTGAGCAGATCCCACATGAAGAACACGTCCACGTCAGTGAACTCCTCGAACGCTACGATCACGACATCCACCGAACTGCCCTCCATCGCCGAACGCGCCGATGAGGGGCGCAACCGCGCGCAGCGCGGAGGCGTCCGCTCCATGGGCTGGTTAGGCGTCTTTTTTTTGGTCATGTCTGATTGCCCAAAGCGGGATTGCGAATAGGGTCAAGAATCCTGCGTTCAGGATCGCATTTTGCCAGTAGCCCGAGAGTAAAGAATAGGCCGTATCTGGGATGAACCAAACCAGCAGGCTTGTGGCGATTAAATTCCAGGCGCGTGGGTGTTTCGTCTGGAGGAAGTCTTTTACAACAAAGAACAATATGCTTCCCCAGCCGACCATAACCCCACCGAGAACTGCATGAACCAGCGAAATGTACCGGACTTGTTCGGTTCCAAACGCCTCGACGCTTGTTGGGGATGAATACACGAGAAGCGAAAAAGCTTGCCTTGTAGTCTCTGGAAGTAAGACTAGGGCTAAGCCGAATGCGGCCACGCCTGCCGATACGATAAGCAGCCAGGTGATCCAGAACTGACTCGGTTGTCTTGTGTTTTTCATATGCGCTCCCCGTCTGGTTATTTCGCAATCCTGCTCTTGAGAGCGAACCGTTGCGATAACCTGCGGGGTAATGACGCCTAACTCGTGTTTCTGCCGTGGCGGTGTTTGCTCCCTCGTGGGGAGAGTTATGCCGCAGCGGTCATAATGACGATCTTGGTGTGTTGTGCCGCAAACAGCTGTCGTCAGGCTTACTGTGTTTGCTCCCTCGTGGGGAGAGTTATGCCGCAGCGGTCATAATGACGATCTTGGTGTGTTGTGCCGCAAACAGCTGTCGTCAGGCTTACTGTGAGATTTTTCACTTTTTGTCAGAAATGCCCTTTCGCAACCATTCTGTAGGCGAAGGTTAACGCTACCTCAGGGAATAGTATACCAAGAAAATGACAACGATTTTAAACTTTCTGGTCGCTCTTGCTACGCTCCTCTTCCTCCACCGTGATGGACGGAAAGCGAAACTGCGATGATCTACCCCCATGTCCTCAACCGAGGAGCTCAAGGTGTTCGGAGTCCCTTAGACCGGTAGCCGCTGGGACACGAGGTAGATATGCAGTGCGGAGATGTCGGCGGGGTTGATGCCGGGGATTCTTGCCGCTTGCCCGAGCGTGGCGGGACGGAGGCGGCTCCATTTTTCGAGGGCCTCGTTGGCAATCGACGGGACGAGTGCGTAGTCCAGGTCGGTGGGGAGGGCGAGGTGATCGGCGCGGCGGGCGACATCGATCTGCATCTCCTCGCGGCGGATGTAGGCATCGTAGCGGGCGGTGATGAAGCACTGCTCTAGGCCGTCGGCGTAGTGCGTGGGATCGAGTCCGGCGAGCTGGGCGACCGACTCCAGGTTCACTTCGGGGCGGCGGAGGAGGTCAAGGTAGGACAGGCGCGTCGTGATGGGCGCAAAGCCAAGGGCTTCGAGGCGTGCGCTGTCCAGTCCTCCGACGGTGTTCTCCGTGAGGGTTTTCTCCACATGCTCGATGCGTGCCTTGCGCTCCTGGAAAAGCTCCCACTGGGCATCGCCCACCAGTCCGAGGGCGCGGCCCATCGGGGTGAGCCTAAGATCGGCGTTGTCGTTGCGCAGGGTCAAGCGAAACTCGGCGCGGCTGGTGAGCAGGCGATAGGGGTCGTTCACGCCTTTAGTGACCAGATCGTCCACCATGACGCCCATGTAGGCATCGCTGCGGGTCAGGCTCCACGGCTTGCGGCCCTGCACATAGAGCGCCGCGTTGGCACCCGCGATCAGCCCCTGGCCCGCCGCTTCTTCGTAGCCCGACGTCCCATTGATCTGCCCGGCAAAGAACAGCCCCTCGACCCGCTTGGTCATGAGCGCCGACGTTAATTCCGTGGGCGGGACGGCATCGTACTCCACGGCGTAGCCCGGCTTGAGCATCACGGCGTCTTCGAGGCCGGGGAGCGTCTTGACAAACTCCGCCTGGACTTCTGCGGGGAGGCTCGTGCTCATGCCCTGGACATAGACCTGCGGCGTGTCCCAGCCCTCGATCTCCAGAAAGACCTGGTGGCGCTCTTTATCAGCGAAGCGTACCACTTTATCTTCAATACTGGGGCAGTAGCGTGGCCCGACTCCCTCTATCTGTCCGCCGTACATCGCCGAGCGGTGAAGGTTCTCGCGGATGACCTTATGGGTTGCGTCGTTGGTCCAGGTGAGATACGCCGCCAGCAGGCCCGCGTGGGATTTTTTAGCTGTCCGAAAGCTCAGCGAGGGACAGTCCGGCTCACTGGGTTGTGCCTCGGTGCGGGAAAAGTCAATCGTGTTCTTATCCATCCGGGGGGTCGTCCCCGTCTTGAGCCGTAGCAGCGGAAAGCCCAAGCTCGACAGGCTCGCCGAGAGCCCGTAGGCCGCCGCCTCATCGTTGCGCCCCGCTTCCCACTTATCCTCGCCCCGGTGGCAGAGCCCGCGCAGAAACGTCCCCGTGGTAACGACGACCGTCTTGGCCGGAAGCTGCGTCCCATCCGACAGCGTGACGCCACAAATACGCCCGCCTTCGGCGAGCAAATTTTCTACCATCGCCTCACGGAGCGTCAGATTCTCTTGGGCCGCGAGATAAGCCTGCATCGCGGCGGGGTACTTCTCGACATCCACCTGCGCCCGTATCGCCCGGACGGCGGGGCCTTTGCCCGTGTTGAGCATCCGAATGTGCGTCAGAGTCGCATCGGAGATGAGCCCCATCGCCCCCCCAAGCGCGTCTACTTCTCGCACCACATGGCCTTTTGCTGGGCCGCCAATCGAGCAGTTGCACGGCAGCCACCCGATCCGATCCAAGCGCCCCGTTACCAGAAGCGTCTTACAGCCCAGTCGCGCCGAAGCCAGCGCCGCCTCGCACCCCGCGTGCCCGCCTCCGATTACTAGAACATCAAACATCTAAATTTGGCTCCACAGTCCAGTCTTCTGTACGAAGTCCTGGGATCTTATCAAAGTCTCGCCGATTACGGGTCAAAACGGTTGCATTCGTCTTTGAAAAATGCTGATATGATCCGTATCAAGCAGATAGATCATTCGTTGGTATCTATCTCACGGGCAAGGCGTCGCTCCTCTTCGCGCTCTGCCTGAATCTGTTGATCCATCTCCTCAAAAAGGGGATTATTTGCGAAGATTCCGACACAGGTCTTTAAAAAATCAGGGTGTGTCTTACCGACCACTCCAGGACGCTGTGGGCTTACTTGTGCTTTGAGCCACTCGACATCGGCTTCAAGATGGCGAATTCTTTCTTCGGTTGTTACGGACATGGTGCTAACCTCTGTGTCTATTGTATCGTTTGGCAGTTCAGCGCTGCTTAACTTACACGCGAAGAACCAAGACACTCTTGGGGCAAGTGGTGACGGCGCGAAACGAGACGCTTCCTAGTGTGAGGCGCTCTAAAAGCGTGTGGCCTTTGGCACCCAGAATCAGCAGGTCCGCGTCTGCTGCGCTCAGGGTTGTCTCAATCGCATCGGAGATGGAGCCGTGGGCAACCACGCTGTGTATGGCCTCCGCAGGCAAGCCTAGCTTCTCCCCGAGCGCTTTTGCGGCTGCCCCCGTCACTTCTTCAGGGGTGCGAACCGGGCGACCGTAGGCCTCGTGCGCGATCTCTTGGGCGAGCTGGTCCATATCGGCTTTGTAGGGAGCGGGGAGCACATGCAGAACGGTGAGATGTCCGATCCCTTGTGGTGCCCCTGCCGTCAGCTTCTCCAGCGCTTTGTCCATGTACTCTGAGTGGTCGGTGGCAACGACAACACGCAGAGGACGTTGTGGCGCGGCACCTCGGGTGAGGAGTACGCTCTGCGAAGCCCCCTCGACCAGGGCACGCGCGACACTGCCTAGAAAGAAAGCCGCGAGCGAGTTTTTATCGGAGCCACGCACGGCCAGCAAGTCCGTGTGCGTCTCGTCGGCGCGGTTGAGAAGCTCCCTAACCGGGTTGCCAATCTTGACACGCACGCTGGCACTGCCGCTGCGCTCTTTTAGATCGCGCTCAATCTGGCGAGCGGTTTTCTCTTGAAGACGCTCAGTCTGATCTGCTGCCAGAAAAGGGTCGAGTGCCCAAGTAACGCCGCTCTGCTGCGGGACGACATGCATCCACTCCTCCGCCAGGTCTTTGAAGCTAAAGCGACGTACCCACCCCGCGACCTCACTAGCCCCTTCGGCTTGATCCACCCCAATGAGAACACGCACTATCTTGCCCCTCCGTTTCTAGTGGTGATTGTATCGGTTTTTAGTTGGCTTTGACATCATCGTGTTGGCGGATTCGGGTAAAATCTCGTGGTGAAAAAAGTGACGGCGGAGTGGGTGGTGAAGCAGCTCGATAAAGAGTACGGCGAGCTTGCGTGGCGCTCGCATGGGGAGCCACTGGATGCGCTGATGCAGACGATTCTCTCCCAGGCGACCTCGGATGTGAATAGTGGCCGGGCCTTTGATAGCCTGAGGCGTGCGTTTCCGGGCGGCTGGGACGAGGTTCGCCTAGCCGAAGTGCGCGATATCGCCGATGCTATTCGCTGTGGAGGGCTTGCGGATGCCAAAGCGCCGCGCCTTCGAGCCGTTCTACAGGAGATTCATGAGCGAGTCGGTAGCACCAGCCTGGAGTTTCTCAAGACAACCCCAACGGAAGAGGCAAAGGCGTTTCTAAATAGCTTTCACGGCGTGGGGCCAAAGACCACGGCGTGCGTTCTGATGTTCTCCCTGGGGCGGCCCGTGCTGCCTGTAGATACGCATGTCTTCCGGGTCTCTCATCGGCTAGGTCTCATTGACGAGAAGCTTGGGGAGGCGAAGGCACATAATGCGCTCCAGAGCCAGCTTAAAGATCCCGACGTTTATTCGTATCATGTGCATCTCATTCGGCATGGGCGGCGGGTCTGTGTCGCCCAGCAACCACGCTGCGAGGAGTGCGTTTTGGGGAGCAAGTGTGCCTATCGGCAGGCGGGCGGTAGGCTCTCGAAAAAAACTTTGCCACAAAATTTACCGGGAACGCTTCATGGTTTGAAGGAAAAGGTAGGAGAAGGGTCGAACAAGGTGTAAGCGATGCAGAAAGTACCACAACCAACCGAGAAAAAGAAGTCAGCTCTCTCCCGGTCGAGCCTTGCCAAAACGGCACAGTTCACTGTGACGATGGTGATGGCTCCCAAAGATGGCCCCAAAGACACGCAGGTCTTTCAGATCGCGGTGAGTGGCGCGAGAGGCCGCCTAGACTACAAAGACAAGGCACTAGGCGAGGTGCGCTATGTGGTCAATGAAAAAGGGGCTTTCTTCTTTATCCCCGCAAATAAAGCGGCACAGAAGATGAACCTCAAGATTGAGGATGGCCTCAGTACGGTTTTTGCTCAGGCTAGCGAGGTTCTGGCAGGAGCACAAAAGACGGGTAAAGTAACCGTGGCGGGAATTGCCTGTGACGTCTATAAAAACCCACGCACAGGCTCCGTGGTGTATCTGGGGACAACGCCGGGGTTTACCCTGCCGGTAAAGCTTGAGATGCGAAACGCTGGAGGAATGCAGACGATGCAAGCCTCCCAAATCAAACTCAATGGAAGTATTCCGGAGGCACTCTTTACGCTTCCGGCAGGCACACAGATTATTGAAGGGCAAGGGGGGCCATCCGGTCTTCCTGGCTCACGGTAAAACAGAAAGTTTATAAAGTGAGGATCGTATGCAGAGCAAGGCATTAGGTACGCTTTTGGTCACCCTTGGAGTGGCTGCTGTCTCATCGGCACAGGTTGCCTTTCAGGTCGCGGGGCCACAGAACGGGGCAACCGTGCGGGAGACCGTCAAGATTCGCATTCCCCGTACGGCGCTTGAGGGGGTGAAGTACCTCGCTCTGGGTGTAGATGGCAAGTTCCGCGCTGGGGTGATGGTGCCTGCACCGGGCCAGAAAGTTGATACTGATTTTATCGTCAGCGATGGCAAGCCATTGTCGATGGTGACGTTGCTCTGGAATACCAAAGCTAAAATACGCGATGCGGAAAAAGACATCATCCTTGATGGTGTTGATGATGGCCCGCACACACTAGAGCTGATCGCCTATGATGCGGGTAACAAGAAACTTGGCAAGCAGACCCTGACTCTGACGGTGAACAACCGTGGCGATCTGCGCATGCCCTCCGATGGAATTGCACTCGCCTACCGTTTCGCGGTGGGAGAGCAGGTAGAGTACAAGCAGCGCACCGATCTTGAGTACGTCAACGATGTCAAAGTGCCCACGAACACCGTGATTAGCCAGCGTCGCAGTGGCTACTCTTCCCAGGGACGTGGGATGAGCGGCGGTACGATGGGGGGAATGGCAGGTGGCCCCGGTGGCATGATGGGGGGCGATGGTGAAAGCATGAGCGGCTCTGGCGGCATGGGGCGTGGCGGTCGTGGCATGATGAGTGGCTCTGGCGGCCCTGGCGGCATGATGAGTGGCTCTGGCGGCCCTGGCGGCATGATGAGCGGCTCTGGCGGCATGGGCAAAGGTGGCATGATGAGCGGCTCTGGTGGTATGGGTGGTCGTGGCATGATGGGCGGTTCTGGCGGCATGATGGGCGGTCCTGGCGGCATGATGGGCGGCGACGGTGGTATGGGAGGAATGATGGGCGGCGGTGGAGCAAGCCCCTTTGGTAATGGTGATATTGCCGGTCCTTACCGCATTCCGGTTCAGACGGTCAAGGCGAACTACATCCGTACGACCGAAGATCGGCTGGCTGCCAGCGACTTCTTTATTCGCGATCGCGTCCAAGATGGAACGATTATCTCCGCAGCAGGCTCCGCTCGTCTGCAAGATATCTACGATTTCAAGTCGCGCTACCGCTCTGTAAACTCCTCGGGGCGCATTCTCGATCCCGGTATCGCCAATGGGGCACGGCCTGGAGCCTATGTGGCTCTGCCCATGATTGAGCTGGGAGGGAAGCGACGTGTGGGGCAGAAGTGGACAACACGAGCCCCCTTACTTCTCGAATGGGCGACGCTGGACACACCTACCATGGTGACAGTTGAGAACACTCTGGAAGGTCTTGAGTGGGAGAGTGGTTACCAGTGTGCCAAGATCCACCAGACCTTTACTCAACGAGCTAATGTCCAGATTTTTGGCGGAGCGGGCAAGATCGAAAAAGCCAAGGTTAAGATGGATCGCACGATCTGGTTTAGCTACAAGGCGGGCAAGATCATCAAGACAGAGACAATCACCGAAGTTGAAGGGGATGCACCCTCGGATATCCTCAGCGCGATGGTGCCACAGGCCGGTGTCGGTGGTGGCATGGGCGGCATGATGGGCGGTGGTGATGGTGAAGGTATGATGGGCGGCCCTGGTGGCATGGGGGGCATGATGGGTGGCCCTGGTGGCATGGGGGGAGGTAAGTCCATGCCCGGTGCCGCTGGGATGGGAAGCATGGGCGGTGGTAGTGGGGCTGGCTTTGGTGGCATGCAGTCTGGCCAGCAAATGGAATCTCCCAAGGTTCCTGCCAAGTTCCGCTCCACCACCGTGGTAGAGCTTGTGGTTCCTGCTCCTGTGGTGAAAGCCGCGGCGGCGACGATTAAAAAATAGTTGTTTTTAGCCTCGCTTAAAAGACCTCTCTGAAATTTCAGAGGGGTCTTTTTTCGCCGATATAATAAAGCTTGTTATGGCACTATTTCGAAAAAAGAAACCTGTCCCTCATGATGGCCAGATGGAGCTCGTAGAGCATCTGGCTGAGCTACGCAACCGAATTTTTCGCGCCATTCTTTACTTAGTTGTGGGAATGGTTCTGACGTATAACTTCTTCAAGCCACTCTATAATCTGATCAATGAGCCTCTTCAACGTGCCCTTGCCGATCATAACCAGCATGGCGTGATTGCTCTTGCGTCTGTGCAAGATGCCTTTTTCCTGAAACTCCAGGTGAGCTTTTTTGCAGGCTTGGCAGTAACTCTCCCTCTTCTGGTGATGGAACTTTGGGGCTTTATCAAGCCTGCTCTCACCGCGAAGGAACGTGAGCCCGTCAAGTTTCTCGCTCCTTTTTCAGTGTTGCTCTTTCTGGCGGGTGTCGGAACCGGTTATGCGGTGCTTCCTCTTGCCTTCGACTGGATGGTGGGCTATATCGGTGACATTCCCGATGCCACCTTGCTACAAGATGCTGCGAAGTATATCCTTCTCGCCGTTAAGATTATCCTTGCCTTCGGAATTGCTTTCCAGCTTCCCGTTATCTTGCTCTTCTTAGCTCGTGTTGGGATTCTGACCTCGAAGCTGATGCTGACCTACTGGCGGCATGCCGTTGTGGTACTGGCGGCGCTCGCCGCGATCTTTGTTCCCTCCAACGACCCCGTGACTATGATCATGATGGCGGTTCCGATGGCAGGGCTCTATGTTCTCTCAATCAGCCTTGTGAAAGCCTTTGAGCCCAAGGAAGATGGCTCAGCGAACCGCCCTCTACTCACCATGATCTTAGTCTCTCTGGCTCCTGCGGTGATGCTTGCAGGAGTGAGCTACTGGATCACGCGCCAGCGAGCCGTGCCCATGCCTCCGAAGCCGGGAATGGGAACCACTACTTTAGCTCCTACGCCCGCACCTACTCCGACTCCCCTGCCTCTAGGAACTCAGACCACAGAGCAACGTCTTGCGGCGCTGGAAGAGAAAGTCGAGAAGCAAGCCGAGGAGCTGAAAGCGCTTCGCACTGCGCTGGAGCCGAAGAGCCCTGGGACTCCAAAAGCCGTACCAGCAGCCACACCCGAACCTACTCCTAATCCGATCAACCCCAACATGCCACAGGATGGTCGCTGATGGAGCTACGCAACGTTCGTATCGTCACGCCAGAGCAGGTGATCGAGAACGGTAGCCTGAGCATTGCCAGCGGACGGATCGTCGCGATTCGAGAGACGACCGGAGTACCGTCGGGTCTGACGGTACTCCCCGGCTTTATTGACCTGCATATCCACGGTGGTGGCGGCGCAGACACGATGGATGCGACCCCGGAGGCACTGGCGACGATCTGCCGCACGCACGCGGCGCACGGCACCACGCGCCTTCTGGCCACGACGATCACCCAGAGCGATGCGGCCATTACGGCGGCGCTTGCCAATGTTGCACGACACATGGGCTCCCCTAGTATTGGGGGTGGGGGGGGCTTGCTTGGGGGAATTCATCTCGAAGGCCCCTATATTAGCCCTGGCAAGCCTGGCGCACAGCCCAAAGAGTTCGTGCGCCGCTACGACGAGGCTGAGTTTTCAGGCTGGCTGGAGGCAGCGCAGGGGACGATGCGGCAGATCACACTAGCGTCGGAGCAACCCGGCGGTGAGGCGCTGATCGCCGCCTGCAACGCCGCTGGAGTCGTGATCTCGCTGGGCCACACCGATGCCACAGCAGACCAAACGAAAGCAGCGATTGCACTTGGGGCACGGCAGGCGACCCATCTCTTCAACGCGATGAACGGCACTCACCACCGCAACCCCGGCCCGATCCCGGTCTTTATGACGGATCTACGGGTGCGTGTGGAGGTAATCGCCGATGGGCACCATGTCGCGCCGGAGGTGATCGCCATGACCTACGCCGCCGCCGGGGCAAAGCGCTTTATCGCCATCACGGATGCCATGGCGGGCGCAGGCAACGGCGACGGGCTCTACAAGCTCGGTGGCCACGATGTCACCGTCGCCAACGGACGCGCCACGCTCGCCGATGGGACGCTGGCAGGCTCGGTACTGACCATGGATCAGGCCGCGCGAAACCTTCGTGCTTGGTGTGGTCTTGGCTGGCAAGAAATCGCGCAAGTGACCGCCACCAACGCCGCCGATCAGCAAGGCTGGCTCGACACCGGACGGCTCGAAGTCGGCAAACTCGCCGATCTTGTTATCGTGGACGAGGATCTGAATGTCCAGGCGACCTACGTTGCCGGAGAGTGCATTTACTCTACTGCGTAGGGCGTGACGGTGCGTACAATCGCCTCCATCTCGCAGGCGTAGAGTCCCGCTGTCCCGAATGTGTTGAGCTCCAGCACAAAGTAGCCCTCCGGCGTCTGGGCGATGTCGGCGACAAAGACTTCGATGGGACGCCATGGGTGCGTCGCAATCGCCCGTGCCACCGCCCAGGCACCGTCGGGTGCGCCTTGCTCCAACACCAGAGTCTCGCCCCACTTGTACTGCGAGGCCGCGACGACTTGCTCACCGACGATCACGAAGCGCCACTCGCCTAAAATCTCATGGGGCGGGGCAACGAGCAGCAGAAAGTCCTCGGGAATCGTCGGCCAGCGGCGGTGACGCT
>JAPLCP010000013.1:3898-7562 GCA_026392155.1 Armatimonadota bacterium | reverse complement strand
GTATGTTCAAGACTACGACGAGCAGTACCCGATGACGGCCAACTACAACACGGGGGCGTTCACGCCGACGATCTGGACGGAGATGATCCAGCCCTATGTCAAAAACGACGGCATCTTCAAGTGCCCCAGTGCCATTCAGCCAGGCTACCCGACGAACTGGAACGCTCGTGGCTACGCCTCCATTGGGATGAACGCCCAGCTCGCCTACCGCGATCCCAGCACCGCTGCCAACGCCACCGAGGCATTTACCAGTGTCTTAGGACTGGCTTCGGTTGATGAGCCTGCTCGCCTCGCGCTCTTCACCGACACGCCCAACGGTGCTTTTGGTAGTGGAGGTTTTGGCCGCTACCGTGGCCATAACTTCGACCCGTGCGTCCCAACGGCAAAAATAAACGCCCTAGATATCCGTCTCAGCACCCCGCTCATCTCCGATAACGATCTTGTCGCGACCAATCCCACCATGGCCGCCGGTATCCTCAAGCCCGTCTACGCCCGCCACCAGCGCACAGGACAGGGCCAAGGGCTGGCCATGGTGCTCCATGGCGATGGTCACGTGAAAGCCTACTCCGCCAACGGAATGCTCGCGCAAGACAAAGGCGCGAATCTTATCTGGCGTGTGCGTGGTGCTTGCCCCTAGTGATAGACTGCATCTAGTGCTATTTCGTCGCGCTAGCTTTGCGACATCGTGGCTGGTTCTCTTCACGATGCTCTGGACAACTGCGATCGGGTTCTGGGGAAGCTTCTTTCTCAGCCCGATAGCTTTGTCGCCTCCGGTCGCGGCAGTGCATACTCACACTCCCGCAGACGAAGAAGCCGAGCATAAGCGGCTCTGTCACTGTATCAACTGCCCTGGCGGAAAGCTCTGCTGTTGTCTCAAGATGACCAGCGCCGCAGAGCACTTGGTGATGCGCTCCAGCTGTGACCAAGGTGCCCCCGTCTCCCCCCCAACCCTCGGTGTCGCACTAGCCCCCGTCGTGGTTATCGTTTCGTTCACTCAGCCTCTGCTCCTCGCCCTGCAGGCAGCTCCCGTCGCGTCGTTTTCCCTGCCGACCCGTACCCCCGCTCCTTTAGCGCCTCCTCCGCAAGCTCTTTCCTGAATCCACAACTCGTTATTGGCTTCACCAAGCACTCTTTTGGGTGCTATTTGGTGCTTTACTTCAGGAAAGTGACTATTTTCTATGCGCACACGCGCTGCTTTTACGCTTATCGAACTACTCGTCGTCATCGCCATTATCGCGATACTTGCCGCGATTCTCTTCCCTGTCTTTGCACAGGCACGGCAAAAAGCCCGACAGGCAACCGATCTCTCCAACCTCAAGCAACTAGGAATCGCTGCCATGATGTACATGCAGGACAACGACGAACGGCTGATCCCGTACGCAATCCGAGATGCCAGCGGAGGAAGCCCCCACTGGATCAATCTCTACCAGCCCTACATCAAGAACCGTGGTATTTTTCGCTCTCCCTCAGATCGCTCCACACTGCGCTGGGCACAGACCGAGACAGAGTGGGCCGCGCCGACCACAGATCCTGTGCTGGGGAACTTACGCCGCACCTCGTATGCCATCAATACCTACCTCTGGAGCACCAACGAGACCGATGTCCCCACGCAGCAATTCTTTGGAACCGCTCCACAAATTGACAAGCCTGCCAATGTGATCTACATGACCATGAACGCCATCAATCGGCGCATCATCCCGTTCTATCCCATGTGCTGGGGAACCGCGGATGTCGATCCCTTGCCACACTTCCGCTGTGGCACGCGGCGCACCTGGGATGCCACGCTCCAGCAGCCCAACGATATCGATGTCGCGACGCTGGAAGCCGCAGTACTGGCAGAACATTCCCAACGGCATCTACACCGGAAACTTCGACCCAAGGCAGTAAAGAAACAGTAAATTATGATGAACCGACAAAAAGACATCTGGAGCGGCTTCCAGAACGGCGGGGGCAACCTAGTTGCCCCCCAGAAGCTCCCTGTGGAGTGGAGCCCTAAGAAAAATAGTGCCTGGAGGGTCGAGCTGACCGGCTACGGCCAGTCTTCGCCCGTGGTCTGGAAAGACAAGATCTATGTGACGACCATTCTCGGCCCCAATAAAGAGAAGAATGTCGTCACGGCCTACCACGCCAAGACGGGCAAGCAGCTCTGGCAAAAACAGCTTGTCAGTAGCTTCCCACAAGCGGCCCACGACCTTATCAGCCGGGCCGCCGCCACGCCGAGTGTGGACGTGGGCGGGGTCTATGCCTTCTTTGAGAGCGGGGACTTCTACGCCCTCAGCCACACCGGGGCCCTCCGCTGGCACCGGGATCTGGGAAAAGAGTACGGCAAGCCCAAAAATATCTACGGTCTCGGCAGCTCCCCCGCACAGAACACCGACTCGCTCTTTCTGCTGATCGAGGACGAAGCGCCGAGCTACCTGCTGCGGATCGAGAAAAAGAGTGGCAAGACTCTGTGGAAGTCCGACCGCGAGCCACGCACGTCGTACTCCTCGCCGATCCTGACACGCTTTCAGAACCAGGAACTCTTGCTTCTGAGCTCCACGGGCGTGGTACAAGGCTACGAAACCGCGACTGGTAAGCGCCTCTGGAGCCTGGAGGGGCTCTCGGGCAATAAGATCCCCACACCGGGAATCGGTGGGGAGCTTATCTTCACCGGAGCGGCGGCGGCAGAGCGCGGCGGCGGGGCATCCGTTTTCTCGCCCACGGAGTCCAACTGCTGCCTCAAGCTTGTCATGAAAGAGGGGAAGCCTTCCTATGAGCTGCTCTGGAAGTCCAAGAAGGCAAGCTGTGGGATGATGGGGCCGCAGTTCTACAAAGGACTGGTCTACTACGTCAATGCCACTGGCGTGCTCTTCTGCCTCGACTCCAAAACCGGGGAAGAGTTCTACTCCGAGCGTATCGGGGATCAGTGCTGGGCACAGGCCGTTGGCATTGACGACCAACTCTACCTCTTTGGCAAGAAGGGCACCACCACGGTAGTGAAGGCGGGGCCAAAGTTTGAGAAGGTGGCAGTCAATGCCCTCTGGGAGAGCGACAGTCCGCCCATGCCCCGCGTCCCCACCAACGCGCCACCCGTCGGCCCTGATGGTGCCCCGCGTGGCCTGCCCGGTGGCCCCAACGATCCCACCCTCTGCGCGGTTGCCGTTGCCCATGACTCCTTCTACCTGCGTGTTGCCACGCACCTCTACTGCGTCCGTTAACCGAAAGAAACTTCCATGAAACTCAAAACGACTTTTCTCTGCTTGGTGGCCCTGCTGGGAGCCTCACTTCAAGCCAATGCCCACGCGGTCTGGGCGACCATTGAGAACGGACAGGCGCACTTTGCCCTCCGCCCCAATGTCTGGGCCGAGTCTGCAGAGCGCTTCGCCGCCTATGTCGAGGGACTCCACCCGCGCTGTGGCAAGGCTCCCTTGGAGCTGGGGGCGATTCAAAATGGGGCGCGCACTGGGCAGCTTCCGATCGGTGGGGCCATGGTCTTCTCCGAGAGCCGCCGTGGGGTGGACAAGGGAGCCGAGAACTTCCTGGCAATCTTCCATGCCAAAGCGGCTGTCTCTCCCAAGGCGGCGGCGACAAAAGCCGGAGGCATGTTGGAGATCCTCCCGCGCCAGAAGGGCGACACACTGACCGCAGAGATTCTGTGGGAAGGGGCTCCAAAGGCGAGCAT
>JAPLCP010000013.1:0-3797 GCA_026392155.1 Armatimonadota bacterium | reverse complement strand
CACCTTCGCGCTTCCCCAAGACAGAAAAACGGCAGGAGTTGTCGGGCTTCACGCCCTCTACTACATCGAGCAACCCGTGGAGTTTGAGGGAAAAACGTATCCCAAGACCGCCCACCAGTCGACGCTGAGCTTTCCACTGAAAGGGAAGGCGTGATGTTACTTACTCTCACAGGACAGAGACCTACGATTCAGCCCCCAAAGCGCCTTAGCCAGCTAGGCTTTCAGGCGGGGATCTTTGATGTAGGGGCGTGTCTGGTCTCAGGACAGCCCAGCGAGGCGGCGTTTCGGAAGCTGGCACAGGAGGGAGTCAAGACGGTGATCTGTGTCCGCACGCAGCCGGAACTCGACGACCGGGCACAGGTTCCCTTTGATGAGGCGGCACTCCTCAAGGAGCTAGGAGTCCGATTTGTGCACATCCCGCTCGATAGCTACACTCCAGCGGCGGTGGCGAAGTTCGCGGAGGCGCTGGAGACAGCCAAGGGGCGGGTGCTACTCCACTGCACGGTTGCTTGGCGGGCATCGTATGTCTGGATGGCCTACCTCATCAACCACCGTGGTGTCTCCGTGGACGAGGCATGGAAAGTGGGGATGCAGATGAACGCGACACCAGATCGGGTCGTGGAATTGATGGATGTCCCTATTTCCTATACGAAGAGCCGCACCAAGCCGGGGACACGTAAGCCGCTCCAGGGACGGCTCTCCAAGCCGGGGGCGAAGCGCACACTCATGGCTCCAAAACTTGTCACGCCTCCTAGCGATGACTTCATGGCCTATGCGCTCTGGGACATGGGGGATCTCCTCAATGCCGCTCAGCCCGATGAAAAAGCTCTCCGTGCGCTAGCAAGCCAAGGAGTGAAGACCGTCATCAACCTGAGAACAACTCAGGAGATGGCACAGGTGAAGCGGCGCGGTTTCGATGAAGAGGCGGTAGCAAAGGAGCTGGGGCTGAGCTATATCTCTGTCCCCATCCAAGCCGCCGCAGACTTTACGCCCGCCAACCTGGAGCGGGTAGCACAGGCGCTGGAGGGAGCCCAAGGGAGGGTCTTGCTCCACTGCCAGAGCGCAGTGCGATCCACACAGGTGCTTACCGCCTACTTGGTCAAGTACCAGGGCGTTCCTGTGGAGAAAGCCTACCAAGTCGGTGAGTCCATGCGTTGGGTGACGATCTTCCCGGAGCTACTCGGGGCAGAGCTTGCCTATCGTATTTTACGAAAGAAAGAACAACGATGAAAATTAACAACCTCTCCCGCGCACTAGTCGCGGCTTGCTCGCTCGCTCTGACTGCTCCCGTTTTTGCGCAGTCCTCCAAGCCTTCGCCTAAAGTTGCGGGTAAGCGCGATGCCTGCGCCGTGGCGATGACTCTCACCCTAAAAGGCCTGCACTGCGAAGGCTGTGAGATGACCGTTAAGGAAAGCCTCTCGGCAATCAAGGGAGTCGAGGAGGTAAGTGTCAGTGCAAAAAAGCAGCAGGCCGTGGTCTGGGTCTGCCCGGATAAAAATGTCAAGCAGGACACGCTCAAGGCTGCTGTCAAGAAAGCGGGCTACAACGTGGTGAAGATAGAAAAGGGCGAGCCAAAACCGGAGAAAAAATCGTAAGAGAGTAGCGCTTCCCCCTGCCTTCACCCGATGACAGGGGGAAGCATCCAATATCTAAGAGAAAATAGATGTCTATGCAAGCGTTTTCTTGGGACTACTGGTACGTCTTCCCCTACGCGATCTTTGTCGCGATCGTGGCAAACGCCTCGGGATTCTCGGGAGCCGTACTCTTTCAGCCCTTCTTTAACTTCGTCCTCAAGCTTCCTATTGCAAACTCCATCGCCACAGGAGTCGCCACCGAGACTATTGGCATGTCAAGCGGCGCAGCCCGCTACTTCGGGATGAAGAAGATTGATGTGGCGGCGGTGAAGACGCTCCTTCCTGCCACACTACTTGGCGTGGGCCTCGGCCTCTATCTCTTTGTGAAGGTAGATCGCAATATCTTGCGGCTGCTCGTTGGGCTGGTTGTTGGAGGCATTGCCTTTTACCAGTTCTGGCGGGTGGGCAAGGGGCTCTTTGGCGAGCGTGAGAGTGCCGATTTGGGACGTCTGGGAAAGCGCCGCTGGGTGAGTATCTTTGCGGGGCTCTTCTCTGCCTGCACAGGGACGGGAGTCGCGGAGATGAGCCAGCCCCTGCTGGAGCAACAGGGCGAGCTGGCGACTAAGCGTGCCAATGCCACCGCGATCTTCCTGGAGGCTCTAGCGGATTGGACGATTACCATCGTGAACCTAAAGCTTGGCAATATTCGCCCCGAAATCCTCATCTTTAGCGCCTCAGGTGTACTGATTGGCGGTCAGATTGGCGCTGCCCTCTCTCCCTACCTCCCCGACCGTATTCTCAAGAGCATCTTCGCCGTGGCAATTCTCTTTATTGGTGGTGTCTACGTGGTCACGGCGCTACAAAAGCTTCTAGGGCACTGACTAAACGACTTCTGCCAGTTTATATCCGGAGAGAAACGCTCCTTCGACTCGTCCACCTTCACACCAGTCGCCGCAGGCTCCGAGCTGGCGGGCGCTGTCCCAGAAAAACGGCTGACCGAGCGCAGTAATGGGCTTGGCATAGCGCCAGCGATGGGCTTGGCACTGGGTGATCGCCAGCGGCCCCAGCAGGTTCTCTAGCTCCGTACGAAGCGCGGCTTCCACGGTTGCCTGGCTCTCTTCCAGATGCGCAAGAGTCCAGCGTGCATGGGCATGGGCCACCAAGACGGGTGGAGCGCCTGGCTCACGCTTGGTGTGATCCCGTGCGACCCAAGAGAAAACGGGATGGTCTGTCAGCTCCAGCGCGGGCCAGTCTACCGGAATATCTGCCTCTAAAAGCGCCATAAACGCCCAGCACGGCTCCAGGGTAGCGGTCGCGATTTGCTCTGCGGCTTCGGGCAGGAGCAGATCTGTCGCAAGAGTAAGAAGCTGAACGGGGGGGACATTTAAGATCAGGGTCGTTCCCACAAAGGCACGTCCATCTTTTGCCGTCGCCACGTAGCCGACATCTTCCCACTCTAGCCCCTGCACCTCGGCCTCGGTGACAATATCCAGCCCCTGTGCCAGGAACTTCGGCAGGGCGCTGATTCCCTCGGGGCAAGCGTAGCGCGGGTGGCCCTCGGGGCGGGTGTGGATCGCACCGTCGCGCCACTCCGGGAGGGAGCGGTACCACTCGCGCACCCAGCCCGATGCCAAGCCTTCCTCCACAATCGCCTGAAACTCGGGGGAGCGTGTCGTAAAGAACTGCGCGCCGTGGTCTACTCGCGCCGCTCCAAAGCGCCGGGTCGCCGCCCGACCACCGACACCGCGTCCTTTGTCAAGCACCCGCACACTCGCCCCTTGTGCCTGCACCTGCCGCGCAAAGGCTAGCCCTGCCAGCCCTGCTCCGATCACCAGAAAGTCTGTTACATCACTCACGGGAGAGTTATACCCTAATCGCTGTCTGAGACAGCTAAAACAACTAAGGAAATCACAAGTGTCTCATACTAGCTTTTAAATATCTTTTATATCCTAAACGAGTCATCTCTCCTATAGATATAACATAAGGAAGAGATTTCCCCAGACTAAAATCCACTTTAAATATTAAATTATTCCTTCTTCCCCATGATTCCGGCATACCATTTATAATTAACGATGTTAAATATTTAAATAAATTTACGGATATATAATTAGTAACTGCACACTGTAGAGATGAAGATAAGACACTTAAAGCAAATCCATTATCTGAATTTTTTAATTCTTTATCAAGAATCGCTTTAACAACATGATTTCGACTAACATAGGG
>JAPLCP010000098.1:12060-12712 GCA_026392155.1 Armatimonadota bacterium | reverse complement strand
ACAAATGAGCCTTATTTTTTGGGTTTGAGCATCATAGCTCATGTAGTAGTCTGTTGAAAGAGACGTGCCTAGCCCCATTGGCCCCTCAGAGCCATCCAGAGAACGGAAGCTCCAAGTGATTGGAAAAGGAAGCCGCCCCGGAACAACGGCAAATGTCTCCGTCAGCGAATGTACTCCCTGACCAATATCTACAGGATCAAGATCATACTCATGACCCGATCCATTTTCCTGACGTGTGTTGGCGTACCAGTTGCTACAGTTTCCTTCAACATTCCCCAGACGAGGCACACACCTACATGTCTCGTAGTATGCCTCATTAAGATAGCAAAGTGCTATAGGGCGTGCAAAGACCCGGCCAAGCATGGATAGGGCAATTACTGCCTCGACAATGATCAGAAAGGAGAGAATGGAAAAAATCCATTTTCCCTTAGGGGAAAAGCCCAGGAAACGAGATTTAAGCGATAACAACACGTCAACTCTACCTCCCAGCCTGCGAGAAACTCCCGACAGACCTTACAGAAAACCTCAAAACAACCAGACAGCGAGATTCTACAAAAAAGCATTCCTCTTTGTCAAGGACTATTTTCTTTGTTTTTTATTGTGCTCTCTACCTTTTCCTTCATCAACCCTGCCTTTTTTATGACAGAAAAGG
>JAPLCP010000098.1:0-12003 GCA_026392155.1 Armatimonadota bacterium | reverse complement strand
TAGTATAGGTAGAGAAAGGAACACAATCATGAGCAAAGTTAAGCTCACTTTAAAAAACATTCCCATCGCGGAGAAAATCGCGACGGGACGTAGCATTGTTGCGAAGATCAGTGGCAACCCCAGCTTCCCCGATGCACAGGCACTCTTAGCCGCCGCAATTGTCACACTGGATGCTCTCGAAGCGGCGGAGACAAAAGCACTTGGCTCCCGGCAGCAGGCAGTTTCCGATACTCTGGCACGAGATGCGCAAGAAAACCAGACCGATACGATTCTTCGTCAACTCAGTGAGGCTATCGAGCGCGAATCGGGAGGAGATGCCTCCAAAATCCACAGTGCAGGACTCGAAACCCAGGCGGAGAAAGCCCCTATTGGGGCCTTACCTGCGCCGCAGCATCTTGCGGTGACACAGGGCGATGAAGACGGAGAGCTGAGTGTCTCATGTGACAACGTGCGCGGTGCCCGCTCGTATGTCTGGGAAGTCACCGAGGACGCAGCAGGCAAGAGTGGCTGGCGCGGGGCGGGCGTGAGCACGAAATCCCGCCACGATCTTCAGGGCCTCACCAGTGGAGTGCGCTACCACGTGCGGGTCGCCGCGATCGGAGCCGCTGGGCAAAGTCCCTTCAGCGATGCTATCGCCAAAGTCGCACCGTAAGAGCGCGAAAGGGAGGAATTCGCTTTACCGGGGCCGTATAGGCTCTTGTGAAGCGATCCTCTTTTTCTTTTTCGGTTCTCTCTGTGCTGCTGGTCGGCTGCCTTGGTTCGAGCTGCTCGGGGGGAGCGAAAGACCCCGCAGAGGCGATCTCGCAGTTCTATATCGGGACACTCGCGCTCCAGACCGGCGAGGACAACCATCCTCTGCCAACCCTCACCAAAGCCTACGAGCTGGCCCCCGACGAGCCCGCCATTGCAGCAAATCTAGCCCTGACCTACACCCGCAAAAACCAGCTCGACAAGGCCGCCGAGTTTCTTGCCAAGGCCAAGCAAAACGCCCCCGATGATCCCGATATCGCGGCCATTGAGGGGCTGATCCTGGGCAAGCAGGGCAAGTACGCGGAGGCGCTGGCGGCCTACCAGCGAGCCGTGGCCAGAGACCCTAAAAACCTCAAGGCGCTCTACCAAATCGCGGAGCTAGGCAAGCAGCTCTCCGGAGCCGATGGCGAGGCGCAGCGCAAGAAAGCACTGGAGGGGATTCTGGCTGCCAGCCCGGATAACCTCGCCGCGCAGCTCTTGCTGGCCCAGACACTCGCCCGGAGCAATGAGGCAGCGGCTCTCGCCCCTTTGCTTGTGTCACTGGAGGCACGCAAGAGCCGCTGGAGTGCAGCCGCGCAGGCAAAGCTCGCCGTGGCCAAGTCCAAGTCTGGGCTAGAGCAAGTCCGAGAGCTGGCACAGCTTGAAAATATCGTCAAGCCGAGCCTCGACTACCAGGCCGGCCTGAGTGAGCTGGTGAACAACTCCAAGGCTCCCGGCGATGCGCTTCAGTACCTTCTCAAGCTCCCCGCGCCGCCCGCCACTCCTGCAAAGCCAGACTCGGGCTTGAGCTACGCGGCACCGACAAGTGCACCAGGCACGCTCGCGCTGGCGCTGGGTGCGGAGAGTAAGCCTGTGGTGGTGGTGCTACCAGAGGGAGCTGTCTCTGTTGCGCCCTTTGACGTTGATGACATCAAGGGCACCTGGGCAGATGAAAACAAGGTCGGTGCAAAACACCCAGATGATCAGAATAAAGACTACAAGCTAGAGCTGGCGGCGGCAGGGCCAGGGGGACTGAAGCTCTACGAAAACGGCAAGCTGCTGGCCACCAAGCTTCCTGCGGGGCCATGCACGGGTGTCTGGGCGGCGGATATCGAGACCGATGGGGACTTGGATCTGATCGTCTCTCCGCCATCGGGCAAGCCGTACGTACTCCAGAACAATGGCGACCGGACGTTTACCGTGACGCCCCCGAAGTTCAACGATGTCGCCTGCCCCATTCGTGCCTTTGCCTGGGCAGACTTCGACGAAGACGGCGATACCGATCCCGCGTTTATTGATGCCAACGGCAAGCTGATCCGCTACACCAACGAGCGCTCGGGAGCCTTCAAGCGCGACACGAGCAGCGGCGGAGAAAATGCCGTCGCGCTCACCGTGGCGGAGGCAAGCGGCGATGCCAAGCTCGACCTGATCATTCTGGAAAAGAGCGGACAAGTCGTGGCGCTGGCGGGCAACAACCAGGCCGTCCCCCTAGTCTCCGCCAAGCTCACCGATCCGCAGCGCATTTTCGCGGCGGACTTGGACAACAATGGCGCCGTGGATCTTCTGATTGCAGGCAAGAAGGAGAGCGAGGTCTGGCTCAGCGATGGGCCAGGGAAGTTCGCCAAGGAGCCGATTGCCACTCCCCTTGCGGTCACGAGCATCGCGGATCTAGATGGCGATGGCCTGCTGGACGTCGTGGGAACAGCCAACAGTAAGCCCGTCCAGAGCCTGGCATCTGGCAAGGAAAAATACAAGTCCCTCACCGTCACGCTCAAGGCCGACTCCCCAGACAACCCCGCCGATAAAATCAACACGTTTTGTTTAGGCGGCTCGTTTGAAGTACGCGCCGGACTACTCTACCAGAAGCTCGCTGTCACCGGACCGCAGATGCACCTGGGGCTAGGCACCTACGAAATCCCCGATGCGGTTCGCATGGCCTGGCCCAACGGGCGCAGCCAGAGCACCTTTCGCGGCGATAAAGAGCTGAAGGCCGGAGAGCCACTTGTCGCGGATCAGGCGCTAGGGGGCTCGTGCCCGTTTCTGTATACCTGGAACGGCAAGGAGTTCGTCTTTGTCACCGACTGCATCTGGCGCTCCCCGCTGGGTCTAAAAATCAATGCCCAGGACACAGCCGGTGCGACCCAGACCGAGGACTGGGTGAAGGTGCGCGGCGATCAGCTCGCGGCCAAGAACGGCTTCTACGAGCTCTCGATTACCGCCGAGCTCAATGAGACGCACTACTTCGACCAGCTCTCCCTCATGACCGTGGACCACCCCGAGAACACCGAGATCTTTGTCGACGAGCGCTTCAACCCAACCCAGGGGCCGCTCTTAAAAGTGATTCCGACGGGTCCGACGCAGGCATTTGGTGAGGTGCGCGGCTGGAAAGGCCAGGATGTCCGCGACACGGTCGCTCAGAGAGACACGCGCTATCTGGATGACTTTGGACGGGGCAAGTACCAAGGAATTGCCGGCGACCACTGGGTCGAGCTGGCGCTGCCCGAGAGTGCGCCCCGAAACACGCCGCTCTACTTAATCGCCCACGGCTGGCTCCATCCCACCAACACGTCGCTCAATGTCGCCATGAGCCAAGACAAGTCACAAGGGCCGCCGCAGGGGCTCTCACTCTGGACACCGGATGGAAAGAGTAAAGACGGCTGGAGCAAGAAGCGCGATGCTCTAGGTTTTCCGGCGGGCAAGCTCAAGACCATCGTGCTGCGGCTCGACGATATCTTCCCCGCTGGCTCACCCCGGCGCGTGCGCCTGCGTACCAACTTAGAGGTGTTCTGGGATCAGCTCCAGTGGGCGGAGGCACGCCCCGACAGTGTGCTCAAGATCCAGCGCTTGCCCCTCGACAGCGCTCAGCTACGCTACCGGGGCTTCTCGGTTGTCAAGGCGGTAGATGCCTCCTCGCCCGAGCTGCCCGTCTCTTACGCCGAGCTAGGCGGAGAGACACCACGCTGGCGCGATCTGACGGGCTTTGTGACCCGCTTCGGGGACGTGAAAGCACTGCTCACGGGAGTGGACGACCGCTACGCCATTCTCAACGCGGGCGACGAGATCCTCTTCAAGTTCCCTGCCTCAAGCGCCCCGGAGGCGGGCAAGAAGCGTGATTTTGTGGTCATCAGCGACGGCTGGGAGAAAGACGGCAATATCAACACGACATTTGGCAAGACGGTCGGGCCGTACCCGCTTCATGCGCTCAAGGACTACCCCGTCAGCTACAATAACCTCACCGACGACCCCGCCTACCAAAAACACCCCGAAGACTTTGCCAACTACCACACCCGCTGGGTCACTCCTGAGGCGTTTGTGAATGCGTTTCTTCCACCACAACATCGGAAGTAGCGGACTTGCGGCGGAACATGTCCCGGACCTTACCAAGCTCTGGGACACGAAGCAGAGTGCACGCCACGATATAGACCGCCAGCGCCGCCACGCTTGCCAGCAGAAAGACTCCCGTGCCGTGGAAACGAGCACTGTCCTTGGTCGCCTCCGTGGGAAGGTGCCAGAAAAGGCGCAGGAAGAGCCCTGCCACGCCGCTGGCAAGGAGAGCGGAGAGGGTGATCTTCAGCGCCGCACGAAGCAGGCCCTTCAGGTTAAGGCCCCCCACATAGATCTGCAGCGTGTAGTAGAAGATGACCATGTTTAAGGTGCCCGCAATCGAGAGGGCCAGTGCAAGGCCACGAAAGCCAAGCCCGCCGATTCCCGGAAGCACCGCACAGAGCGCCGTAAATAAGAACACCATGCTGGTGGTGATAATCACCGGGGTCTTGCTATTCTGCTTCGCATAGAACCCACGTGCGAGAACCGCTTGTGCGCTCCAAGCAAATGTCCCCAGCGAGTACATCCGTAGTGCCGTCGCGGAGGCAAGCAAGTTGGTAGTGGTAAACACACCACCCGCGTCTTCCATAAAGCGCCCTTTGAAGTAGATCGCGGCAATGATCGGCTCGGCTAAAACCGCCATCAGCAGCGAGGCCGGCAGGGTGAGAAAGAGAATCTGGCGGATCCCAAAGTGAATTTCTTTCCGAAACTCTTTCATATTGCCACTGGCAGCGAGGGCAGCAATCGTGGGAAAGATCACCATGGCCGATGCTTGCGCGAAGATTCCAATGGGTGCTTGGGTTAGGTTATAGGCATTACGAAGGGCAGACAGTGTCCCTTCCCCCGATGCAAAAGAGCCCGTAATCCAGAATCCGAGCTGTGAGAGCGAGAGGCCTAGAAGGGCTGGGAGCATCAGCTTTCCTACTTTACGCACACCAGGATGGCTTGTGTCAAAGTTAAACTGGAACTTCGCCCCCGAGCGCTTGAGCTCCCAGAGCTGCAAGAGGAAAGGCCCCAGAATGGCCCCTATCAATGCTCCCCAGCACATTGCATCAATGCTACGAAGCTTTGGAGCGACAAACACTTGGGTAAGCCCGCCCAGAATAATCATGCCATTGTAGGCAATCGGCCCCAGGTTCGGAATGAGAAAGCGCTTGCGGGCATTGAGTGTCCCCATCATCAGCCCTCCCGCAAAAAAGAACCACTGCGCCGGCAGGAGGATACGAGAGAGTCGCGCAATCTCGGTCCAGGCCGCTTGCTGCGAGGGAGGAGCATTCTCAGGATGGAGCAGTACCCGCCAGGCATCCCAGAAGCTTACTTTTATCTGGTGGGGCAGCCCAATTCCAGGATTCATAAAGCGCGCTAGGGGGGCAGCAAGAACCTCCATCACAACCACCAAGGCAAGCGCGACACAGGCCACGATGCTCATCACGGTTCCGAAGACTTTCCAGGCATCCCGCTGCTTGCCTGTGGTCCAGTACTCCGTGAAAACGGGAACAAATACCGTCGCGAGGGCTCCCCCCGCAACTAAATACTGCAAGATATCGGGGATGCGAAACGCCGCTGTGTAGATATCGGTGATCTGGTTCTGTCCGAAAACCTGGTTGATCACCATGTCTCGAACAACTCCCAGGACGCGAGAGAGCAGGACAAGGGCCATAACCGTCAGGGTATTCTTACCCGCCGAACGTGTCATATCGTCATTATCGTACCACAGGCCTCCCTAGGCATGGAAAAAGCGTTTAAGCCAGAATCTTCTTGACAACATTGCCCTCCACATCGGTCAGGCGGAAATCGCGGCCCTGGTAGCGGTAGGTCAGGCGGGTGTGGTCAATCCCAAGCAGGTGGAGAATTGTGGCGTTAAGGTCGTGGACGGGCACAGGATCTTGGGTGATGTTGTAGCCGTAGTCATCCGTAGCCCCGTGGACGATCCCTTTCTTGATACCGCCGCCGGTCATCCAGAGCGAGAAGGCCCGTCCGTGGTGGTCGCGTCCGTAGTTATCGCGCTTGAGCTCACCCTGGCAGTAGACCGTGCGCCCAAACTCCCCGCCCCAGATCACCAGCGTGTCGTCTAATAAGCCCCGCTCTTTCAAGTCCATCACCAGCGCCGCCGACGGCTGATCGGTGTCTTTACACTGGCTCCGAATCGCGCCAGGCAGGCCCCCGTGCTGGTCCCAGCCACGATGATAGAGCTGGATAAAGCGCACGCCCCGCTCCGCCAAGCGCCGCGCCAGCAGGCAGTTGGCGGCAAACGTCCCCGGCTTGCGGCTCTCCGGCCCGTAGCGCTCAAAGGTCGCGGGGGATTCTTTCGACAGGTCCATCAGGTCCGGCACCGATGCCTGCATCTTGTAGGCCATCTCGTACTGCGCGATCCGGGTGACGATCTCCGGGTCGTGGACACGTGCAGACTGCATGGCATTGAGCTTCTCCAGCCCATCCAGCATCCGCCGCCGGTCATTGCGCGAGAAGCCCGCCGGGTCGTTGAGGTGTAGAACCGGATCCCCCACCGAGCGCAGCTTGACCCCTTGGTGAATACTGGGGAGAAACCCACTGCCCCAGAGTCGGCCAAAGAGCGGCTGGTCGTTGGCCCCACTCGACGCCAGCGAGAGCAGCACCAAGAACGCCGGAAGCTCACTATTTTCTGACCCGAGGCCGTAGCTTAGCCACGCGCCCATGCTCGGGCGGCCTGGCTGCTGCGAGCCCGTCTGGATAAACGTAATCGCCGGGTCATGGTTGATCGCATCGGTGTGCATCGAGCGAACCAAACACAGCTCATCAGCGATCTTGGACGTGTGTGGCAGCAGCTCCGAGAGCTCCATCCCGCTCTTGCCGTACTTTTGGAACTTAAACATCGACGGTGCCACCGGCAGGCGCTTCTGCCCGCTGGTCATCCCCGTGATGCGCTGCCCCTGGCGGATCGCATCGGGCAGGTCTTCGTCGAAGCGCTTCTCCAGCCCCGGCTTGGGGTCAAACAAGTCCAAGTGCGACGGCGCACCGCTCTGGAAGAGATAGATCACCCGCTTGACCTTGGCCGGGTGGTGCAGCGCCTTGAGGGCCCCCTTGCTCTCTAGACTTGCAAGCGCTGCGGTTCCTAGGCCCGTTCGGGCGGCGTTCGAGAAAAGCTGACGGCGCGTCTCAATCAGCGCGGCCTCACGTCGTGGATCCATGTGCCTATTCTAGCATATTCGTCGCTCGGGCTGGAGGAGCTTGGGGTTCCAGCCCGAGTAGGTGAGTGGGAGCCTGCGCCAGTAGTACTGGAGCTCATCGGAGTGCCAGTTTTCGTAGACTTGCTCCCAGGTCAGGCCGCAGTGTGGCAGCAGCGACTTCTCTTCCACCGGCTCGGAGAGGGGCTGGTAGCGCACATCGAACGAGAGGCGGATGCGGTCGGGGAACTGGCTGGGGAGGGCTTTGTGGACCGTGAAGGCGGGAAACGTCAGCACATCCCCCAGAGCGAAGTCCCCCTCGATCCAGTCGTCTTCGTGTTCTTCCCAAGGGCAGGTTTGAATGGCGATAGCTCCCGCGCCCTTGGCAGGCTTCAGCGGCAGGTAGCCCAGCTTGTGCGAGCCGCGCAGCACTTTCAGTGAGCCCAGCTCGCGTGGGCAATCCCCGAGGGGAAACCAGCAGGTCCAGGTATTTTGCGTGCCTTGGATCAGCGGGAAGTCCTGGTGCGGCGGGGTGGGAAAGACGGCGGGGTGCGGGGAGATCATGCGGATAATATGCCGGGCATGCACCAGCACTTCGTCGGCGAAGAGCGTCTTGTAGAGCGCGAGGAGCTTGGGATGGTGCGGCAAGGCATGAACGCTTTCGAGCTTTTGGACATCGTTGTAAGCGGCAGCAGAGACCCCAATATCGGTGCGCATTGCTGACTCTGGCACAGCAGCAAGTCCCTGTAGCCTCTCCCTCGTCCTGAGCGAGCCAGCCGTGCTGACGGACGACATTGAGAAGACCCGTACGGACGGGGAGAATCGCCTCGGCAGGAAGCAAGCCCCGGAAGAACAGATAGCCCTCAGTGGCGGCGCGCTCCCGGAGCGCGTCACCGTTGCTAAGGATCGGCGTGGAGTCTGTGAAAAGCATGAGCCGCTAGTGGACAGCCTTCTTCCAGACGAGCGGATTGAGCGTGTCGCTCTCCAGAACATCCCCGATCTTCAAGCTCTGAAAATAGTCGTCGGGGAGGATGTTCTGTGTCCCATTAAACGTCGCGCCCTCGGGCATGTAGCCGCAGGTCATCGCGCGGCGGGGCTTGTTGGTCATGTTCGCCCCCGCCCCGTGTGCGGTTAGCCCATTGTGAAAGACCGCAGAGCCCGCCGGACAGGGACAGGCCACGGGCTCGATCTCGCGCCACTCGGGGTAGACCTTGAACAAGTCCGACATATTCTGCCCAATGCCTGCATTCTCCCAAGTGGCAGTTTTGTGCGAGCCGGGGATGTACCACATGCAGCCATTGCCCAGGGTCGCATCGTCGAGCGCCACCCAGAGCGAGAGCGTGTCGCGGGTGGAGAAGCTCCAGTACGGGTTGTCGAGGTGCCAGCCGGTCGGGTTGCCAAACGGCGGCTTGAAGAGCGCCTGATCGTGCCAGATACGGATGCCGTCGATTCCCGCAAGCGTCGCCGCCAGCTCCCCAAGGCGCGGGTCTAGCATCAGCTCTTTCATGCCCTCGTGGGTTTCGAGGAGCTTGATGCACTGCGTGAAAACTTGGGCGTAGTAGCTATCCGGGTTCTGCTGGTTGGAGAGAATGCGATTTGTCCCTGTGCTATTCACCCCCTCCGCCGTCATCGCGAGGCGCTGATCCACCGCCTCTTGGGTCGTGTGCTGCCAGTGAGCCAGCTCTTTGGCATCGAGAAAGTTCTCGATCACCAGGAAGCCATTTTCCCGATAGGAGGCAAGCTGTGCCTCAGAAAGTTGGTTCTTCATCGTAGTCTCTATTGTACTTAACAATCTCGGATTATGACTGCGATAGGCTAGGAGAAAGATGAAACCTCACGTAACCTCCCCTCTTGTGATTGCGCATCGTGGTGCCAGCGGCTCCCTGCCCGAGCACACGCTAGAAGCCAAAGCGATGGCCCATGCGCTTGGTGCCGACTTTATCGAGCTCCATGACATTCACAAAGACACGATTAGCGATGTTGCCACCAAGTTCCCCCCTAGCGAAGTCAAGCGCCTACGCACGGAACTTGGCTGGAAAGGCCGCCTCATCATGCTGCTCGATAGCGTGGTGAAAGGCGACGATGGCACGGAGTTCCCTGCGCTACAGCGGCCTGTATGTCAAGTCTAGGGAAGAGCTTCTTGGAAAACTCTTTTCGGAAGCCAAAGTGGATGGGCTCTTCTCAGACTTCTGTGGCACAGCAGTACGCTATCTGGCAAAAACCAGGTAAATTAGTCGGTATGGCACGAAATGTTTTAGGCGATCCGCTCGTCCCTTGCTCCCATGAGCCCCTGACGGGCTTCTACCGCGACGGCTGCTGCAACACAGGCGGTCAGGATCAGGGCTTGCACCTGGTCTGCGCCGTGATGACGGCAGAGTTTCTGGCGTTCTCGAAAGGCGCAGGCAACGATCTCAGCACGCCACGAGAAGAGTGGGGCTTCCCTGGCCTGAAGCCGGGGGATCGGTGGTGCTTGTGCATGGGACGCTGGATCGAGGCCTACCAGGCGGGCTTTGCGCCCAAGCTTGTGCTGGAGGCGACCAATGAGCTGGCGCTGGAGTGGGCAGATCTAGCGACCATGAAAGAGTATGCGATATGAACGAAGACGAGGCACTCTCGCAGCTCCGGGAGAGCTCCGAAAAGCCCGCGCTTCAGAGTAAAAAATGGACGATGGCGCTGATTGGGCTGGTGTCCGTGATGGCGACCTACGGCACCGGAATCACGGTCTGTGTGATGAAGCCGGAGATTGCGCCGCACGTGGTCTCACTCTCCACGATGGTGATCACGTTTCTAGGGAGCCTGGTCGGAGCCTACACGATTGGGCAGAGCTTCGTGGACTGGCGCACGCAGGCCAGTGTCGCTACCGTGGCGCAGACCAGCCGAGAGGACGTGAATATCCATCAGGAGCTGATTCGGCGCACCATTGATGTCAGCTCCCGTGCCAAAGAAGAGGACTACTCGCTAGAGATCGCCGACCCATCGGGAGCCAATGGAGCCGACACCGATGGCCCTTAGCAGCGCGTCTCTTAAGCTGATCTTGCAGTTCGAAGTGGGCGGCGGCAAGACCTACTACGAGAAGCTGCTCAAGTCCCCCACCTGGCCCGGTGAGGCCTCCGGGGTCACGATTGGCGTCGGCTATGACCTAGGCTACTACGACGCAGCGCAGATCCAGGCGGACTGGGAAGACTACCTCACGCCTAAAGCCCTCAAGCGCCTGATCGCCTGCGCGGGCAAGAGAGGCAAAGATGCCGAAAAAGCCATTGCGGGCGTAAAAGATATCGTCATTGACTGGGACGATGCTCTCGCGGTCTTTAAAAACACGACGATCTCGACGTTCTGGCGCAAGGCCAAGCTCGCCTTTCCGGGTGTCGAAAAACTCCACCCCAATGCCCGAGGCGCGATGCTCTCGCTGGTCTTTAACCGGGGGACGTCGCTGGTTGGCGAGCGGCGCAAAGAGATGCGGGCCATCAAAGAGCTGGTCACCGAGAAAGACTACGAAGGCATCGCCGATCAGCTAGAGGCCATGAAGCGCATCTGGGTGGGCACCACGATCGCCGAGGGCATGAACCGCCGCCGCGACGCAGAAGCCGCACTGGTGCGAACGGCGCTAAAGGCTTGATTACTCATAGCGCAGGGCGTTGATCGGGTCGAGCTTGGAGGCGCGGACGGCTCGGTGTGAAATATCTCACTAACAGATGGGGGTGGGTACAGGTAGAATCGATGTAGGACGATACCAAGGAAAGAATTTTCACGTAGTCATGATTTTACCTACCATAACACTTTTCACTTATTCTGTTGGTAACAAGTTAATTTCGCCAAGCTTACTCACAATACCTACTATGCTTCAAAAAAAAACGCAGTAAAATTGGCGGCTCCTTATCTTGATTTCTTAACTGAGATAAACCTTAACGAGGCTGGCATCTCTAATGGAGATAATAATAATCCGATACAAGAGATGACCCTGACAGCCTTTACATCTTTATCCACAACTATTCCAAAATCAGGCGAAACTGTCAATTTTTCTGTCGGTTCAGCACTAATGGGAAAAGTTATTCTCTCGGCGACTAGCGCAGTAACAGATTCTACAGGAAGATGTTATATCACTATCAAATCTGCGAGTGGTTTTCCTTATGAATAGGGGATTATCTTTGCAAAATGGACACCGTCCTGGGATACAAGTGCTCATCTAACATCACAAATAACGATAACTTTAGCATCCTTACCATTAACAGACATACCTCCTCCTATTGAGATTAGCTTAGTCAGCCCTAGTAATCCGCTAACTTACTCAGATGATTCTTTACCTTATATCAGCAATTATACGAGCCAATCACGATATGATTGATTTATGGCAGGAAAGATTTCATTCACCATAGTTGGTCTCCTGTCACAGATTTCCTGGTCTCCAGTTTCAATACCTCCTGAAGATTCTGCGTGGGGTCAAATGGTAGATTTACAATTCCCCTTAGGGAAAGTAATTTGGTTCAATGAAAACCATTTAGATCCAAACCCATTTACAAATGGATTTCATGGCGTTGCAGCATCACAGCGCCATAACTTGCGTCAAGTTGCGAATCATGAGCTTGGTCATGCTCTTGGTTTGGGCCATATTGGAAGTTTACCGAGTATTATGTTTCCTGCTCCACAAGGATTCTTTTTTTCCGGAAATCAAACACCCCAAGCTTTCGATAAATCTGTATTATCTGGTGTCTATCCTCAACCACAATAAAGTGATATAGTCCTCGTCAATTAGATTGATAGTATCCACAGTGCCGAAAACAAGAGCGAGCCAAGGTATCCGGAATAGCCG
>JAPLCP010000131.1 GCA_026392155.1 Armatimonadota bacterium | reverse complement strand
GGCCGTAGACGGCGGTCTGCCAGGTCTCGGCGACCTGTAGGACGGAGAGCGCGACGTTGATCACACCGAGGAGTACGCAGCCAAGAAACGCGCCTGTGGCGCTCCCGACACCACCAAAGATGCTCGTGCCGCCGATGACGGCGGCAGCAATCACCAGCAGCTCGAAGCCGGAGCCGATGCTGGCAGGGTTGACGTTGCCAAAGCGGCTGGCGTAGAGCACGCCCGCGAGCCCCGCGCCCATGCCGCAGAGAACATAGGCAAGCAGGATCACCGGACGCACCGGGACACCACGGAGCGCCGCCGCATCGGGGTTGCCGCCGATGGCATAGAGATTTCTACCGATTCGAGTTCGCGTGAGAAAGGCATGGGTGAGAAGCGCCACCAGCACCGCCACTAAGACCACCCCGGGGAGCTTGTTGTTAAAGAGCCCATTGGTGGTCCAGGCCGCCAGCGCCTTGGGAATCTCGTAGTCGTTAACCTGCACACCACCGCTCACTACAAAGGCCAGCCCCCGGTAGATTCCGAGTGTCGCCAGCGTCGCCACAATGGCAGGGACACGAGCGTAGGCAATGAGGAGGCCATTGATTGCACCCAGCCCCGCGCCAATTCCCGCGCCAATCGCGGCGGCAAGAAAAACATTCAGGTCTTTGTGATCTCGCAGTAGCATCGCGGTGAGCATTCCGGCAAGCGCAAGGGTCGAGCCCACCGAGACATCAATCCCACGGGTTAAGATTACCAGCATCTGGCCCATCGCACAGACAGCGATGAGCGGCAACCAAAGCAAGACGGACTGAATGGACGACTCGGAGAGAAAGCGCGGCTGAACCACGCTGACAACGACGATCAGCAAGATAAGAGCAATAGCGATAGGGAGCTCGCGGCGGGGCATCGGGTAGTATTGTACCAAACGAAGTGGGAACCTCTTACTCTTACTGACGTTTGGAAAAATAATGCCTACCAACTACTTGGAAGTGCCTCTCTCGCGAAAGCAGGTCGAACACTGTCGAATGGATGATGTTGAGGTAGCCCGACGGCTCAATAAAAAACACGGCACGAGCTACTACTTCGCGACCTGCCTTTTCCCGGGACACCTACGCGAGGCAACTTTCGCACTCTACGCTTTCTTTCGGGTTCCCGATGAGTTTGTGGACAATGGCGCTCCTGAGCAGGCGCAACAGCTCCTGGAAAACTGGCGATCCGACTGGCAGAAAGCCTACCAGCTGCGCGACTCCTCCGATCCTGTGCTGCGTCTGAATGCCCAAGTTTTCCACCGCTACCAGATCCCCTACGACTACAGCGAGACATTTCTGGCGGCCATGTTTCGCGATCTCTCGGACACGCGCTATGCAAGCTACGCCGAGCTAGAGAGCTACATGTATGGCTCCGCTGCTGTCGTGGGCCTCATGATGAGCCATGTGATTGGCTTCGCAGACCCCGTGGCGCTGGAGTACGCGCAAAAACTTGGCTACGCCATGCAGCTCACCAACTTCCTGCGCGACATTGACGAGGACTTTCAGCAGCGCGGGCGCATCTACCTGCCCCTCGACGAGCTGCAACGCTTCGGTGTCAAAGAGGCGCAGTTCGCGGAGCGGCACTTCGATGCCAATTTTTACTCCCTGATGCAGTTTCAGATGCAGCGTGCCCACAAGCTCTACGAAGATGCCGAGCCGGGGATCGCGCTTCTTAACTCTGAGGGCCGCCGCGCCGTTCGCGTCGCTAGTGCCCTCTACCGGGCAATTCTCACCAAGCTAGAACAGCAGGGAAGTAACCCATTTGCCGGTCGTGCTCGTACGAACACGCTGGAGAAAGTGCAACGCACCATGAGTGTCTGGAATGACTAAACAAAGCGCAATTGTTATCGGTGGCGGCATCGGGGGGCTAGGGAGCGCCTGCCTCCTGGCAAAGGCGGGCTATCAAGTCGAGCTTTTTGAGAAAAACGAGATTTTAGGCGGCTCCGCAGGAATCTTCTCCGCTGAGGGCTTCACCTTTGATATGGGCCCAAGCTGGTACTTGATGCCCGATGTCTTTGAGAACTTCTTCTCGCTTCTCGGGGAGAAAGTCGAGGACCACTTAGATTTAGTAAAGCTGGGACCGTCGTACCAGATCTTCTTCAAAGACAAGGGCAAAAAAGTCAGCCTTTACTCGGACTTGGAGCGGGATATTCCCACGCTAGAGGCCATCGAGCCCGGCTGCGGCAAGGCGCTGCGCGATTATTTGGAGCGCTCCAAGTTCCAGTACGAGATCGCGCTGGCGGGCTTCATGTACAAGAACTACGACACGGTCTTTGATTTCTTCAATAAGCAGACCATGCTCCAAGGCCCCAAGCTCCATGTCTTTGAGAAGATGAATAAGTATGTCGAGCGCTTCTTCTCCACCGACGAGCTGCAGAAGATCATGGAGTACCAGCTTGTGTTTCTGGGCTCGTCGCCCTACGACACGCCCGCGCTCTACAACATCATGAGTCATATTGACTTTAATATGGGCGTGTACTATCCGATGGGCGGCATCCACGAGATCCCGAAAGCTTTCGTGCGAATCGGGGAGAAGTATGGCGCGAAGTACCACACCAACGCTCCCGCTACAAAAATCCTGACCGAAAATGGGAAAGCGGTCGGGGTGCGCCTGCAAGATGGCACTGAGCACCGTGCCGATCTGGTGATCTGCAACGCCACGATCCGCCACGCCGAGACGCTTCTCGAACCGAGCGAGCGCACCTTCACCGACGACTACTGGGAGAAGCGCACCCTCGCACCGTCTGCGTTTATTCTCTATCTGGGGGTCGAGGGAAAAATCCCCACCCTCACCCACCACAACCTGCTCTTTGCCCCAGACTGGAAAGCGGGCTTTGCGGAGATCTTCGACAATCCCAAGTGGCCCACCGACCCGTCGCTCTATGTCTGTGCTCCCAGCGTCACGGATCCGAATGTCGCGCCCGAGGGCTGCGAGAACCTCTTTGTGCTGGTTCCCATGGCTCCTGGCATGAAGGCAACCGAGAGCGAGCTGGCCGCCTACGCGGATAAAACGCTCGCGCTGATGGAAAAAGAGATGGACATCCCGAATCTACGTCAGCGCATCAAGTACCAGCGCATCTTCTGGGCAAAGGACTTTATCGAGCGCTACAACAACGACCGTGGCACCGCGCTCGGCTTGGCACACACGATGAACCAGACCGCGATCCTACGGCCCAATAATATTAGCAAGAAGGTCAAGAACCTCTACTACGCCGGAGCGAGCACCAACCCCGGAATCGGCATGCCGATCTGTCTCATCAGCGCCGAGCTTGCCTACAAGCGCATTATCGGAGACAAAACAGCGGGACACATGACAACTCTGTCCTGACCCCACCCTGCCAGAACCCACCCGGCCACTCGCACTGCTCGCGTCCACCCTCCCTCTACGAAGGAGGGTTGGGGAGGGAAAGTATTCTCCTGACAAACTTCGTCAGCCCTTGAGGATTAAAGGGGCGGACAACACTGGCATCAAAGACTTCTTTATGTCTTAGAGGAGCTTGCGACGATCGAATGGCCACCAAAGTTATTTTTGCATATTTAGGATGTTCACGAACCCAGTGAAATAGAGTTTCACCCTCTACAACGGGCCGCGTGTAGTCAGCAATCACCATATCAACAAAAATTTCTAACAAACACTCCCGTGCTTCCTCTGCCGACCGAGCCACAATAATACCGCAGTCCACCGCCTCCAGGTTGGAGCAGATTAAGTGGAGAACTGCATCCTCATCCTCCACAACCAAGATCGTCTTTATTTCAGGCATGGTGTCTATTCTCCCTCCCCAACCCTCCTTCGTAGAGGGAGGGTGGACGCGAGCAGTGCGAGTGGCCGGGTGGGTTCTGGCCGGGTGGGTTCAGAGCTTGCGAAGCTTCTGGTCAAACGCAACGGCTCCGATGATTAAGAGGCCGATGTAGATGTTCTGGTCGAAGGGATCAACCCCAAGCAGGTTGGAGCCGTTGCGTAGTACCGCGATCAGCAGTGCCCCGAGAAGCGTCCCGGAGACGCGCCCCTCGCCGCCTGCAAGGCTCGCGCCTCCGACAACGACGGCAGTCACGACATCGAGCTCATAGCCATTGCCACCCGTGGGGTTCCCCGAGCTGAGGCGAGCCGACTCGACAAGGCCCGCCAGTCCGGCCAGTGCGCCGCCAATGGCGTAGACCGCAAGCTGCACACGCTCTACCGGAACGCCCGAGACACGTGCGGCTTCGGCGTTGGAGCCGATGGCGTAGACATAGCGGCCCAGCTTGGTGTAGTGCAGGATAAACGCGATCAGAGCTGCGACCAGCACGACCAAGATCAGCGGCATCGGGACCCCTTGAACCGTGCCCGAGGCGAGCTGATTGAACTGCTCGGGGGTACCGTCTACCGTCACGCCCTTGGCAATTCGAAGCGTCACGCCTCGTGCCACGAGCAGCATTCCCAGGCTGGCGATAAAGGCAGGGACTTTCATCTTCGTCACCACTACCCCCACCAGCCCCCCCGAGAGCGCCCCAATCCCGATTCCCGCCGCAATTCCCAGCGGCACCGACCAGCCCGACTTCACCATCAGATAGGCCGATGTCACGCCCGAGAGCGCAAGCACGCTCCCCACAGAGAGATCGATTCCCCCCGCGATAATCACCAGAGTCGCCCCCATCCCGATCAGCAGCAAGTAGGCGTACTGCCCGGCCACGCCGTAGAGATTGTCAACGGTCAGAAACGACTGGTGCCCCGTGGCTTGCGGCACGCGAATGGCAAAGAAAATGCACAGCAGAAGCAGCGAGACGGCAGGCAGTAAACGTTTGGCAAGGGTCATAGCTCGATATCTTTTCCGGTCATCATAAAGTGCAGCACGCGATCAGGGCTGGCATCGGCGCGGGGTATATCGGCCACGAGGCGGCCTTGGAAGAGCACCAGAATCCGGTCGCTCATTCCCAGCAGCTCGGGGAGCTCGGAGGAGACCAGCACGATCGTCGCACCACTCTGGGTCAGCAGGTTCATCTGCTCGTAGATCTCCACTTTACTTCCGACATCGACGCCACGGGTCGGCTCATCAAAGAGCAAGACCGACGAGCCTGCATGGAGCCAGCGCCCAAGCACCCCTTTTTGCTGGTTGCCGCCGGAGAGCGTCCCGATCAGCGTCTCCGTGCTCGATGTCTTGATCCGCAGGCGCTCGATCTCGGTCTTGGTGGCGGCTTTGTCTGGCCCATGCGAGAGCCACGGCCCCGGCGCGATTTTTTCTAAACCCGCCAGCGTGACGTTATGGCGAACCGGCAGCCCTAGCGCAAGCCCCGTGCGCTTGCGATCCTCGGTGAGCATTCCCACACCCGCTTTAATAGCCGCCCTTGGGCCTTGGTTGAGAGGAAGCGGCTTGCCATCCACAGAGACACTGCCGCTCATGTGCCGCAAGCCAAAGATCGCCTCGAAAAGCTCCGTGCGCCCTGCGCCCATCAGCCCCGCGATCCCGACGACTTCACCAGCACGCGTCGCAAACGCCACACCATCCAGGTTCACCTTGAGCCGCTCAGGGCCAGGCTCACTCGCAACCCGAGGGTAGAAGTCCGAGAGCTCCCGCCCGACCATGGCACGCACCACGGTAGACGTGTCTGTCTCGCGGATATTGGCCTCATAGACCTTCAGGCCATCACGCAAGACCACCACGCGATCACAGAGATCAAAGCACTCGGGCAATCTATGGCTGACAAAGACCATCCCAATCCCACGCTCTCGTAGCGCCTTCAGAGTGGTAAAAAGCTCCTCGATCTCTTTCTCGCCGAGTGAGGAAGTTGGCTCATCTAAAAGCAGCAGTTTTGCTTCTTCCGAGAGCGCCTTGCAGATCTCGACGGCTTGCCGCTGCGCCGGGCCAAGCGTGCCCACCAGCGCATCGGGGTTGAGGTCAAAGCCGTGGTGGGTTAAGAGCGTCTGCGCCTTCTCCCGCATCGCCTTATGATCCAGTAGACCGCTCTTCATTGGCTCCGCACCGAGATAGATATTGGCCGCCACCGATAAGTGTGGCGCGAGATTGAGCTCCTGATAGACCGTCCGAATGCCTAAGCCACGCGCTTTCGACGGCGAGTCCAGCACCACGGGCTCACCAAACCAGCGGACTTCCCCCGCCGTCGGGGTGTGCACGCCCGTAATGGCTTTGAGTAGCGTGGATTTCCCCGCCCCATTCTCTCCCAGCAGCGCGACAATCTCGCCGGGACGGACCTCAAAGTCCACACCCTTGAGCGCCTTGACCTCCGCCCCAAAGGACTTCTCGATCCCCCGCATCGTCAAGATCGTTTCTGTAGATGACATCACGGCTGAGATTCGGCACGACTTATCGAAAAACCTCTTAGCGCTTCTGATCCGCTTCCAGGTGGCACTTCTTATATTTTTTGCCACTGCCACACCAGCACGTGTCGTTGCGTCCTGGCTTCTTGCTCGGTGACGGTGCGAGTCGTCCTTGAAAGATCATCCGCTGCGACTCTTTCAGTGCTTCCCGGACGCGGCGGGCCTCGATCTCCTGCATCGCCAGTGTGTTCTGCCGATGCCAGGCGCGATAGTCTTCAAGTATGCTCTTGCTGCGGTTCGAGACGTAAGTCACTTCGGAGTCTTTATAGCTGTCTTCCACATTCTCTTCCGTGATGAAGGAGCGATCCACGCGGTTCTCGGCGAAGGCACGGGCAATCAGCGGGCGGGCCTCGGGATCACGGAGATTCGCCAGATCACTGACAAGAGAGGCGATGTGGTCGTCTTCAGGCTCTCCTCCCCGGTCAAGGTGCTCTGTAAGCTGCTTTATAAGAAAGGCTTTGTGTGCCTCTTGGGTCTCTGGCGTATCACGGGCGATCTGCTCCAGAACCTCCAGCGCCACCGCCCTAGGGTACCAGTCCAGCGCATCGTTGCACGAAACACGCTCCAGGATGGGAATTGTGGTAGAACCGAATTTCCAGAGAGAGTTATCCAGCCACTCCAGAATGTCTTCGTCCCCGAGTTCAAAACAGGCATGAAACACAGACTCCGCCGTCTCAGGGAGGGCCAGCTCACAGAGAGCGAAGATCGCCATATAGGCCACATGATCTAGCACGATCTCTCCGCCATGACGTGCCCGAAGCGCCTCCTCGGTAATTCGCTCCAGCAGCGCGGGCACCACTGCCTCTCCCTCAGCGACAAGCGCTTCGAGCAGGGTTGGAGGAGCCATCTCGGCCCACTCTTCCTGTGCCAACGCATCCAGCGCCTTTAATACTTCGTCTTGGTTCATCATCCATGAAGTTTAGCACAAGCAGAGCTTTCTTCAGTTACGCATTGTCATCGCTACAGGTCACATAAAGAACCCCAAGCTGGCTCTGCTCTAAAGGACAAACCAGGCGATCAAGATACCAGCTATAGTCGGTGATATTGCCACAGAGTCGTTGCCAGGCAGGGTACATAGTGCAGTCCATCGTTAATAGCGATGTATCACTATGTTTGCGTGAGAACCAAATTGTGACTTGTTTCTCCGAGTCGTCCTGCCACTGGTACATGATTTGGACAGTTTTTCCTTGGTCGCACATCGCGTCCCATTTGTGCACAAGCTCTTGCCAGCCTTCCCGTCGTTCCGTCCCAAGATCCTCTTCCTCGCCAACTTCCTGAAAACAGGCCCAGCGCACCTCACGCTCCCAAAACTGCCACCCAGTCGCATGGAGCACGGGGAGAATCAGGCCAAGGCTTGATGCATTCCAAAGAGTCACCTCAACGGAGGAAATAAACGCCATGCCGCATTATGACCAACATTAAGCAAATTTATGAGTCTTGCCATAACAGCGGACTACTTTAGCCACCTTAGCTCAAACACAGTAAAATACATACCATGAAACGGCAACAGGAAGTACAGCGCACTTCGCGAGAGCTTCTTCTCCCCGAGGGGCGACGCGTCTCGACGATCTACAAAAGTGATTTTCCCGGCGGACAAGGGCCCGTCTTGCTGACATCGCGCAGTGTCTGGTGGGGGACGCGGGACATGGTCTTTCGCACCGACTTGGCCACAGGCAAGCGTGAGGTCTATCTTCCCTGGGCAGGCGGCAAGGGGGCGATAGTCGCTCTGGAACTTGATGGCGACTCCGTGCGCGTTCGCACGGATGCTCGTGAGGCGAAGATCCGCCCCGACAGCGGGGCGTTTGATGGCTACGTGCGGCTGCGACTTGGGGAAGACCAGCTTGTACCGCCGCCGGGAGCGTGCCAAAAAATCGCGAAGACCGTCGAAGAATGGTTGGGCGTCCCCTACCTCTACGGCGGCAATACGAAAGCTGGCTGCGACTGCTCCGGGTTTGTGGGCGCGATGCTGCGTGTGGCGGGCAAGGGCGTCCCACGCACCTCGAGTGCGATCGCTCAGTCCGGCAAGCCCGTTCTTGGTGAGCTACGCTTTGGCGATGTGGTCTGCACACCTGGCCATGTCGCGCTCTATCTGGGCAATGGGTGGCAGGCCGAGGCTCCCCAGACCGGCGATGTGGTCAAAAAAACTACTGTCTGGCACCGCACAGGCGCAACCGCACGCCGCTTTCTTTAAAAAGAAAAAGCCTCCCAGATCGCCTATGATGTGGGAGGCTCGCCAGCAGCGCTTGCTACGTTTCCGGGCGTAGCGTGGCTTGCCGACGGTGGGGCGGATAGCGTGGAGAGTCATGCTGTCCGTGATGGTTGCCAAAGCGGTAGGAGCGATCTGTGTGCTTCTGAAGGCGGCGCTCCAGCTTGCTTGCAGCACGGGACAGTGCCGCGTACAGATCATCACCTTGGCCTTCACTCCTCAAGTCCAGCCCCTCCGCCCAGACCCGAATGTCCGCGCGGAGTCCTGGTTGCTCTGCCGTGAGAGTGACATGACCGTGGCGAATGGCGGGGAACTGCCGCCCAAGACGCCCTAGTAAAAGTTCTGTGTGCTGCCGAAGTGCTTCGGTCACTACCAGATGACGACCCTGTACCTGAATATTCATCGCAAAACCTTTCTCATAACCCAAAAAGACCCTCGCCAGAGGGTGCTCTGGCGAAGGTCTTGCAATTTTGAGAAAAAGGAAAGCTCCGGCTCACCGCAGTGAGCGTCTTGACGAAACTTCCCCCGGCTTCCGAGCCGGTCGCTACTCCCCTTCGTTGCCTAATTATACGCAACAACGAAGCTATGCGTTCCCTGTTTCACGAAATATTTTTCTCACAACTTCAAGACAAGCCCCATGCTCAGATAGTCGAGGCGAGCAAAGTTGTAGACACGCTCGTTGTCCGCACCGCCCTCCAGGGTTCGAGCGCCTAAAGTCAGGTCGGTTTTAGGGGAGAGGCGGTGCGCTAAAAATAGCCCCACATCAAAGGCACGCCCCTGTGGCGCGGCGAGGCCATCGGCATCGAGCAGGAGCTTCCAGCGCTCACTGAGCTTGCGCTCACCGCTGAGATGAATCAGCGGCACCACTCCCAGATTCGACGATGCCGCACGAGTGGTGCCTTGTTGTAGCGCAATCTGAGCATCACGAACCTTGAGTGTCCCTCCCACGCGCCAGATCTCTTTTTCCGTCTTGCGCACGGTTGACGCATAACTGAGGCGGTAGGAGTTAAACTCATAGCGGCCCGTGGTCGGTGTCGCGGCGGCAAATGTCGTGTTCTGAAAGCGCACGGGGGCGGCAAACTGCCCCGTCCCTGAGTAGCCCAGTGGTGCCACCACCAGGCGCAGGGTGTGGTTGGCATTAAGAGGGCTTAGCACGGTAACACGGCCATAGCCAAAGCTCCCTTTGCCGATCAGATCGCGCAGGGAGAACTTTGTCCCCGTGTCGCCAAAGATGCGCGCACTGTTGTAGGGCTGGCGCACGGTGCCCAGCTCTAGATGAATACTGGTTGTCTGAGGAAAATCCATAGTTCTCTAACCCCTTTCCCTGGGTATAGTTCCGTGAAATAGGCCGTTTGGCCCATGACTGGGGCTCCGGCTCTATGGTACCAAGAGACAATCATTATGCTACGCAGCCACGAAGACGACGAACTCAACGCACGACAAAACGCCACCACGGAGCGCTCTGCCGCCGCGATGCTCGATAAAGAGACCGAACGGGAGCTCTACGCACTCTACAAAGCGCACTTCGCCCGCGCCGATGCGGAGCGCCTGTGGAACCCATGGAGCTCGGTGGTCTGGCCAACAGGGGCAGAAGCCGAGACAAGTGCGCCCAGCACCGCGCTGATAGAGGCGACCCTGGCACTCTGGCGGGATGCGACCCTTCTGCCTGACTACGCAGCGATCAACCAGAACTTGCTACGCGCCAGCCGGGGCCGTGCGTGGTTCTGGACCCACTGGACCTACGAGAAAAGCAAGCACCTCGTGGCATTTCTGGAGTGGCTCCAGCGGCGGGGTGGCTGGGACGAAGCCGCGCTGAGCCGTGCCGCAGACGAGCTTCTGACCCAGTACCGCTGGGAGCCACCGTGCGACGAAGCCACGGGAATCTGTGTAGACGCACTTCTTTACGAGCTCAGCCAGCTAGAGAAGCTAGAGAGGCTAAAGACACAGGCGCACGCTGAGGGCGAGAGCACTCTGGCCGAGCTGGTAACCTGGATTATCCGCGACACCCAAGCCCAGCGTGACTACCTAGCGGAGGCGCTCCGCACTATCGGTAGCCACTACCCCGAGCGCCTTACCGAAGCACTCAACACCGTCGCCGCCAGCCATGAAGCCCCCGAGCTGGCGACAGCACTAGCGGCCTATCTTCAGTAGACTACTGCCCCTGCGCAAGAGCATAGCCGGGGACGCCGTCGAACTGACAGAGGTTCTCCATCTTGATGAAGTCTAGCCCGGCCATGTCCATCGCGGTGAGGAGTCCTAGAATATCACCGTGGACGATGGTCTTGGTGCCGATGGGAAGAAACCGACAGCGCCAGTGGTCAATGCAGGATGTCTCCGCGAAGCCTCCTGGCCAGACTTTAACGCCTCGGTTGGTGATCAGCGCTAGTCTCATGCAGGCTGGCCCCAGTTTTTGGAGCCGCATCGCAAGCTCCTCAGGGCAGGTGCCGCGCCAGTGGAGAAAGATATCTACCCCCACCAGCTCTTTTCGGGCACAGGGGCGTGGGAGAGTCGCAACAGCCGCGCTGGGTAGCTCCTGGCTCTCTTCCGGCATGCTGTAGCAAGCAGAAGGCAACAACAAGGGCACCTCCCCGAGATTGGCGATCACAGCATCGGCGAAGGCTTGGGTTCCCACAAGCACCTGGCTGGTCTCGGCGCGGAAGATATCGGCGGTGTGAATCCCCTCTTCTAGTGTCTTAAGCCACGCGTTCTGCACCAGTGTGGCATGATCTGGCAGCCCAAGATGCACCAGCATCTGGACAGCGGCCATCAGGAGCCCCGAAGGATTGGCGATGTCTTGACCGGCAATATCAGGTGCACTGCCATGAATCGCCTCAAAGAGCGCTCCGTGCTCCCCAATATTAGCCGAGCCCGCCAGCCCCACAGAGCCCGCGATCTGGGCCGCGATATCGGAGATAATGTCGCCGTAGAGGTTGCTGGTGACGATCACATCGAAGCGCTCGGGCGTGTCGGCGATCCGCGCAGCACCGATATCAATGATCATGTGCTCGGTCTGGATATCTAAGTACTCCAGTGAAATCTCTTCAAAGACTTGGCGAAAAAGCCCATCGGTGAGCTTCATGATATTGTCTTTGGTCATGCAGGTCACTTTAGAGCGGTTGTTTTTTCGCGCGTACTCAAAGGCATAGCGCACGATTTTTTCACAGCCCGGTCGGGAGATCAGCTTGAGGCACTGCACCACATCATCGGTCTGTCGGTGCTCAATTCCCGCATAGAGATCTTCTTCGTTCTCACGGACTATCACCATGTCCAGCTTAGGGTGCCGGGTGACGACAAACGGAGCGTAGGCGATACAAGGCCGGACGTTGGCATAGAGCCCCAACGACTTACGAAGCGTCACATTGACACTCTTGTAGCCTCCCCCTTGCGGCGTCGTCAGAGGAGATTTGAGCAAAACCCGTGTCTGACGAATCGTCTCCCAAGCCTCTGGCGCAATCCCAGAGCTATGCCCACTCTCGTAGACTTGCTTCCCCAGCACCACAGGCGACCACTCAATCGGTGCCTGGGCCGCAGCCAGGATTTTCTGCACGGCTCCCATGATCTCCGGGCCAATCCCATCACCCTCTGCAAACGCCACCACTCGCTTTTCCATAACAAACCTCCAGAGATCAACATATCACGAAATATAAAACATGACAATATCTTCGTAATATTTTTTCATGACTAAGATATAATTGCCTTCTATGACAGGAGAAACAAGCTGGACATTCCTCACCAACCACTCCCATGTGCTGATCTGTCTTTCACAAGATAGTGAGGTACGCCTTCGGGATGTGGCAATCAAGGTAGGAATCACGGAGCGCGCGGTGCAACGTATTGTGGCGGAGCTGGAAGAAGGTGGCGTGGTAACACGGCACCGGGAGGGACGGCGTAATCGCTACGAGATCCACCCCGAGATTAAGCTAAGGCACGAGATCGAAGCCCACCGCAGCGTCGCGGAGATTATTGCCTTAGGCGAGAAATCAGAGAAGTAAGTGCTAGAGTGCGCCTTTGGCTCGTAGGAGTTTCTCCGCTCGTGCATGGCCATGTTGCTGCGCCGCCTTCAGCGGCGTAGAGCCATCGGCTTGCGTCGCGTTCGGGTTCACTCTCATCTTTACCCACCACGGCAGAGTAGGATCACTCTTAAGCTTGCTACCTCACCAATTTTATAACCGACCCCCTTCTGGTAAGCTCACATTGAATGAACTATAATACTGCTCGTGAGTGAAAGTAGCATTTTGATTAGCATCGTGATTCCCACACGACACCGCAACGATCTTCTGAGGAT
>JAPLCP010000034.1 GCA_026392155.1 Armatimonadota bacterium | reverse complement strand
TTTTCTCCTGGGTAGTCACTTGACATCTAAGCCAAAAAACCGGTAAACTGTCCGAGAAGAAAAAGCAACGCTTGATACCAATAAGTGAGGTTTCAAAAGTCTCAATATGGGGTAAGCTATGCATGTGCCGAAACAGGCAATAATAGTAGGCGTAAAGAACGTCACTTTCAACTAAGGGGTAGATAACGAATGCAACGAAATCAAGGGTGGGTTAAGAGTCTCACCATAGCAGCATGTATTTTAACAATGACTGGGGTAAGTCATGCACAGACGGCAACCTTAACAAGTGCTACTGTGACTGGGCTCGCGGCTTTCACTCAATCAGGAACACCTTCGTTTACGACATCAATTGTGGGTTCACCGGCAGGAGTTTTTGGTGTTCCTAGCCTTGTTGGTTTCGGTTCAAGCACGGTGGTCAATTTCCCCACAAACTTCCAGTTCAATATTGCAAATGCCGCAGGTACATCAACAGGAACTAATGATGTAACTCTGGCGTTTGACATAAATGGTGTGACAGTTACGGGTATTGTGGTACCAGTAAGCTACAGCGTTACAACTATTTCTGTTGCCTTTACAGGAGCAACCATTCCATTTACGGCGGGTGATAAAAACTTTAGTTTTCGTTTCTCGGGTAATAATAGTGTTCCTGCAACAGGGTCAGCGCAAAACGTAAACTTGCCAGGAGTACTAACGCTTGTTAGCGCTTCAGCAGCTCCAGAGCCGGGAACCCTCGCACTCTTTGGCCTTGGAGTTGCACCTATCGCTGTTGCGATCCGTCGCCGCCGGAAATAAGCTAAAGCTTCTTTCATTTCTCTCAAAAGCCGAGTGTTTTGCACTCGGCTTTTTTGTGCATTTTATGATCTCTGTTAATCCACAAGAACTTAATCTAATTGCCACGCTGTTCTCAGGTCAAATGTTCCGCTGGCAGCTTGATGAAGAAGGCTGGTGTATGGGAGCTGTGGGAGAGCATGTCCTTCGGCTAAGGCAGCAAGGGCGCCTTGTGGAGTTTACAGGAGCCGACGAGAGTTTTGTGCGCTCTTTTCTTCGTCTCGACGATCTCTCTCTGACAGAACAAGCGCGTCGTTGGTGCGCCCTTGATCCCCTCTTTGCCAAAGCCTGGGAGGGCCAGTCGGGCTTGCGAATCCTACGGCAAGACCCCCAGGAGTGCTTTTTTTCGTTTCTCTGCGCCGCGGTCGCTCCCATTGCCCGTATTCGCAAGATGCTGGAGGCCGTCTGCGACGAAGCGACAGGTGACCCGTTTGGGCAGTTCCCAACTCTGGAGCAGCTGCTCACTCTTAGGGAGAGCCGCCTGAGGGAGCGTGGGCTTGGCTTTCGGGCGGAGCGCGTGGTGCTCGCCGCCCGTAAGCTCGCTGAAAAGCCCGAGAGCTGGCTAGAGTCGCTCCGAGGAAGACCTCTTGTGGAAATTGAGGCAGAGCTGACGCAGTTTCCGGGAATTGGCCGCAAGATCGCCGATTGCATTGCGCTGTTCTCGCTCGATGCCGATTCAGCGGTACCCGTGGATACGCACATCTGGCGCATCACGAAAACACACTACGCCCCCGAGCTTTCCGCGCTCTCGCTCACACCTGCAAACTACGAGCGGGCGAGTGCTGCCTTTCAGCGCAAGTTCGGACCCTACGCAGGCTGGGCACAGCAGACACTCTTCTATCAGCAGGCGGTAAAATAGATCACCCCCGCTCTAACCGGGGGGAGCTAATTATGGATATTTTTCTCTACAACACCCTCAGCCGCACCAAAGAGCGCCTTGTGCCTCTTGTTCCTGGACAGATCGGAATCTACACGTGTGGGCCGACGGTCTACAACTACGCGCATATTGGGAACTTACGCACGTTTCTTTTTGAGGACTTGCTGGTGCGAATGCTGCGGCTCTGCGGCCTGAACACCACGTGGGTGATGAATATCACCGATGTGGGTCATCTGACCAGCGATGAGGATCAGGGCGATGATAAGATGGCCATCGCAGCTCAGCGTGAAGGAAAAGATCCTTGGGCGATTGCGGAGTTCTATACTCAGGCATTTCTCAGCGACATTGACCAGCTTAATATCGCCCGCCCCGGCTTTCTCCCCCGCGCCACAGATCATATCCAAGAGATGATCGCAATCAATAGAACGCTAGAGGAGAAAGGCTACACCTACACCACACCCGAGGCGCTGTACTTCGACACCAGCAAGTTCTCTGACTACGGAAAGCTCGCTCGCTTAAGATTAGATGAGCTAAAAGTGGCGGCCCGCGACGATGTGAATGTGGATCGTGGCAAGCGTGGCCCTGCCGACTTTGTGCTCTGGTTCTCTAACAAGCCCAATCACATCATGAAGTGGGAGTCGCCTTGGGGCGTAGGCTACCCTGGCTGGCATATCGAATGCTCCGCGATGAGCATGAAGTATCTGGGGGAGACCTTTGATATTCACTGCGGGGGTAACGATCATATCAATATCCACCACACCAACGAAATTGCCCAGTCCGAGTGCTGCACGGGGCACACGTTCGCCAATATCTGGATGCATACCGCATTTCTCACCCTGGGCCGCGACAAGATGAGCAAGAGCAGCGGAGGCTTTCTCACCGTCAAGGTTCTCACAGACTCCGGCTACGATCCGCTGGCCTACCGCTATCTCTGCCTGCAAGCGCACTACCGAAGCGAGCTGGAGCTGAAGTGGATCTGGGACGACGAGAGCGCAAAGACAGGACATGCGGCGAACCTAGACACAGCAGCAGCGACCCTTAAGCGCCTCTACGAGCGTGTGGCACGGGCAGACGACGAACCACTGTCGATCCAAGTTGCCTTCGATGCCGCCGTTGTGGATGTTTTTGGAGCCCTCGCCGACGACCTCAATGTCCCCCGCGCCGTTGGTCTGCTGCACTCCTACGACTCCCCGCGCCTCTGGAGGCACTTCGATGCGGTTCTGGGGCTAAAGCTTGAAGAGCGCGCAGTCAAGACCGAAGAAGTGGCCGTCGACGTGCCGGAAGACATCCAGGCACTCGTGGACGAGCGCCAAGCCGCCCGCAAGGCCAAGGACTTCGCACGCTCCGACGTGATCCGCACCCAGCTCGCCGAGCTCGGCTGGGAGCTCGCCGACACGCCACAGGGCGCGAAAGTCACACGCAAATGAGCCCCTTAAGTGTAGAGCAACGAGCTGCCTTCGACCGCGATGGCTTTTTGCTTATCCCTGGCCTCATCCCTGACGAAATCGCCGCCAGAGCCGAGGCCGCAGTCTGGGAGAAGCTCGAAGCCGATCCATCTGATCCGAGCACCTGGGAAGGTAAGCCCGTCGGCTCGGGCCACGACTCGCCTAATGTCACTGCGATCTTCACGCTTGAGATGGCGCGGCTCGTAGACGAGCTTTGTGGTGAGACTCAGCCAGACTGGCAAGCGCCACGCTCTGCATTTGCCATCAATATCTTTCCTCAGGCGGGGCCATGGGCGCACCACGGGCCGCACATTGACCACGCACTGGAAAGGGATAACTTTCAGGTCTTTCCACGACCAATGCGCCTCGCTTCTCTTCTCTATCTCACGGACTGCAAGCGCGAGGGTGCTCCGACTGTGGTCTGGCCCGGCTCGCACAAGAAAATTGAGGCGTTTGCCAAGAGCGATCCTGAGCGCTTTAAGCGTATGTTCACACTCAACAACGCACTAGGAGAGCTGGATCTGGGCGAGGGAATTCAAGTCGAGGGCAGGCGCGGCGATGTCTTGTTTTACCACTATCTTTGCGCCCACTCCGGAAGCCGCAACACCCGCGACTACCCGCGCTTTGCCATTGCCCATAAGTGGTAAATAAACAATGAAGCAAACCGACGAAGAACAGATGTCTGGGCTAGTCGCCTTCGCATCCCAGCAAACGAACCCATTTGGTGCTCGGATCGTCCGCACTGCCACGGGCGAAGTCTTAATCGAGGTTGCGAACCGGGTAAGTGAAGACATAGACCCCTCTGCCCATGCGGAGCTTCGCGCCGTGCGCCTTGCCTGCCAGAAGTTAGAGAGCCTCTCACTAGCAGGCTATACGCTCTACACGACCTGCGAACCCTGCCCCATGTGCATGGCAAGTGCTCTCTGGGCACGCCTGGATCGGGTTGTCTATGGGGCGACAATCGACGATGCCGCCAAGCACTGCTCTCAGATCTATGTCTTCGCACAAGAGCTCACCCAGCGCAGTGACTTTACGACCGTGGTGCATGGCCCCTGCCTGCGCCCCGAGTGCTACGCTCTCTTTACCCGGCTCATGCCTGCATAAGAGTTATCCACAGCTTGTGGATAACCTGTGGATAACTCGCTCAGATACGGGCGAAACGACTCTCTAGTGCGGCGGATTCCGTGGCAACTTGAGTGGCGCGAATCTCGATATCGGGCTCCTCTTCAAACGGAAGAAGGCTGGCAAGGCGCTCTAGCTCTGCACGAAGCTCGGTGTAGATCGCTTCCGCCTCGGTCTTTGTTTTGCGACCGACGGTGAGAAAGAGCCAGCCGCCGTAGAGCTGTGCCGTGACATAGAAAAGAGGGTCGTCTATACCTTTCTGCTCCAGCGTGATACGCGCTTGCGCATCTTCGGGCTCCAGCGGGTCGCCTAGCTCTTCATCGCGCTGGATATAGCCACCCTCAATCCCCGGCCTCCCCAGGTTACGCCCACCCTCAGTGGAGTACCAAAGGCTCTCCGTAAGTTCATCGTCTTCCATGTCTTCCATCTGCCGCTAGTCTATCACTCAGATCCATTATTTGCGGCGATGGCCCTGGTTCTCAAACCAGTCTTTCAGGTTGAAGAGCCACTGTGTCAAGCGATTCGCATCGTAGCTGAAGAACCACCACCAGCGGGAGCGTCCCCCATCTGTATCAAGGAGGGGGCCTTCATCGTGCAACGTGCTACTCTCGCCATCTTCCCAGCTCACCGGACGGCGCCACCAGAACAGAAGCGCGAGCACTGCCACCGTTGCCAGACCGATCGCTATCCAGAAACTTGTCATGGCCTATTTTACCAGCGCCAGAACTTGAGTGAGAGAGTATCGCAAAACCAGCGGAGCCAGGAGAAAGCGGAGCCAGGAGAACTCGACCGTGAGACGCTCCCCATGATCCACCATCGGGCCTTCGCCATCGCGCCAGTGCGGCGGCGTCAAGAGCCAGCGCAAGACGACAAACAAGAGCCATACGATCACGCACACGCGGATCGCGCCCCAGAGCACAAAGGCATATCGGTTACGGCTCCGAAGACATTTCACCAAAAATATGGGCGTAGCGGGTGGGGTTCTGGAAAATTTTCTGAAAGAGTCGCATGAGCTGCGCACCGTGGGCACCATCGGCATAGCGGTGGTCGAAGGTAAAGCTAATGGTCATGCACTCGGCAATAATAATCTGATCCTTCTCCACAATCGGCTTCTTGACGGTCTTGCCCATCCCTACCATCAAGGGGCAGCGGCAGTACGGCGAGAGCGGCACCAAGCCATTTTCCAGTCCGAGCGGCCCGAAGTTGGAGATCACAAAAGAGCCAAACCGATCATCAGGAATCCCAAAAGCGCGGAGTGAGAGATTGAGGGTGTACTGAAAGAAGCTCTGGGTGCGCATCAGGATGCGAAGAGGCAGAGCGGGAAGGCTCGCCACCACTTTGTCCGTGCGAGCAGTCACTTCGTCGGTGCCCTTACGGAGCGCCTCAACCGCCTCCTGAGAAACTTTTGCCAGCTCCCCAAGGCTCGCACGCCCGACGTCAGGCAGGGTAAACCCCGATAGATCGAGCGAGCCCTCCCCTTTGAGCAGCGTGGTGACGTAGGCATCGGTGCGCTCACGACGATACAGATTCCCCTGACGCAGGATATGATTGAGCTCGGGGTTCTTCTCCAGGCAGTGCGCCAGAATCTTAGCCACAAAGTGTGTCATCGTCGGGCGCACCTCCGAGACATAGCTCTTCAGAAATGCCTCCGCATCTGCGACGGGCAGGTCCACCCAAGCATAGGTGCTCGGATCCACCGGACGGTTCCAGCTCGAAATCGCGATCTTGCGGTAAGTGGTCAAGCGCTGCGTCGCGCCAAGCTTCAAGTGTTTCATAGCGCCTATAGTAACGCAAAATGTTGTTGTATAGCGCAGGGCTTTTGGCTCAATTTATCAGGACAATAGTCCCAGACGATACAGTCCTGCCTAAAAAAAAGTCCGCAGGGGAGTCTGTCACGCACTAGGAACGGGACTCGGGGAAAGTGGCGTGATACTGCCACAGCAAAGGCAAGTGCGGGAGGTTTTTCTTTGCTTTCTAGCAGACCCTGATGCCTACGTGCGGGAGTGGGCAGCGTTCTATATCCACTGCGATCGCTGTAGCCTCGACTCCCCAGAGATTCGCGCAGCCCTCCGGCGACTCGTGGACGATCTAAAAGACGCAGTGCGGGCAGAAGCATGCGCCACACTAGGACTCTTGGGAGATCGCGCGATTGTCCCCTACTTGATCCGGCAGTTTGAGAACGGCACCGTCTGGAGCTGGAACCTAGAGGCTGCAACCAAGCTTGGCGATCCGGCGTTTATCCCAGTGCTGCGTCACCTGCGAAACGGCTATCGAAAGACACACTGGTTCTACAAATCGGTCACAGAGACGATCAAAGTGATCAGAGTGAAGAACATGCTCTAGTATAATAGTATGACCATGAAGACACTTTTCTCTATCTTTGCTTACTTTCTTGCGATTACCTTACTTTGGCTAGAGTTACCAATCTCTGCTACGGCACAAGTGCCTTCCATTCCGCTGAAGATCGTATCAGTTTTAAGTAAACCCTTAGAGGAAATCGAAAAGCTCTTGGGCAAGCCACGCCATGTCGGCGAGGAGCGGGAGTGTTACTACAAAGTGCCTGGCTTTGTTCGTATTGTGGTACGCCCAACCCCACAGAAGCTACTGGCGACGATCACCTTTCAGTTTGAGCAGGGTAAGGTAAAAAGCGAGACGGAGGCACTCGCCAAAGTGGGAGTCGCGGATGCTGTCCTCCCCGACCGCTGGACATCGCGCTGGAGTGCTCCCGGCGACTCAAAAAACGACGAACTAACACTCTCACGAGTGCAAGAAACTGCTATACCAGCCACCTCAAAAGTGACAATACAGAATGTTATTCTGACAAATCACTTTCGCGAACGAATGCAGGAGCGTGGAGTCTCAGAAGCACAAGCACTAGATGTTCTCCAAAATGGCCAGCGCTTCTACGACCAGAAAAACGACAGCTATATCCGCTGGAAAGACGGTATCTACATCGCACAGACCAAAGACGGCATCCTAAAAACTGTCGTTCGTGGAACTGTATCTAGTCGTTGGAAACCGCTGTAAGCGCACCATGCAACCCGACTATATCCTTGCCCACAAGCACTCGTCAAAGCACAAATCTGAAATTTTTGCAAGCACAGATTGTGGTTGCTTTTACTGCCGACAGATATTTCTCCCCACAGAGATCTTCGACTGGATAGACAACAAGCAAACAGCTATCTGCCCTCACTGTGGCGTCGATGCCGTCGTTGGCTCCGCTTCGGGCATCACTGTTACCAAGCATCTTCTAAACCAAATGCATGATCACTGGTTTAAA
>JAPLCP010000194.1 GCA_026392155.1 Armatimonadota bacterium | reverse complement strand
GGATATTCAATACTTATTCTTGCAGTTGATACTGCCCGATATTCTTGAAAAGAATATATGATAGGAGGAAGTATAATCACAAGAACATCCTTTTATTTGTGATAGTAAATACTCCGACCTAAAGGCCGGAGTATTTCACAGCGATTCTCTATTTAGGGATACGGTTACGATCCAACTTCCACGTAGAAGTCATGGGTAGCATAACCGCCTGATACCCAAATCTCGGGTTGGCTTGGATTCATAGTCCCGAAATCTGTCGATGCTTCAGCATGCCATGCCCCTACAGAAAAATTATAACTACCTGCGGTTAGAGGGTGTGACTGTGATCCATTGCCAATAAAAGTCAATTCTTTTGGATGAAATACTTCAACTTGTCCTTGTTTTTCACCTATGTAGCATCCCATTATACCTGTCAAGTAAGGATTAACCGACGGTAAACCAGAAATAGTCGTAAAATGTGTTGATGATAGCGCTAGAGAATATGTGGAAGAGGAGTTGCTCACATAATATATCTTCCCGTTAATCACGGGAACTTCTATTCTTGAATCAACCTCAGCAGTCACATCCGCCTGAGCAAAACCAACATTCATTAGCAATAAAAAAACAGATATGCCAACCATTACTTCTTTCATAATTCAAACCACCTTAACTTTATTCATAATCAATCGTCTAGGCTATCTAAAAAGCATGACTGCGAACAGTATTACATTACTAGCCCGGAAGTTGTGGGCACCATAGCCCATCCGACACTGCTACATAAACCTTTGTTTTTCGTGATCGGTGAGAACCCGATTTGTCTCGAACAAAGAGAGTTTAACTTATTTTTTTGAAGAGTACAAGGATCAATAAGAAAATTTCATAAAAATACAGGATTCCCTTTGAGGGCATTGAGCCACATGGGAATCTGCTTCTCAGGTGCGGCTTTCAGGTAGTTCCTTGGGTGACTTTGGGAGATATAAAGAGGTCAGGGGATTTAGGTTCGGTAAGTTCTGCGGAGACACCAGTAGAGCTGGTTGCGATGCCCCAAGCCTATGGGACGAATACGCTAAAGTGGAAAGCGGGTGGCAGTCTTTACTCCCTGGCCTTGGTAGGTGCAAGTACCAGAGCGCAGCGGCTGGGCAGGTAGACCTGGATACTCTGGGCTGCCTGCCCCACGGCAAGGGGCTCCCAGACATAGGTGCTCTTTTCGAGAACGCGCTCTTGGCCGCCCAGTGCTGTCTGATCTGTGTCGAGGAGCAAGTGATAGTCACATGGCTCGGGCACGGGGATTCGGAGATCGGAGAGGCTCTGGGTAGGGTGTAGGTTGACCGCGATCACCAGCCCCGCGCTCTGGTAGACCAGCAGGTGGTTGTCTTCGTGCAGGGCCAAAAGCTCGGGGGGGCTGGTGGGCTGCGGCAGGTGCATCAGGGCCTTGTCGAAGGCCTGGAGGAACTGGTAGCGCAGAAACGGACTGTCGGCGAGCGACCACTGGCGGCGGGCGTAGGTGTAGCTCCAGTCGTTGCCTTCGCGGGGAAAGTCCACCCACTCGGGGTGCCCAAACTCATTGCCGATAAAGCTTAGCCAGCCCTCGCCCGCCAGTGTGTAGGTCAGCAGGCGGATGAGCTTATGCAGCGCCATTCCCCGATCCACAACAAGGCTCTCGCGGCCAATCGCCATCTCGGTGTACATCTGCAGCCCCATCAGCCGAAACGCCAGGGTCTGATCCCCCACGATAGACTGGTCGTGGCTCTCGGCATAGCCAATGTGCTTCTCGCTAAAGCGCCGATTGGTCAGAGTTCCCCAGATATTTCCCACCGACCAGGCTTCGTCGGGGGTGTCTTTGGTCAGCTTAATCCAAAAGTCCGGGACGCCCATCGCCAGCCGGTAGTCAAAGCCAATGCCCCCCTCGCCCACAGGCCGACAGAGCCCCGGCATCCCCGAGACATCCTCCGCGACCGTGAGGACATCGGGCTGAATTTCATGAGCGAGCGCATTGGCAAGCTGTAAGTAGCACACCGCTTCGTTGTCTACATTGGCACTAAAGTAGTCCCGGTAGCCCTGAAAATCTCGCACGCCATGGTCGTGATAGAGCATGCTGGTGACGCCATCGAAGCGAAAGCCATCGAAGCCATACTCCTCCAGCCAGTAGCGGACATTGGAGAGCAAGAAGCGCAGCACTTCGAGCTTGCCGTAGTCAAAGCAGCGCGAGTCCCAGCCACGATGAAAGCCACGGGGGCCGTCATGAAAGTACTGCCACTCGGTGCCGTCAAAGCGGCTCAAGCCCTCCAGCAGGTTCTTCACTGCGTGGCTATGCACCAGATCCATCAGCACCCGCAGGCCCAGCGCATGCGCACGCTCAATCAGCGCCCGCAAGTCATCGGGCGTGCCAAAGCGACTTGAAACGCCGTAGAAGCTACTGACATGGTAGCCAAACGAGCCGTAGTACGGGTGCTCCTGAACCGCCATGAGCTGCACCGCACTGTAGCCCAGCGCGGCGATCCGGGGGAGAATCTTCTCCGTGAACTCCGCAAAAGTCCCCACTCCCGGCTCTTCTTGTGCCATCCCCACATGTGCCTCATAGATGCGAAGCCCCTCCTCCCCCACCCCTCCTCCCAGGATTGGGAGGAGGGGTGGGGGAGGAGGGGTGGGGGAGGAGGATGGTGCGAACCATACTTCGCCGCAGAAGTCTTTTGTTTCGGGGTCCTGGGTTGCCCGACGAATGTAGGCGGGAATGCGGTCGAGGCGGCTGTCATCGGCGGCGTGGACATGCACTTTGACACGGCTTCCCTGAACCAATGCGCCGGGGGGGAGAGTGACCTCCCAGGTTCCGTGATCATCCCGCACGAGAGGGGTTGCACTCCGATTCCAGCCATTAAAATCTCCGATCAGGTGCAGGCTCGTGGCTACGGGTGCCCACTCCCGGTAGACCACAGAGCCCGCTGTGGTCTGCGTAAAACCAAAGTAGGCATGGCCTTGGCTGATGGCTCCCGTCAGTGGCCCCAGCCTCTCCTGAGTAGCCTGGTAGAGTGCTAGGCGCTGCTGGATTTCCGCCGTGTAAGGCGTGAGGGTGGGATCAAGACGAATCAGCTCCGGGATCATCGGCTTCGTCTACGACGGCTGGGAGCTGGTGTTGGTTTGGGTACAGGAGACTTCGTGGTCTCGCTACTAAAGTAAGTCTCAATCACGTGATGGGCAGCAGGGGCACAGACATCTCCACCGTGAAAATTATCTCCTGATTTCAGCGCCTCACGAAAGACACAGACCGCGATACTAGGAGCCTCGCCACGCCGAGCGGCATACCCCGTGAACCAACCATGCGTCTTTGCACTCACTCCCGTCTCTGCCGTCCCTGTCTTACCATAGACCTCAATACCCGAGACTGCCGCCGCTTTCCCTGTCCCCGACTCCACCACAGAGCGCATGGCACGCTGAATCTGCCCAATATGGTCTTTGCTCAGTCCTAGCTTACCCAGCTCCACAGGCTTAGTTTCGAGCAATACTTTCTTTGGGTCATCGCTATCTACCACTTTATCAACGAGATGTGGCTGCCAGACCGTGCCTCCGTTGGCAATTGTCGCAGCGACAAGTGCAATCTGAAGCGGGGTTGCCTCATCATAGCCCTGGCCAATCGCCATGTCATAGAGATTTCCTCGCCACCACCCCTCTTTAAGTTCTTCCGTCACCCACTTTTTTGTGGGAATTGTCCCGGATTTCTCGTAGGGAAAATCGAGACCCGTTACTTTGCCAAGACCAAATTTCCCTGCCCACTCCGCAAGAGTGACATCTCCGATCTTGACACCCGCGTTGTAGTAAAAAACATCGCAAGACTGCGCAAATGCAGACGTAGGGCTAACACTACCATGCGTTCCGTGGCATTTCTTCTTCTTATTTCCCCCCAGAGAGATATAACCTGGGCAAAAAGCACTACTGGGCAAGCGGTGCGAAGCCAGGCCCGCTGCCATGGTAACAATCTTAAAGGTCGAGCCAGGCGGAAATCTCGCAATGGTTCGATTGAGCAAGGGCCTCTTCGCCTTGTCCTTATTGAGCATATCGGACTCAGCTGTCGTCATGGGGCGTGTTCGCAGGTTCAAATCGTAGGTAGGGCCACTGGCCATGGCGAGAATATGACCATTGCGCGGGTCTATTGCCACCACAGCCCCTGGATTTCCCCCCAAGGCTTTCTCCGCCGCCTCCTGAACACGGGCATCCAGCGCTAGAACCAGCGTGTCTCCGGCTTTGGCGGGTACTTCCCCCATCTCTTTGCGACGGCGGCCCCGACCATCCACTTCAAACCTCTCCGAGCCTAAAGTTCCTCGTAGATAGGCATCATACTGCATCTCTAGCCCGGTGCGCCCGATCAGATCCCCCGGACGGTACTTCTTGTCCGTAGGATAGTCGGCGAGCTTAGGTGTCTTGAGATCATCGGGGTTTACTTGTGCGGTAAACCCTAGAACATGGGTCGCCCGATTGGGGAAAGGGTAGTAGCGCATCGGTACCACTTCGACAGACACTCCTGGTAGATTGTCTTGCAGCTCATAGATGCGAGCCATGAGCGCCTGGTCAATTCCCTCGCGAATGGGAATAGGATCGTTTGCTCCGCTGATCTTTCCTCGAATTGTCTTTTCCAGCTCCTCACGGGGTACCTCAATCCGCTTTGCCAAAAGATCAAGATAGGCACTTGCCTGTTTATCTTGTTCTTGTAGCTTTGCTAGTTTTTTGGGGCTCCGCTTTTTATCCAGCTCACGCAGTGCCTCCGCTTTTGTCAGTGGCACGGGTGCTGGTGTAGGAGCGGGGCTTGCAAGGGGCTTCTTAGAGCCTGCGGGCTTTTCCTTAGGCGGCGGGATAAGACGTGCTGGGTCTACAATGCGAAGCAGGCGCTCTACTCCCCCAACCTCATCGGGATGAAGAAAGACAACACGTTTTGTTGTATTATCAACAAGAGTACGTCCCTTACTATCTTTAATAACTCCACGCGGAGCCGTTGTCCGGACGGCTCGACTCCGGTTGGAAAGTGCCTTGTCGCGATGCTCTTCACCACGCACCATTTGCAGAAGCCATAGTCGTCCCACAAGAACGGAGAAGAGACTGAGCAGCACTCCACCCATCCCTATAATTCGGACGATGCTGATGTCCTCAGCCACACGCTGCTGCGTTTGCGGAGGCGTAAAGTAGCGGTGGCGGGACATGGCTAGCGGTCCTCTTCGCCCGTTCGAGCCTTATGAATTCTACAGCTGTCAACGCGTGTTCCCACAGGGAATTTCTTCATGACTCTCTCGGGACAGTAAGCCGTTGCCTGCTTGCCGGTCTCGGTACAGACCTCAACTTCGGTTTCCCCACGCTCTTCCGGCTTTTTCTCTTCGTCACGTGGCTTGGTGTCTTCCTCCACGCGAGCACGCTGCTCCTCACGCTGCTGGCGCTTCTCTTCTTCCTGACGTTTTTCTTCCTCAGCAGCCGCATCGCGCCGTCGCCGACGGCGTGGGGCAGGTGTGGGCTCCTCTCGTGCTTCTGGTGCGGGACTTGCCGTCGTCGTGGCTACATCTTCTGGAGTGGGTGCTTTGTGTAGCTTACAGGAATTGATCACCGTGCCTTTAGGGAAAACTTTCTCGACTGTCTCATGACAGTAAGCACTAGCCCGCTTGCTGGTCTCCTCACAGATCATCACCACCAGCTCCCCCGCATCGTTGATCTTATCGGGCTGAGGAGTAGGAGGAACCTTCGCCGCCGCTGCAAGGCGCTGTTTTTGCAGATCTTCCGGCAGTAAAATCGGCTCCAGACCGGCACGTTGCTGGATGGGAACCGCAGCACTCATGAAGCGTCCCCAGATCGGTGCGCTCACATGGCCTCCCGTGGCATCACTATCCATTTCCAGATAGCGCTCCATCATCTTTGGCTTGCCATTTTTATCCAGGATAGGCTTTCCCGCCTTGTCCAAGACGGGCTTGATCTGTCGGTTACAGGCCCACAATGCAGCAACCAGCTCCTGAGTGTAGCCCACAAACCAAGTGTCTTTATTGTCACTCGTGGTTCCTGTCTTGCCACGAACTCCAGGAACAGTGTTAGCCGCCTTACCCGTTCCACGATTCACCACCGCCTCTAGCGCTTTGCCAATACTAGCCGCGGTGGATTCCTTGATGACCGACTTCGTGATGCGAGGCTCGTTGCGCTCGATCACATTGCCCTGCGCATCCACGGCAAGACGAACCGCGATGGGCTCGGCGTGATCGCCGCCATTGGGAAACGTCGAGAAAGCACTCGCCATCTCCAGCGGGGTTACCTCGATACTGCCCAGAACCAGCGTGTAGTCATTGGTGGGCAGCTTCTGCTTAATCCCCATGCGATGCGCTGTGTCTACAATGCGCTTGAGACCGATCACCTGCGCGACTTTTATGGGAATCGTGTTCTTCGAGACTGCAATGGCATTCTCAAGAGTCATCTCGCTATTGGAGTAGCCCCCTCCGTAGTTCCGAAACGACTTCGAACCAATCTTCACCGCGGAGTCACGAACTTCTGAGTAGAGATTGTACTTGCCTGAGTCGAAGGCGGCGGCATAGACGATGGGCTTGAAGGTCGAGCCCGGCTGGCGTCCTTTACCAAAGACCGTAAAGTTCACCTCACTTTTCTCATCCACTCCTGCCGCCATCGCACGGATCCAGCCCGTGTGAGGCTCCAGACAGATCAGGGCTCCTTCTGTAACGCCACGGCCTCGCTCTGCGCGAATGCCAGCACGCAAAATCTCATCGGCGCGCTGCTGCATCTCCCAGTTGAGCGTCGTATAGACCTTCAGACCGCCATTGTAGACCTGATCCCCCCCATGGCGGGCAACAAGCTGCTTTAGAACATAGCGGACAAAATGCGGAGCCTTAAAGTTGTAGCTAATGATCTTGGGAGGCTCTGGCAGGATATTGATTTTCTCGGCCCGAGCCGTGTCGTACTGCGCCCGTGTGATCTTATTTTGCTCCAGCATCGTGATGAGCACGGTGTTTCGCCGCTCCATCGCAGCTTCAGGGTGGCGGAAAGGGTAGGTTTTCGGCGGGCTCTGCACCAGCCCCGCGATCATCGCGGCTTCGGAGATCGTGATGTCTTTAAGCTCTTTTCCAAAGAAGAGCTTCGCAGACATCTTCACCCCGAAGATCTGCCCCCCATAGTTAATGTCGTTAAGATAGCGCTCCAGGATCTGGTCTTTGGTCATGCTCCGCTCGACCTGGTAGGCAAGAAGAGCTTCACGGAGCTTGCGCTCGACGGTTTTTTCGCGGTTCCTCAGAATGACATTGCGGACAAGCTGCTGGGTCAGGGTTGAAGCGCCTTCACTGCGCCGCCCCCCCGCTGCATTCTTGTATATCGAGCGGGCGATTCCCTTAAGATCAATCCCAGGGTGCTCATAGAAGCGTTTATCTTCAATCGCAATCGTGGCGTCTAGCAGGCACTGCGGGATGTCCTTGAGGTCCACCCGCTCATGAAAGCGGGTGTAGACTTCTCCGAGAAGAACACGGTCGGTGGAGTAGATCTGGGTCACCCCGCCTGCCATCTCCTGGCTCAGGGTGGCAGAGCTGGGCATCCCCTGAGCGGCCAACCGCACTTTATCGCCCGCATAGAGGAGGCCCGAGATGAGAACCGTCAGAACTATCGCTAAAATAATCCCGAGAAATGCCCCTACTCGGCTGAGAAAGAGGCGGAATCCGCCTCCTTTACGTCTGCGTGGCCGCCCCATATCTACACCTCTCCTGCTTAACTGCTTAGCGCGATTATCGCTTTAGGTACTTACGCTTTGTACGATCCGTTCCCATGTCTCGCTTCTTGGTATCGAAGCGCCACTGCCCAGTGCCCGCTTTCTGGACAAAGCAGAAGTAGTTTGACAGAATCGAGGCGAGCTTACGACGGGTAACGCGGCGCACCACATTGACTTCCGTGAGAAGCTGAACGAAGTCTACCCCTTTGGCATGCTCTTCCAGAAGCTCACAGACGATATCAAAAGTCGCGACTTCCCCAGACTCCTCAACTTGCTCACGAGCACTCAGTAGCTCGGCGTAGCGCTCTGGGCTAAGATAGACCTGCGGATCGGTCTCTTCCAGAACCTCGACGCGGAACTCATAAGGACGCAGCGTGGGCTGAAGCAAAAAGCATCCTCCCGAGTCCGCCTCAATTTTTTCATAGAGCGAGAAGAGATTGAAGGCAAGTCGCCGCTCGTTGTTGACAATCAGCTCGTGGGTCGTTCCATCTTCTTCCCGCAAGGTCACCTCGACGACGGGTGCATCGGCGGGAAAGAAACCATCCGGCACCTGGCAGAGCGGGAATGTCCCGATCTCTTTGTGATGAGCTTTGACAACCAGAGTCAGTGCCTCGCCCTCGATGGGAGCGCCGGTGTAGCGACCTTCGTCATCACCTGCATCCTGTGCTAGCGGCAGAAAAATATCTTGACGCAGGCTCCCGGCAAACCCCTCATCCTCGATCTCTTCGTCCATGATCTCGCCGTCCATGGAGACGAACTGTAGGTCCGGGAATCCCAGAAACTCGGGGAGATCGTAGACAAAGGGCGGGAGGGTATCGGCCTCACGGAAGCGCCCTGCGCCGATATAGCTAAAGCGTGAATCGGACTTGAGCTTGGCCTCGAGAATGGCCAAATCACTCTTGAAAGACGGGTAGCCGGACATGACTTCGTACTGAAGCGCAAGAAGCTCGGAGGACTCGATGGGAACCCCACGCTCACTCACAATACTTGCCAGAGATGCCAGATCGGCCTCAGAGACTCCCAGCAGCTTCTCTTCCTCGATGATAGGCTCGGGCACTTCCAAAGCGACCGCTGGCTCTGGTTCACCTTCGGTTGGCTCAGGAGCGACCTCGATAATCAGGGGGGCGACCGGTGTCGGTGCGGGCACTTCCTCGACTTCTTCCACAGCAGTCACCACGCGATCCGCGAGGTGGCGCTCTAAGCGCTCGACGGTCTCACGGGTAATCCAGCGCCCCTTGCCATTCTCCACGCTCAGCCAGGTCAGGCGGCTATCGCTCAGACAGGCCAGCAGGTGGGCACGGGGATCGTACTTCTCGCCCATCGCGGCCCACGCCAGCACGCCCAGCAGGCGGTGCGGAACGGGAACGCCTTTAAGAGCACCCACGATCTTGTAGCTCGACTCACTGTAGCTTGCCGAAGACCAGCCAACTTTGGTCGAAAGTGGCAGCAAGCGGTTTACCGTCTCCACCTTGATCTTATTATCAAGCGTGACTTCTTCGAGGTTCTCGCCATCTACCAGCGGCAGCCACTCAGCCAAGCCATACGCGCTTCCCTTGCCCTTAAAGTAGAGCTGCTCGTTGGCAAGCATTTTCTGTAGCAGGCTAAAGTAGGTCTCAGAGGGCCGGTTGTAGATCACAGAGAGCTCTGTGGCAATCTGCGCCGTGGAGAGGGGCCGTCCCGCAAGCCGGATGATGTCTAGGAGATTGCGCTCCAGAGAGCGTGTGACATCCATGTAGCGAGACGAGAGGTTCCAGAGCCGCTCGACAAAGATAAAGCGACGGATACGCCGTGGCTCCTCGGACTTGACATCCTGCTCTAGCGCACCATAGACCACGGTCGAGCTGATATTGGGGTTATTAATCTCCTGAGCGATATCAGCGAACTTAGATGCTTCGCCCCGCTCCAGCAGTGCATCGTAAATCAGATCGGAGAGGTAGGCATCCGCCAGTACTTTCTCCCGGTCTGCTTCACTGGCCGGTCTTATTGCCACTTCGATCTTATCGGCCTTAGGCATTTTCTTTGTAGCCAACGTTATCCTCCAGATAGTTTCGCGTATAAATCATAGGGTTGTGCCTCAGTGATGCGCACACGCAGCCAGCTTCCCAGCTCCGCCTGTGCTCCCACAACCCGCACCGTTCCATCAATCTCAGGGGCATCGCGCCAAGAGCGTGCAATCAGCGCGTCTCCCTCGCGTCCCTCCACCAAAACCTCAAACTCTTTTCCCACTAGCGCCTGATTGGCGGCCAGCGAGATCGGCTGTTGCAAGGCCATCAGCCCACGCCGCCGCTGCCGAGCGATCCGCTCAGGCACACGGGGGCGCAGCTCAAATCCAGGTGTCCCCTCTTCTGGGCTGTACTCAAAAACACCAAGTCGGTCGAAGCGGGCCTCCTGGACAAAGCGACTGAGCTGCGCATACGCCGCCGCATCCTCGCCTGGGAAGCCCACAAGAAACGTTGTCCGTACCGCAATATCGGGCATGGCGCTTCGCAGACGCTCCAGTAACCTATAGTACGAAGAAACCGACCCTCCGCGTTTCATTCGTTTTAACATGCCATCATCGCCATGCTGCAACGGGATGTCCACATAGCGGGCGACATTGGGGGTGTCGGCCATGGTCTGGATCAGGCGATCTGTCATCATCGTGGGATAGCAGTAGAGCAGGCGCACCCACTTCAGATTCTCTATCTTGCCCAGCTCGGTTAAGAGACGCGGCAGGGCGAGCTCTTTGTAGAGATCCATCCCATAGGCCGTGGTGTCTTGGGCGATTAAGTTCAGCTCAATGGCTCCCGCATCCACGAGGCGCTTGGCCTCAGTCACGATGCGCTCTAGCGGCTTGGAGCGGTGCTTGCCCCGAAAACTTGGAATCGAGCAGAACGTACAGGCATGATCACAGCCCTCGGAGATCTTCAGATAGGCCGTCCAAGGCGCTGTCGCCCGCACCCGTGACGGTGGAATAAGCGGGTACTTCTCGGCGATGGGCTGGACGAAGTTATTGCCCAGCACAGGAAGCTCAAAGGCAGTGCGGCGGGGGAAGATCGAGTCTGCGATCTGGGTGGCACTCTGGATGCCAAAGAGCCCATCCACATCGGGCAAGTCGCGGGCCAGAGTCTCGGCGTAGCGCTGGGCAAGACAGCCCGCCACCACGACTTTAGAGATCTCACCGCGCTCTTTTCGAGCCAGCGCAGACCGGATTGCCGCCAGGGACTCCCGTTTGGCGCTCTCAATGAAGGCACAGGTATTAACCACCACCACATCGGCGTCCGCATCCCCTTCAACGAGCTGCCCACGTCCGCCTTCCGTGAGAGCCCCTAAGAGCTCCTCAGAGTCTACCAAATTTTTTGGACAGCCCAGACTTACCAGGCCGATCCGAACCTTCTCCACGTCTACGCCTCAACATCCTCTAAAACAGTCAAAAGCCGCCCGCACCCAACAGGCGTGAGCGGCGATTAAACATTATACGTCGTTCATTCAATTCTGTCAATTATCATTAGTTAGTAATAATAACACTTGCTAGTAAAAGCGGTACAATGAACGCGGTGTCTCGTCTGCTTCGTCTCTATCTCCCCCTCGCGCTGAGCTTCCAGCTCATGATGCTTGAAGGCCCCTCGGTGCAGTGGGCCATTGGGCGACTGGCGGAGACCAAGATCAACCTAGCGGCGTGGGGGCTGACCATGCAGCTCTCGCTTCTGATCGAGAGTCCGGTGATCATGCTTCTCGCGACGGCGACCGCGCTGGTGAAGAACACCGACACATTTCTGGCCCTGCGCTCGTTTATGCTGCGAATCGCGCTCTGGTGCACGGTGATCACTGCCGCCCTGTCGTTTACGCCCCTGCTGGACTTTACCTGTCTGGAGCTTCTCAGCCAGCCTGCTCCTATTGTGCAAGCCACGCGCCTGCCGATGCAGCTTATGCTTCTCTGGAGCGCCGCCATTGCCTGGCGTCGCTTTCATCAGGGTGTCTTAGTGCGCCAGGGCCAGACACAGCTTGTCACCTACGGCACGGCCATTCGCCTGGTGGCCGTGCTCCTCTGCGCCCTGGCTCTCTCCTCACTGAAAATTCTCTCGGGCGCAGCGACGGCAGCCGTGGCGATCATGCTGGGCGTCCTAGTCGAGGCGCTCTCGGCCAGTAGCTTCGCCCGCCCTGTTATCCGCTCGCTGCCTAAGATGCACGAACCCGGCGAAGAGCCGCTCACACAGAAGGCCATTGCCAGGTTCCACACGCCGCTCGCCATGACCACGCTGCTCACGCTCGTCGCGCAGCCCCTCACCAGCGCCGCTGTCGCACGCCTGCCCTTGGCCACCCAGACCCTAGCGGCTTTTCCGGTCGTGTTCTCCGCGCTCCTCTTGCTACGCGGCTGGGGCTTTGCGGTGCAGGAGATCACGGTGGCGCAGCTAAAAAGAGAGACGGTACTCGAGGCGACACTCTCACGCTTTGCCAGCATTGTCGGGGTCGTGACAACGGGCCTAACCCTGCTTCTGGCCCTCACGCCGCTGTGCAACCTCTACGCCACGGCACTAGGAGTCCCGGCAGATCTCCATAGCTTGGTGCGCGAGGGGATCCTCTGGGGAGCACTCTTGCCCCTGATTGCCGCGACCAGCTCTTTTGTGCGAGGCGTTTTGGTAGCCCGACAGAACACCAAACCCATCTACAGAGGCATGATTCTGGGGCTGAGTGTCCAAGCGCTCGTGCTTGTCGCAGGCGTTGTCGCCAAGCTCCCCGCACTGCCGCTTGCAGCACTCTCTTTTACCCTAGGTGGCATCGCGGAGACAGCGTATTTGATGGCAGCCAGCAAACCAGCCTAGGCATCGCCGACGAGATAACGGAACACGGATTCCAGGTTATTGTCCGGCGAGTGGAAGCGCTCGATAAGAAAGCCGCCGGAGATCACGAGCTGGGGCAGCGCTCCATAAAAGACGTCGGGCTGGTGGGTCTCGATCTCGACAAGCTTCTCGCTCTTGGGATCTACCCGTGCCGAGAGCACAAAGGGCTGTCCGATGAGAGTCGCAGCGAGCTCGCGGGGACGATCCGTGACAAGGCGGATGTGATGGGGATGCTTGTCAATCTGGTCACGGATGTCGTGGATATTGCCCTGGGCCAGCACGCGACCTTTGAAGATCACCAGAATTCGATCCGTGATCTGCTCGACTTCATACAGAATATGGCTGGACACTAAAACGCACTTGCCCCGCGCGGCAAAGCTCTGCATCAGCTCCACCATCTCGCGGCGGCCCACGGGATCCAGGCCATTCAGCGGCTCGTCCATGATCAGAATATCGGGGTCGTGGATAATGGCCTGCGCCACTTTGATGCGCTGACGCATGCCCTTGGAGTAGCCCCCGATGCGCCGGTCGCACCGATCCGCCATACCGACCTGCTCCATGACTTCCTGAACCCGCTTCTTCGCTCCCTCGCCCCGGATTCCGTTCATCGCCGCCAGCAGGGTCACAAACTCGCGCCCGGTCAGCTCTTCGTAGAAGTTATCAATCTCCGGGCAGTACCCCAGCCGCGCCGCCACCGCAGGGTTGGCAAAGGGCTCCTGGTTCAGAGAGAGCACGCGGCCCGTGTGTGGACGAAGCTGCCCGGTGACAAGCTTCAGCAGCGTGGACTTGCCTGCCCCATTGGGGCCGAGTAGCGCCGTCAGCCCGGCAGGAAGCTGAAAAGAGACATCGTTGAGGCCAATTACCTGGCCATGCCAGCGCGAAACGCGCTCAAGAGAGATCATGGGTTGGCTCATCCGCTGATGATCTCCACGGCGCGAATTTTCCGGTGGGCAGCGGCGAGGGGCAGTAGCACAAAGGCGGTTCCCAGTGCGGCAAGCGGCCAAGTCAGCGGTGCTTGCTGACGGCCCTTACGCCCCCCTGCGACGGGAAACGGGTGATCTTGTGGCTTGACATGCAAGAGATTCATCGCCAGCCCATCAGTGACTCCGCCCACACTGGCATTACGGACAGTCATCGCACGCACAATCGCCACTTTGGCTCCTGACTTCTCGTTGTCTAGGGCGACAAAAGCATTATCCGCCATGATGATCCCCGCGACATAGGTAAGCGTCCCAATCACAAAGTAGAAGCCCGCGTAGGTCGCCCCTGCCAGCCGCCCTCCTTTGGACCAGGCCGAGATTCCCACGATCAGGCTAGCATTGAGCACGGGCGCAATCAAAGTCGCCATGAACAGACGCGGCAGTAAGTACGGATTCTGGGACCAGAAGCCCTCATCGTAGTAGCTCGTCAGAAGAAAAATATAGATCAGCAACGTCGGGATTCCAGACGCGCACCAGAGAAGGGAGAAGACTCCAAACCACTTCCCTACCAGATAATCGAGCTTGGTCAGAGGCCGTGCAAGATAGACCAGCAGCGCGTTTGACTGGTTGTCTGCCGCAATGCAGCCCGCCCCAATAATCAGCGCCTCGATAAAGACCATCAGCCAGCTCTCGGTGACACATAAGTAAGTGCAGGCGGCGTAGGTAAAGGTGCCCTGGCGACCAAATGGCCCTCGTCCTCCCCCACCGCCGCCACCCATATCGCCCAAGGCCCGCGTGACATTGTGGTTCAGAAAGAAAAACAGCCCAAAAAACAAGTGGATCAGCACGATCATCAAGATCGGCATCCAGAAGCCAACCTTCTTGATATTGGTTCGGATCACGGACTGCGCGATCACCCACCACCCGGCTCGGACGGCTCGCATGGGGCCATCGTAGTTCCGGTACGTGCGATCCGCAATCAGGTTCGGGGCACTACTTGCGCGCTCGGTACTCATCCGCTCACTGCCTCCATAAACACATCCTCTAGGCTTCTTTCGGCAGGGCGAAAGCCACGTACTTGTGCCCCAGAGACAATCGCCGCATCGAAGATCAGGCGGTGGGGATTGGACTCCGTCTCGGGGAGGGCGAAGCGGCACGAGCTTCCCAGCTGCGAAACAAGGCTTGCTCCTCGCTGCCCCATCGCGCCCACAAACCCATCGGAGAACAAGCGCAGCTCGACATCGAACTGGACACCACGGGTCTGCTTTAGCTCCGCAATCGGCCCCTGCCGCACCACTTCGCCGCGCCGCATCACCACCACGGTATCACAGGTCTTCTCGATATCGGGCAGCAAGTGTGAGCAGACCACCACAGAGAGGCCCTTGCCATGGCTGACATCGCGCACCAGCTCTAGCATCTCATCACGGCCCGCCGGGTCAAGTCCATTGGTGGGTTCGTCTAAAAATAATAACTTTGGGCCATGCACCAGCGCCTGTGCCAGCTTCACTCTTTGCCGCATTCCGGTGGAGTAGGTCTCGACATTGCGGTAGCGCGCCTCCCCGAGGCTACACCACTCCAGCACCTCGTGGGCACGCCGGATCGCCTGCTCAGGGGGCATCCCGGCCAGCTCTCCCGCGTAGGCCACGAACGTGACCGCGTTCATTCCGGGAATATGGCAGTCCTGCTCCGGCATCAGCCCGATCTTCTGGCGGATGCGCTTGCCCTGAGTCGCCACATCCAGCCCCATAACCTGCGCCCGCCCCGAGCTCGGAGCCACAAAGCCCAGCAGGGTCTTGATCAGAGTCGTCTTCCCCGCCCCGTTCGGCCCAAGCAGCCCCACGCAGCCTTCGGGGATCTCCAGAGAGAACTGATCCAGCACGGTTTTCGAGCCGTAGCGCACGGTCAGATCAGAGACGGCGGCGATGGGAAGCGAGTCTTGCATAAGTATTGAGTCATTGTACCCGACCCTCACCATGGTTTGAGCATGCCGCCTGCCAGCCAGGCGGCGATGCGCTTTGAAGTCTCCCCGAGAGGCGTCTCCTCCAGCCCGATCAGGCCATGCTCCATCAGAAGCACACGCTGGCGCGGCGGGTGGACGACTAGGCTCGCGGGGAAGCTCTTGGGAAGGCTATTGTAGGTAGCCGTGTCGTCTTGCGTGCCCTGGGTGAACGCCAGCCCCTGCGCGATCTCATCGAAAAAATACCCCACGTAGCCCGGCTCGTCCTCGGAGCCAAAGTAGCCCGCGCGGACTTTGAGCTTCGGGTAGACTTTTCGGATGCGCGTAAAGTCGCTGGTGGTCGAGATGCCGTTGGTCAGGCGGTAGTTGACCCCCATCGCGTAGAGCTGCACGACCCGCTCCCGCTTCACATGGGCAATCAGCCAGCTCTCGGGGTCGTCGGCTGTGCCCCCTTCCCACCAGAGTAGCTCCAGAGTCGTGGTGGGGGCAGGCTTGGGGTTCTTCACCGTCGAAACCTCCACCCACTCGGTGCTCTGAGGCCTCCCGCGCAACCGGATCGCCTCAAGAACGCCCATTCCTAAACGTAGCTTCCCAATGCTTTTCCCAGGAACAATCGTCTCCGCCATGCCCCTACTGTACCCCGCTCAGTCCCAGCAGAAACATTTCTCTTTCAAAATCCCATTCTCAAATCTTAAGAATAGGGAGTCGTTATTACCATTAACCGCATCAGGCTGGTTTTCGGGCTTTCAGTGGCTCTCTTGTGTCCAATAAGTATCTTTAAGTGATAGACCGTGGCTCCATCCATCCTGGTGTCATAATGTAGTAGCCGCGGAGAGAGTCCACGACAGTGCTCTGCGGCATTCCAGTGCGAAGAAACTTGTATAGGGACGCTTCGCGCCGAGGGCCCTCCGGGCCAGGGATATCCGTCCGGCAGGACGTTCGGCAGCTTGTTGCCTTCAGCGAGGAATTTTCAACTCCTCGCCTTGATGCGCCTCTTTTTTGTCCGGCATCCCCTACTCCTTCGTACCAAACCCATCTTTTTAGGTTCTGCGGTATAATTCTTCCGTCGGCGTCACTGGCGCAAAGGTAGGTCGTCTGCACGAAAAAGCAAGCTTACACGGGGAACGCCCCCGAGGGAGCGCCGATAGCACTTTTCTGTCCTGCCGTTCGCCTGGGTAATCGGGACACACTTCTTCTTAAAACCTTTGGAGGTTGACCCTATGCGTCGTGCCTTTACCTTAATTGAACTCCTGGTGGTGATCGCCATTATCGCGATTCTTGCCGCCATTCTCTTTCCTGTCTTTGCCCAAGCCCGCGAGAAAGCCCGCGCGGCCTCGTGCCTCTCGAATCAAAAACAGATCGCCACGGGCCTGCTGATGTACACCCAAGACTACGATGAGATGCTCCTAATGGGCATGTGGGGAACCTCGGCGAGCGGTACGCTTTGCTCGTGGCCCGCGATGATCCAGCCCTACATTAAGAGCACCCAAGTCTTCCAGTGCCCCAGTGCGCCCCGCACCGCAGGAATCACAGCAGGGACGATTGCCAATGCGGCAGGCTGTGGCATTGGGAACGGCTTTGTGGTGACCTATGCCTACAACTACTATCTCGGGGGCAATAACAACGCCAGTGGTGGGGTGATGACCAGCTCGCTTCCTGCCATGGAGCGGCCCGCCGATACGGTGCTCATCGTGGACGGTGCCTCCACCGCCCAGACCGCCGCGTTTGGCAACTCAGATCTCTGGCCAGAGAAGCGCGCCATCAATGCGGTCGCAGGCTTTCCGACAACGGCCAACCGCTTTCCTTACCTCCTTGTTCACTCGGGAAGTAGCCTGATGGCGGGCGCAAATGACTACGGTGCCCCACGTGGTCGGCACAATGGCATGACCAACGTGATCTGGGCCGATGGCCACGTGAAGGCTCGCAAGCTGAGTGTGGACTTCTTCCCGCCTGTAGGCGACAACCGCTATCAAGCGCTCTGCACCCCCGTGCTCACGGGCACCGGAATCGCGGCAGCATCCTGCGCCCCGTGTCTGCTCCCCCAGCTGGGCTGCCAACCGTAGCCCTCCTCCCCCAGCCCCTCCTCCCTAGTTCCCTCCTCCCAAGAGCTCTGGGAGGAGGGGAGTAACTTTATGAAATACACACTTCTTGCTCTCGCCAGCCTCTTTTTCGCCGCACCCGCACTTGGCCTCCCCCAGCCCCTCCTCCCAGGGTTGGCACCCAGAGGGTACCCGGGGGCTGGGGGAGGAGGGTATCAGTCCAATGGACGGCTTTTGACCTTTGCCCAGATCGAGCAGCGGATTGCTGCCTGGAAGAAGAAGTACCCCGAGCTGATCGAGATCTCCGCGCTCCCCGGAAAGACACGCGAGGGGCGTCGCATTCCTCTTGTCCGTATCGGCAAGCCGGGCCAGCCGGAGCTGATGTGGCTCTCGGGGATTCACCCGCGCGAGCAGCAGCCTGCCTACTGCACCCTACGCTTTCTCGAAGAGGAGCTGGCGGTGGGCTGGAAGAGCCAGCGCTGCCTCTGGTATGTGCCGATGTTCAATGTGGACGGCAAGCTCTGGGAGGAGACGCACAAAGACTGGCGCAAAAACAGAGTGGGAAATGGAGATGGGACGTTTGGGGTGGACTTAAACCGCAACTTCCCTGTTCGGTGGGGCGGTGGACGCGAGATCGACAGCACCTGGAACGACTCAACGGCGCGACCTGGTGCCGATATTTTCGAGGGCTTGGCTGCCCTCTCGGAGCCCGAGAACCAGGCGCTGGATGCGTTTTTCGCGGCGCACCCCCAGCTCCGGGCGTTTATGGACATCCATAGCCCCCTCCGCGAGATTCTTTTCCCCGCCCATAGCATCGCCCCCGATCATGCCCGCTATCTTAAGATCGTCACCGGGATGCAGCAGCGCCAGAGCGACTCCCCCTACTCCATCACCAAGTCAAAGCCAGGGAGCGAGCCCGCGCCGGGCGTGCGGGGTGGTAACTCGGGGCTGACCTACACGCATGCCTACTACAGCTACGGCATCTATGGCTTTAACTTTGAGATCAGCATCCCCAGCAAGGCCAAGGGCGTCGCTGGGCGCTACCCGTCGGAGCGCGATGTCGCCAAAGAGTACGAGACCAATGTCAAAGAGGCCTGGCGCTTCTGGCTGGAGACCGCAGGTGAGCTACCGCTGGCGCAGCGCGGGACTCTAAAGCTGGAGGGGAGCGGCACGACCGACAAGCCCATTACTCCCAATGCGACTCTGGGCTGGACACCGCCGATAATCACCGGCGGCGCGTGGAGTTATGCGGTTCTGACATCGCAAGATCCCGCGATCGTGGTGCCCAGTGAGTACCGTAGCTCCCCGCTTCAAAACCCGTTTACGATCCAGGTGATGCCCGACGCCAAACCTGGCACCTCCGTGCCGATGACCCTGCATCTCTGGGACAGTGAGCGGCGACATAGCACCTATAAATTCCGGCTGGAAGTTCTCAAGAAGGAATAGCACTAAGCTGCCACGAATGCTGAGCTAACTTTTTTGGAGGAGTATTGGAAATGAATCGTTTTATGATCGGAGCCGTTCTCACTCTTATGGTAGCCAGTGGCGCCCATGCGGGAAAAGCGACGGCGGGAATGCGTGTGGGTGCGCCAAGTTTCCGCTCCATGGGCTCACTGACGTTTGGGCCGGAGGGCGTTCTCTTTATCGCCGACACGAAGGCCGCCGCTATTATCGCCGTTTCCACCGACGATACCAAGCCTGGCAAGGCAGCGATGGCGCTGAAGATTGCGGGACTGGAGAAGAAAATAGCGGGGCTGCTCGGCGCGGAGCCCAAGGATATTGTGATCGAGGACATGGCGGTGAACCCTGTGTCGGGCAATATCTATCTGTCGGTCTCGCGGGGGCGTGGCCCTGAGGCGACTCCCGCCCTGGTGCGCGTTAAAGGCGAGAGTGAGGTCGAGCTGGTGGCGCTCGAAAAAGTACACTTCTCCGAAGTCGCACTGCCAGCGGCGCCGGCGGAGGGCACCCCGGGGCGCAGTAATCCTCGGCTGGAGTCTATTACCGATCTGGCCTTTCAGGATGGGCGCTTACTGGTGGCGGGGCTCTCCAACGAGGAGTTTGCCGCAACCCTGCGCTCGATTCCGTTTCCGTTCAAGGACAGCGCCAACCCGACGAGCGTCGAGATCTACCACGGAGCCCACGGACGCTTCGAGACCCGCGCCCCCATCCGCACGTTTGTCCCGTTTATGATCGGCAAGGAGGCGCATGTACTGGCGGCCTATACCTGCACGCCGCTGGTGCAGTTCCCGCTGAGCGCCATCAAGCCGGGTGCTAAGATCCAGGGCAAGACGATTGCGGAGCTAGGGAATCGAAACCGCCCCCTGGACATTATCGCCTATCAGAAAGATGGGCGTGTGAATCTGCTCATGGCCAATAGTGCACGCGGCGTCATGAAGATCGTCACGGAGAGCATTGAGAAAGCCGAGCCGATCACCGCACCAGTGCCCGATAAAAAAGGCGTCGGCTACGAGACACTGGCCGACTGGACCGGCATTGACCAGCTCGATAAGCTCAACAACAAGACCGCCGTGGTTCTGCGGCGCGACGAGGGCGGCGTGCTGACCCTCGAAACCCGGCCTCTGCCGTAATGCGAGCGGCAGGCCAGAGCATCACGCTGCGCTGGGTAGTGGGCCCAAAAGGCTCCAACCGGGCGAGCGTCGAAGCCTCAGGTCTGTCGAATCCGCAGCCACTCAAAGATCTTAGTGTCTTTGCGGGCGAGCAGCGCGAGACCCCCATGGCGGGGAGCATGGAGAAACGGGGAGCGCTTGTGGTCTTTGTGCCACGCTTCCCATTGCTTCCCGGCACAACCTACTACGCTGTCTCCGGCACAGCCTCTGCGAGCTTTCGCCTCCCCTCCCCGGCGCCATCTGTGCCCACGCGCGTGCTCCAGGTCTACCCGAGTGCCAGCACCCTGCCCCTGAACCTGCTCAAGTTCTATCTTCACTTCTCCGCTCCGATGAGTCGTGGAGACTCGTACCAGCACATTCGCTTGCTCCAAGCCGATGGCATGCCCGTTGATCTGCCGTTTTTAGAGATCGCTGAGGAGCTGTGGAGTCCGGAGCAGACCCGCCTGACACTGCTCTTTGATCCGGGGCGCATCAAGCGAGGCGTGAAGCCACTGGAGGATATCGGCGGCGCTCTTGCGATCGGGAAGCACTTCACCCTGGAGCTCGCCGCGACATGGCAAGATGGCCACGGAAAGCCACTCGTCGCTCCGTTTCGCAAGCGCTTTCTCGTGACCAAGGCCGACCGCACCCCGATTGAGCCATCGCGCTGGCACATCACACCTCCTAAAATCGGCACCCACGAGCCGCTGATCGTGCGCTTTAACGAGCCGCTGGACTACGCTCTGGCGCAGCGGCTGATCACGGTTGAGAAAATGCAGGGCACAGGAACCCTACAGGACTTTGAGCGCCGCTGGCACTTCATCCCCCAGAAGCCCTGGCAGAGTCGTCGCTATTTCTTAGTCGCCTCGCCGCTGCTGGAAGACCTCGCGGGCAACAATATCGGCAAGGCGTTCGATGTAGACACGTCGCGGCCCTCTCTCCCTTTTCGTAGCGCTCCGGTTCGCCTTCCCTTTTCCCCTCGGTGACCTCCCGCCGCTCCAACCGGCGGGATTAAAATTAACAATATCAATATCATTCTTGACATTATTAATTTTCATGATAGATTATTTTCATGAATCGAAGCCCCCAGCAGTGCCCCGTCTGTGATGAAGCCCTGCGTGTCTCTGAGCTGAGCTGCACGGCTTGCCGTACTCGGCTCTGTGGAGACTTCCCTCCCCCACCGCTCGCGCGACTCTCGGCGGAGCACCAGAGCTTTATCGAGACGTTTGTGCGCTGCCGGGGCGTGATTCGCGATATGGAGCGGATGCTAGGCATCTCCTACCCCACGGTTCGTGCCAAGCTCGATAGTGCCGTCAATGCTCTGGAAGCCACTTTAGCCGATACCGCAGCACCGGAAAATCCCCGTCGCCGTACCATCCTGCGCCAGGTGGAAGAGGGAAGCCTTACCGCCAGTGAGGCTGCACACCTCTTGGCAGAACTTTAGAATTTAGAAAGAACCAAAACGATGTCAAAAGAAGAGAACCTCAAGATCTTGCAGCTCTTGCAAGAAGGCAAGATCACCGCCGATGAAGCCTCGCAGCTTCTTGCTGCGATGGAGAAGCCCACCGAAGCGCCCCCAGCACCAGAACCTGAAAAAGCTCCCCCACCTGTGGGGACGGGGGGGACAGATGACTTTGAGACCGAGACCCTTGCACGGGCGCGGGCCAAGATCGCAGCAGCACGGGAGAGAGTGGCGGGGATGGACCAGCAGCTTGCCGCTGCAGAGGAGCAGATCGAGGAAGCAAAGAAGTCACCCGATCCGATAGGGGCGCTCAACCAGGCGCTGAAGGGACTACCCGGTGCCAAGAGCATCGCAGGAAGCTTCCGGGACTTTGACGCGGGCCGGTTTGCATCCAACGCCGCCAAGCAAGCGCGGAAGCTAAGCAAACAAGTCACGGACTCGATTGGCAGTATTGATATCAATCTCTCGGATATCACGCAAGGCTTCCAGGGCGAGCCGACTCTGGAGCAGGGCTACGAAGTGACATTAAACGTGCCTTCGGGTGGGACGCTTCGCATCAAGAATCCCTTCGGCGATATTACCGTCCAGGGCGGCGACTTCCCCGAGGTGCGTGCGGCGGGGACACTTCGGGTCTGGTCCGCAACTCCCGAGGAGGCGCAAGCGGTTGCCGAGGCGGTGCAGGTCAGCACCGAGAGTAGTGACACCGGGGGCGCAATCACGGTCAGTGGTAGCGTCAAGGCAAAACGCATCCAGCTCCACCTAAAAGTCTTTGTGCCCGCCGAGGGCGTCAAAGTCTCGCTGCTCTCCCCTTCTGGGGATCTCTCGGTGCGGGGCATTAAGGCGGCTGCCGTCACTGCCACCCAGTCGGGCGACATTCACCTGGCCGAGATTGCAGGCGATGTGGCAGCAGAGACCACGGCGGGTAATATCGGAATCGAGGGCGTGCTAGGCTCTGTCAGTGCTCGAACAACCTCCGGAGACATTCAGGCCATTCGACTCGATGGCGCAAGCTTCAAGGGCGAGAGTCAGAGCGGCGATATCTCCCTCAACGAGGCAATTGTCCCCGTGATTACTCTCTCTGCCGTTTCGGGGGACAGCACCCTGTGTGGGGTGAGCTGCACTCGGCTGAGTGTCCGCACGGTCTCGGGAGACACTAAGATTCAGGAGTGCGACTTTGACGAAGAAGCGCTTCTGGACAGCATCTCCGGGAGCCTGAGCTTTGCCCCTCGTGCAAGCCTGGTTAAAGGTAAGCTGGTGCTCTCGACCATCAGCGGCGATACGCACCTGACACTTCCCTATAAAACCAACGCTGTCCTCGAAGCGCGTAGCAAGAGCGGTGAGCTTCGTGGCAAGGTCCGGGGAAGCGATGGTAGCCTGCGAGAGATCCGGGGTGCTGGGATGAGTATTGTCAGCGAGTCTATCGGGGAGGGCACCGGGGCGATGCTCGTGCTCTCGTCGGTGAGTGGCGATATCAAGCTAGAGCAAGCCGAGGGCTAAAAAACCATTAATTCCCACCGTGTGGGGCATTCTTTGCCCCACCAAACATCTAGGGCATGAACTCTCATGCCCTTCACTTTCCTCTGGGCCTTGCTCTAGCTCTCACGCTCCTCGCTCCCTCTGCTTTTGCACAGTCCCGTACTAACTTATTCTTCGACCTGAGTAGCTTCACGGGTCAGAGTAGCGCAGATCTTAATAGCACCAGCGGTGGCCTTCTCTCGGGACTGACTTTCCAGACCTTCAATGGCACGCAGCTGGAGACGGTCCAGAGCGGAGCGGGGCTTCTCAAGACCCAGTACGGCAAGTCGGGGCAAACCGGTTTCGATCTTAGCCGTAGCGACTGGTTCTACACCCTCTGCGTCGAGCCCACAGCCTGGCTTGTTAACGGTGCCAGCAACGACCTTGGCACAACCAAGGGGTTTATGCAGCCCTGGAGCAGCACGCCTGACCCTAAAGCAAGCGATACGCTCGCGCTCCTCTACCACAACTACGCCAACCGCAACCCCGCCGATCCCAGTAGCCCTCAGGTTGCCAACACTCTTGGAGAGCAAGCTGGGCTTCAGCTTGCCTTCTGGGAGATTGTCAATGACTTCGACTCTAGCAAAGCCAACTTCGGGCTTGACCTGAGCCAGGGGCTGTTTAACTTTAAGCTCAACTACGCCGATGGCTCCGTCAACCGTCAGGAGCTTATTGACAGTGCCGACGGCTACCTAACCTATGCGAAAGACACTCTCAAGAGTGGCAAAGACATCAGTGGCTATCAGGCGCAGTACTTCCAAGTGGACAACACCGTAGACTCGAAAGGCAACCTGAAGGGACAAGACGTGGTCGGTGGCCAGAGCATCCCTGAACCGGACACACTTGCCCTTGCGCTCCTGGGGCTAATTCCCCTAGCCGCACGCCGCCGCAACGCCCGCCGCTAGTGCCTGCGCCATCTGATCTTGGCCCTTCTCCGAGGTGAGAAAGGCCTCATCTTTGGCGTTGCTCAGGACACACATCTCGACGAGCACCACCGGCACTTGCGACCAGATCGAGCCGGTGAGTGCGCCTTGCTTGCCTCCCACAAAAGTTCTCACATCAGGCTGGCAGCCGTTATCCCGTAGAGCGCCTTTAAGCCCGACGGCAAGCGCAGCATGGAACTTTGGAGCCTTTTCTTTACAGGCCACGATCACGCTCCCACTTGGGCCACGCTTGCCGGTGGAGTCGGTGCCTTGGCGGTCGGGAAAATACGTCCAGAAACCCGTGCCGCCCTCCGAGTCGCAGTGGAGGCGGACGTGAAGATCGGCACCAAAGGCGTTGGCAATCTCGGCGCGCTTGCGGTTCTTGACAAACTCTCTCTCACGGGACTTGGTGAGCTTCGTCTCATGCCCGGCGGCCTTTAAAATCGCCTCTAAGCGCTTGGCCACCAGCCACGCAGCGCGCATCTCTGTAAGCTTCTTGCCGCGGGTTCCCTCCCCTACCTCCGACGGATGGCCAGGATCAATGCAGATCTTCATAGAGCCTCTTTCAGTACCCGTGCGGCCACGCCACGGTGGCTGCGGGCATGTTTTTCTTCGGTACTAATCTCACCCACCGTCTGCGCGTAGTCGGGCTCTACCAGAAAGATCGGGTCGTAGCCAAAGCCATTGGTACCACGAGGCTCCCCTGCGATGCGCCCCGCAAAAGTGCCTTCGGACTCCGCCAAGATCGTGCCATCGGGAGCCATCAGGCTCAGGGCACAGACATAGCGGGCGCTACGCTCACCGTCTATTTTTCCGTCAAGCTTTTTCAAGACTTCTGGAATCCAGTTCTCCTCGCTCACCCAGCGGGCGGAGTGCACGCCGGGAGCGCCACCGAGCGCGTCTATGCAAATACCACTGTCATCCGCGAGGGCGGGAAGCCCCGTGTGCAGCGCGGCAGAGAGGGCCTTGATGCGGGCATTTTCGAGGAAAGTCGCGCCCGTTTCTTCGGGGTCTGGAGCATCCTCGGGGAGAGGTAAGAGCTCAAGGTCGGGGAGAAGCTGCTGCATCTCCTCGACCTTGTGGGCGTTGCGAGTCGCCAGAATAATTTTCATCAAAGGCAGTATACCTACCCGCTACCGAACTAGGCGCACATCGAAGCGCTCCAGCGTCCCCAAGCTACGAGCACTCCCTCCCCCTCCTAAAAGCCCGCCCCCGCCACACCAGGCCTCGACCGTCAGTACAAGATGGAGTCGCTCTTCTCGTGCCGGATCTGGCCGATTGTAGCGCCCGATCAGGGACACGGCAGGCCCCTGTGGTCCACGCGTATCCGAGACATTCCCCCCAATGGGGAGGGATACATTCGCCATCGTACGTCTATCTTCGGAGAGAAGCTGATTCCCTTCGGTAAGGAGCTGCAAGCTAATATGTGTATCGGCTGAAGCATAGCCACCCACTACTGTCGCAGATGCAAAAAAATAGGTGTCGGAGAAAACAGAGGTGACCTCTACCGAACGTACCCCAGCTGGCACCATCAGAACTTGCCCTACAAAAGCCGTTCTCCGCCCCGAATCCATGTACTTGCTAATGAAGGCAGAAAGTCTTCCCTGATCACTTGCCTCACAAGCATCACCTCGTTCGCTCAGTCCCGAAAAACTAAACGGTGCTGCCAGGCGCAGATCGGAGCTTGCGGGGGGAGGGGGCGGAGGGGGCGGATCGTCCTCAACCATCACTCCACCGGGGTTAGGGGCAGGACGCAGCTTCTGGTTCTTACCCAGCGGATAGCGGGAAATCAAACTCTTACTGAGACCTGAGGCATTGAAGCGATTCTGGGCAGCCGAGAAGAACGAGGCATTTTTCTGTTTAAACTCGGTAAGTTTTTGTTCTTGCTGCTTGGGGTCACTGAGGCCAAAGATCAGCTTCAGCTCATCGTTGAGCTTCTTGGGATCTATCCCTTGCTCTTTGAAAAGGCCCTGAAGCTGGCCCTGGAAGTCTGCATTTGTGCGCTGAAGCACGGCAAGCCGCTGGTCTGAGAGCTGCTTTTGGGGAGCGGAGAGCTGGGGCAGTGCTTTTACATAGCTTGTCTTAAGAATAGAGAGATTCTGTTTTGTCAACAAAGGATTACTTTTTGACTTGTCAACCTGGTGCATTTGGAGTTCCTCCTCGTTTCTTTTTCTCCAACGGCACATATATCACAAATGTGACACAAGCTCTGTTAAATTCCTAACAATCTGGCCCTGCCACTCTAGCAGGGCCAGATTACGGCCCCTACTTCTTCGGGTTCAGAACCTCGTCAATCAGCTTCCACGAATCCGTGATGTGTAGCAGAGTTGCACGGTCTGTGGTCTTGGCTTTTGCGGTAGCCAACGATGCCTGAAGCTCCCCAAGCGCGGCGCGAACCTGCACTTTTGCCTCACCGGAGAGAGGACCCGAGTTGCTACGAGCACGCCGGACGAGATCGGCAGGCAGGCCCGCAGGAAGCGTGGGCGGCGCGGGGGGTGGGCCGAGCTTAGCCACGAGGGCATCCACGTAGGCACGCTGGAGGTTGCGGCGGTAGAGATCCGTGGTGGGCTTGGGCTGTGCAAGCTCGCTGAAGATCCCGTTCTTGAGGTCTGTGAGCAGCTCACTGATCGGGTAGGCCGCCTTAGGAGCCGTCGTCTCAAACTCCACGAGCTTGTTCAGGCGGCTGTCGCTGAGCAGGCCACTGATAAAGCGCCGCTGCTCAGAGAGCACCCGGTCTACCGTTCCCGTTGCGCTGGTCTTGCTGGTGATGTCCGGACGTACCAGAATCGGGCTTGTCTTGAAGACGAGGTCGTTGAAGAGCTGAACGGCGGCTTTCTGACGCGCCTTGGGAACGGGCGTGTAGTTGGGATTGCCACTCTGCCCAACATGGTACTCCGTCTCAGTCACGCCGCCGACAATCGTGAGCACATGGCCTAGCTCCAGCGAGCGCTGGCCCAGAACCTCGTTGTACATCGCGTCCAGATCGGAGAAATCCTCGTTGGACTTGAGAGTCGCCGACGCAAGCCAGCCCAGCGTCCGCTCCAGGTTCTTCATTCCCAGCCGAGTCGCCTCGACCCCGTCGGCCCCAATGTCTTCCGTCTGGCGGCCCGGATCATCGCCGGAGGGATTGCCAAAGCGCAGCATCGGGTTGGTCATCTGCCGATTAGCAATCGCATTAAGATAGGTCTTCTCATCCTCAGATGTCTTCACGCCGGGAAAGACCGAGTAGCCCCACTCCACCGCAAAGTGATCGTACATCCCGATCTTAGGCATGAGCTGGGTTACTTTATCCTCGGGCTGCGCAACATAGTTATTGCGGGCATAGTCCATGATCGAGGGCGTCGTGCCCCACTGCGCGGTCCACTTTGGGTCGCGCAGATTCGCGATAGGCACCGACGAGCTAGCCTTCATGTTGTGCGGAAAGCCCAGCGTATGCCCAACCTCGTGGGTGACCACGTAGGCCAAGAGCTCGCCCGTAAGGTCTTCCGGGAACGGCAGCTTGCGAGCACGCGGGTCGGAGTGGCTCGCCTGCACAAAGTACCAGTTCTGCACCAGGCTCAGGATATTATGGAAGATCTTCGGGCTCCCGTTGAGAATCTCGCCTGTGCGCGGGTCCGAGAGATGGGGGCCATAGGCGTTCTCTACGCCCGAGGGCAGCCAGCGCACCATAGTGTAGCGGATGTCCTCATCGTCGAACTCGGGGTCTTCCTCTTTGCTGGGAATATCGCGACAGACCACAGCGTTCTTAAAGCCCGCCTTCTCAAAGGCCGGGTTCCAGGCCTCGATCCCCTTCTTGATAAATGGCTTCCACTTGGCAGGGATCTCGCTGCCCATGTAGTAGGTGATCGGCTTGACCGGCTCGGAGAGCGCCGCGCTAGGGTCTTTTTTCTCCAAGCGCCAGCGGTCAATGATCGTCACATCTTTGACTTTATTTTCCGATCCCCCCAGCTCTTGATAGCTAGTGGCAAACCAGCCCACACGGCTATCAAAGAGACGCGGTAGCATGGGCTTCTCGGGAAGCATCACGATATTGTGGTTGATCACCACCGTCTCCGAGGCGCCGCCTGCCGGAGCCCCTCCACCAAAGGGGCTAGGAGGAGCGCCGCCACCCGCACGCGTTCCGGTGACTTTCACCAGCACGTTCTGGGGGAAGGACTTCATGCTCTCGATAAAGCTGCGACTAGGATCAAAGCTCGCGCCAAAGAGGCTGGAGTAGATCAGCGGCGAGGCATCTATCACCATAGACTCGCCATCGCCGTAGGACAGAACCGTGTAGATCGCCAGAATGGGCTCGATATTGCCTTTCTCCAGCGCACGCTTCACATCGCCGTGGTTCTCGTTGGCCCGGATTCGGTAGCTCACGCCGCGCATCAGGACTTTATCGCCGCGCTTCTCGAAGCGAACCACGCGGTCTTGCACCTCGGTCTGACCAAAGCCGTAGAACGCCGACGAGCGCTCAAGAGTCGTCACCCACATGACTTCTTTGCCAAGAGCGGACTTGGGAATCTCAAAGTAGTACTTGTCGTCTATCTGATGCGTCTTAAAGAGCCCCGTCAGATCCGACTTCGCCTCTTTGGTGATCACATCGGCGTAGGGCTTGGGCTTCCCTGGTGCCGAGGGTGGAGCGCCCTGTCCCGGCGGTGGTCCACCTTGAGGCCGAGTGCCTTGCGGAGGCGTCGGTGGCTGTGCCAGCACAGCGGATGGCAAGATGAGAGCAAGGGCCGCCGCAGCGGCCAGACGAGAAAACATGCTAGAGTAGCTCCTCTAAAGAGAGATCATTATTTTGAGGCAGCATCCGCCGCCACACTATTATAATCGCTTAAAGAGAAAAAATAATACACCACCCAAAATTACAACTTGTCTTAGGAAAAAGCTTCGGAGAAAACCTCCGAGAATCTCTTGATTTTTTTGCGACAATTGATATAATACCCGTTGGCACTCTGAAGCCAAGACTGCTAATTTTGGAGTGAAAGCAAACTATGACAATTCGACCCCTGGGTGACAAAGTCGTGGTCAAGCCGTCGGAGTCCGACGAGAAGTCGGCTGGAGGGATCTTCCTCCCCGACACGGCTAAGACCAAGCCAACAGAAGGCATTGTGATTGCGGTAGGCAATGGCCGCGTCCTAGACAGCGGCGAGCGCAACGCGCTCAATGTAAAAGTTGGCGATCTTGTTGTTTACAGCAAGTACGGCGGCACTGAGTTCAAGCTCAACAACGAGACCGTGATGATCCTCGATGAGGATCAGATCTACGCGATTAAGTAACGGAAAATAAAAACTATGGCAAGTAAAGAACTGCTTTTTGACGAGGCGGCACGCCGCGCTCTGGAGCGTGGGGCCAATGCGGTCGCCAACGCGGTCAAGGTAACCCTAGGACCTCGCGGACGCAATGTTGTGATCGAGAAGAAGTGGGGCTCCCCCACGATCACCAAAGACGGCGTGACGGTCGCAAAAGAAGTCGAGCTGGAAGATAAGTTCGAGAACATGGGCGCTCAGCTCGTGAAAGAAGTCGCCAGCAAGACCAACGATATCGCCGGTGATGGTACAACAACAGCTACCGTGCTGGCACAGTCTATTGTCAACGAAGGCCTTCGCTATGTCGCCGCCGGTGGCGCTCCCCTCTCCGTGAAGAAGGGAATTGACAAGGCGGTTGAGGTGGCGGTTGCCGCTCTCAAGGCCAATGCAATCCCGGTAGACGGCGAGATGGTCGCACAGGTCGCTGCAATCTCGGGTAACAACGACACCGAGATCGGTGAGATCATCGCCGATGCGCTGGACAAAGTGGGCAAGGACGGCGTCATTACCGTCGAGGAGTCCAAGGGCCGCGATACCACGCTTGAGATCGTCGAGGGTATGCAGTTCGACAAGGGCTACATCTCCCCCTACTTCGTCACCGACACCGAGCGCATGGAAGGTATCTTCGAGAACGCCTTCATTCTCTACTACGAGAAGAAAATCAGCCTCGCCGCTGATCTTGTTCCGATCTTAGAGCAGGTTATGCAGACCCGTCGCCCCTTGGTGATCGTGGCTGAGGATCTGGATGGCGATGCGCTGGCTACCATGGTGGTCAACAAGATTCGTGGAATTCTGAACGTGGTTGCCGTCAAGGCTCCTGGCTTTGGCGACCGCCGCAAGGCCATGATGGAAGACATGGCGATCCTCACGGGTGGCAAGTTCATCACCGAGGACCTAGGCTTCAAGCTGGAGAGCGTCACGCTCGACATGCTAGGCCAGGCCAAGAAGATCGTCGTCACCAAGGACAACACCACGGTGGTCGAAGGCAACGGAGACTCAGACGCGGTCAAGGGCCGTATCAACCAGATCCGCAAGCAGATTGACAACACCGACTCCAGCTACGACAAAGAGAAGCTCCAAGAGCGACTCGCCAAGCTAGCCGGTGGCGTTGCCGTGATCCAGGTGGGCGCTTCCACCGAGACCGAGCTGAAGGAAAAGAAGCACCGCTACGAGGACGCTCTCTCCGCCACACGCGCGGCGGTGGAAGAGGGAATCGTCGCCGGTGGTGGCGTGGCCTTCATCAACGTCATCGCGGATCTTGACAGTGTGGTTGTGGACGATAAAGACGAGCAGGTCGGTGTGGACATTGTCCGCAAGGCCCTGGAGTCGCCTCTTCGCACCATCGCTGCCAACGCCGGGCTGGAAGGCTCCGTCGTGGTCAACAAGGTCAAGAGCCTTGCCAAGGGACACGGCTTCAACGCCCTGACCGAGGAGTACGGCGACATGGTTGGCTTTGGCGTGATTGACCCGGTCAAGGTCAGCCGCTCCGCCCTAGCCAATGCGGCGTCCATCGCCAGCATGATCCTCACCACCGAGACCCTCGTGGTCGAGAAGCCGGAGCCCCCGGCAGCCGGTGGCGGCGATCACCACCACGATCACTAGCCCTCCTCCGGGGAGCCCTCCTCCCCCGCCCCCTCCTCCCAATCCTGGGAGGAAGGGGAAAAGGAGGGGAGATTAAGAAAGCCCTGCGCTCTTTATGGAGTGTGGGGCTTTTTGCGTTTGCCCCACCCGAACCCCCCAAACACAAAAACGCCCCGCGTCTCCAAAGAGGCGCGAGGCGTTTTATATTTTAGCCGGGCCGTTAGTGGTGCGCGTGATGCGCACCGCGCGAGGCGGCGAGCTTCTCGGTGTCGCGGCGGCGCTGGCGCATCGCCTGGACGGGGCGCTGGTCGGCGCAGATGGTCTGCACCCGGTAACCCGCGTCTTCAAGGGCTTTCACGACCTGCGGGACGTACTCAAACTCCAGCAAGTCCGCCCAGCGCTCATCCGACGTCCCATCGCCGTAGCCTTCGCAGGTATCGAAGCCCAGGATGCGCTTGACGGCGGGATAGATAAATACCTTCGGGCCGTAGGTGACGCACCACTCCACGACGATCCGGTCCATCCCCGGCGGAGTGGGGAGTGATTTCCACTCCCGCATCCGCCAGAGGGCTTTGTCGACATCGAATACCGGCTTGTTGGTAAGTGCCTTGTGCATTACAGAAGCAGCTCCAGAGGGTTCTCGATAGCTTTCTTCAGCGCCCCAAGGAACGCCGCGCCATCGGCTCCATCTACCACACGGTGGTCGGCGGAGAGGGTGACTTTCATGCGCTTGCGCGGCACGACCTGTCCGTTCACCACGGCGGCTACCGTGCGCGTGCTCGACACGGCCAAGATCGCGCCCTCGCCCGGATTCACAATCGCAGCGAAGTTCTCAACCTCCGCGACCGCTCCCAGGTTGGAGATGGTGAACGTCCCGCCCATGTAGTCCGCGGGCTGGAGCTTCCCGGCGCGTGCCTTCTCGATCAGCGGCTTGCTCGCAGCGGCGACCTGGCGCAGGCTCAGGGCCTGCACATTGCGCACCACAGGAACAATCAAGCCATCCTCAAGCGCGACTCCAAAGCCGATATGGTGGTTCTTACTCACCAAGCGCTTGTTGTCGTCGAACTTGGAGTTGACGTTAGGCGCAGCGAGCAGGGCCACAGAAACGGCCTTGAGCAGACAGTCGTTGACGGAGACCTTCACCGCGCCGCCGCTTGCGTTCACTTGCTCGCGTAGCGTGAGAAGCGCTTCCATGTCCACCTCGACGGTGACATAGAAGTGTGGGATCTGCTGCTTGCTCTCCGTGAGGCGCCGCGCGATGGTCTTACGCATGCCGTTGTAGGACTGCACCTCGACCTCATCGGCAATCGCGCCCCCAAGATTGGGAGAGCCAGAGGTTTTAGCCGCCGCCTCAACATCCGCTGCCGTGATGGTTCCCGCAGCGCTGATACTCGCCAGGTTGACGCCCTTGGCTGCCGCAATCGCACGGGCCAGAGGCGAGGCCTTGACCCGAGTGTCACCGCCCCCCCCGCCCCCAAGATTGGGGGAGCCTTCGAGTTCGATGGGATCGCTCAGAACCGATGCCGAGCCGCCGAGTCCCTCGGGCAATTGGCCAACGTAGCTATCGCCGTAGGGTTTGGCGGGATCCGTTACCACGACAACCGGTGCCGCAACCGACACAGATTTAACCTCTTCGCTTACCGTACCCAGGGGGTGCCCAGTCGCCGTCTCAGCGGCGGGGGATGCCACAACCGGAGTGGCGGCAACGGGTGCGCTGCCTCCTGCGGGCGGTGCGCCTTGGCCGATAATCACAACCGGATCACCGACCTTGACCTCAGCGCCCGGGGCGGCGAGGATCTGATGGACAACCCCGGCCTCACCTGCGGGCACCTCCACATTCGACTTATCGGTCTCGATCTCGAACACCGCATCGTCTGCGACTACCGTATCACCGACTTTTTTGAGGAACTGGACAATGACGCCCGCCTCCATTGCATCGCCCATCTTGGGCATGATGATCGCTGCCATCGCTTACTTGCCTCCCAGGCTACGTTTTGCCGCCGCGACAATATCCACTTCCGTTGGGAAGGCGAGATTTTCAAGGTTCTTGGCGTAGGGCATCGGCACAAAGGCTCCCGTCACACGCAGAACGGGTGCGTCTAGGTCATAGAACGCACGCTCGGCGATCTGGGCGGAGATCTCTGCGGCACAGCCATAGAGGGGCCACTGCTCTTGAATGACCACAGCGCGATGGGTCTTCTTGATTGAGGCCAACACCGTGTTCATGTCGAGCGGCAGGAGGGAGCGCAGGTCAATCACCTCGGCAGAGATACCCTCTTTTGCGAGCGCATTGGCGGCTTTCAGTGCCTGAATGGTCATCCAGGAGTAGGCCACGAGGGTGATATCTTTGCCTTTGCGCAGGACTTTTGCCTCGCCGATAGGCACCGAGAAATCAGGATCGTCGGGCACTTCACTGAGGCCAGGCTGGATGGCTTCAAGCTCATCGGGCTTGGTGAAGTACATGCGCAGCGACTCAAAGACCATCACCGGGTTATTGTCCCGGATCGCCGAGATCATCAGCCCCTTGGCGTCCGCGGGAGTCGCTGGGACAACGACTTTCAGACCGGGAACGTGGGCAAAGAGCACCTCAATGGCCTGCGAGTGCTGGGCAGAGAGCTGCAAGCCGACACCGCTGGGACCACGGATGACCATGGGCACCTGGAACTGGCCACCAAACATGTAACGAATCTTGGCGGCGTGCTGGACGATCTGGTCGTAGGCGGGCGTGGCGAAGTCCATGCGCATCATCTCGCAGATGGGGCGCAGACCCGCCATCGCGGAGCCAATTCCCAGACCGACAATCCCGACCTCCGAGATGGGGGTATCCACCACTCGCAGAGGCCCAAACTCCTCTAAAAAGCCCTTCGAGAGCTCAAGTGTCCCCTGGTACTGTGCGACTTCCTCGCCCACCAGAAAGACACGGGGGTCACGGCGCATTTCCTCACGAATGCCCTGCGCCAAAGCATCAATGTAGCGTAGTTTTGCCATTATGCGTAGACATCCTTTAGTAGCTCGTCAGCAGGGGGAACCGGGGAATCGTCGGAGAACTGCACGGCCTCTTTGGCGATTCGCACACCCTCATCATGGATGCTCTGAATGTCGTCTTCGGTAAGAATCCCTTCGGCCAGCAAGATCTCAGCAGCGATAGCAATCGGGTCACGGTTTGCTTTTGCGGCCTCAATCTCAGCTCTCGTCCGGTAGACCACGGTCTGTTTTGCCTCGTCGGCGGCACCGTGCCCGTGGAAGCGATAGGTATCGCACTCCAGAAAGAACGGGGCGGGGTTCTTCTTCATGTCCGCGACGATCTGGCTGACCTCTTCATGCACGGTGACGATATTCTGGCCGTCAATTTTCTTGCGGTTCATGTTGTAGCTGCTCACACGATCCGTCAGATCGGTGTTGGCATGGGAGCGCTCGATACTGGTGCCCATCGCGTAGCCATTGTTCTCCAGAACAAACATCACGGGGACTTTGTAGAGCTGCGCCATGTTCAGGGTCTCGTGGAAAGCGCCCTGGTTCATGGAGCCATCGCCAAAGAAGCAGACCGCAACGGCGGGTTGCTGGCGGTACTTGAGCGCGTAGCCCAAGCCCAGCGCGATCGGGACGTTGCCACCGACAATGCCGTAGCCGCCAAAAAAGCCGCGCTCTGCATCACAGATATGCATCGAGCCGCCCTTGCCTTTTGAGCAGCCATCGTACTTACCACAGATCTCCGCCATCACGGGGCCGGGGGGGGAACCTGCTGCGAGTGCGTACGCATGGTCGCGGTAGTGACCGATAAAACAGTCGCCTGCCGCTTGATCGAGTGCGCCAATGATTCCTACGGCAATAGCTTCTTCACCTGAGTAGAGGTGCAGGTAGCCTCCGATGCCATGTCCTCCGCGCTGGAATGCCCGCAGACACTCCTCTTCAAACTCACGGATGTGCACCATTTGCTCATAGAACCGGCGGTACTTGGCCGCGTCTAGCGCAGCCGTCTGGCCCTTTGCCATCTTATAAAACAGTCTCCTTGCCAGGGGGCGGAGTCCCCGCCCGGCCCATTATACCCCACGGATAATCGGTACTATAACCCTATAACGATAGTGAAAGTTCCGCCCCCCTATCCCGCCGGTTGGAGCGGCGGGACTAAAGAGCGTCGCAGGCTCCGCTACAAAGCCCCCCTCTAAAGGATACCCGGCCCAGAAAATTCGGGATGGCCCGAAGCGGCCTTCGTAGCTTTAGCTCTCTAGTCCCGCCGCTCCAACCGGCGGGACACAGGCTCGCCCAGCTCCCGCAGACAGTCCCGCGCCGTTCCCAGTGCTAGAAGAATCGCCACCTGCAAGTCCTCATAGAGTTGATTGAAGCCCAACAGCCTGCGAAGCGTCCGACACTCGCGAGCCCCAAGTTCGCCGGGCTGCAATCGAGGAAGCCAGCGGATGAGAATGGGCTGACTCGTTCGCCACCACCAAAGCCACAGCGGCTCGTTGCTTGGCCAGCCCCCAATTTGCTCCAACAATGCGATCAGTTTTGGGAGTGCTTAAGGCCACTCTGCGCTGGCGAGAAGTTGCTTATCCCGTAGCTCGTGTAATGTCCGAACAATGAGGAATTTTCGCAAAACACGAAGCACCGCCAAGCTCAACCCGACGATAATCCCTATGAGACATAAGGTCAAGAAGAGGTTAACGAAACGCGATTCGCCATACTTACCCTGGACAAAAAGATAGAAGCCCCCCCATAAAGAGCATCCCTACACCGAGAGTGACTCGCTGGCACCACACTACTTGGCGCAACCGCTGTGAGTACCAGACCATTACACTATGAATATCGTTACCAGCAAGTTGCTGCTTTTGTCGCTTCACCTAGCTGCTCCGTAGCTCAGTGAAGATGCGCTTTTCGGCTTCTTTGGCAACCGCACGTACCTCGGCGCGGCGGGCGGCTTTGTAGGCGGCGAGTCGGTCTCCTAGGTTGATGGGCTCCGGCAGGCGGACGCGGGCGCGGCGGGGGCCGGTGAGCAGAGACTTGCCAAAGCACTCACGCTCCAGACGAACCAGCATGTCAAAGAGGCGCTCCGGAGTGGGGTCTTCTCGGACGTAGCCATCGTAGACCGCGATCCAGTTGGCGATGCGGTCCAGATCACGCAGGAGGGGTCGGGCACGCTCGCGCTGCAGGCGGCGCAGCTCAGTGTCGTAGGGCGTCTTTACAGAGAGATCGTGCTCGTCCCGAGTGACGATCTCAATGGCGTGAATGAGTGTCCGCATGCGCTCAGGAAGCGTCTCGCCGCGTGGGTCAGGGATTCCCGCCGCCAGCGCGACGCGCTGCAAGATCGCCTCCTTGATCGCCGTGAGCCGGGGGGTGAAGTCCGACTCTAAATCGTCGTCTTTATCTTTGGGCGACGGCAAGCGGTACTCTTTCTCCAGCGAGCGCAACATGGCAAACCCAATCCCACGCAGGCGCTCGTAGGTGCCCGCATCGCTTGGAATCGGGGAGCCGGTGAAGTGCTCCAGCCGGTTGAGGGAGAAGAGAATCGGCAGGCGCATGTCGGTGGTGAACTTGTACTTCAGCGCCACGGGCTGGATAAAGAGATTGGCCGTCTCATCGTCCTTGCGCGCGTCTTCCAGCGCCCAGAACGCGAGCTGAAAGACGCCGTCGTGAAAGGGCAGGAGCGTGTCGTTCTGGGAGTAGACCTCGCCCTCGGGGAAGATCACCAGCTTGCTGGCGTGGCTGGCGAGCAGCTCACGGGTGGCGCGGAAGCTCGCACGGTCTGCCGTTCCCCGGATCACCGAGTGCGCCCCGAGCCGCTTGATGAGGTGCCCCCAGAGCCCCAAACACGCATCGAAGGCCTCGCGGCAGGCAAGGAAATGGAAGGTCTGCTTGACCTGTGCGGAGAGATGAAAGAGCAGTGCCGGATCAGAGTTCGTCGGGTGGTTGGGCGTCAGCAAGACGCGCTCCCCCGAGAGCGCCCGAAACCGCTCTAATTCGTCTTGATCGTAGTCCACGCCACTGATGCCCAGCACGCCCACAATCGTGTTGCTGCACTTCTGCGCCACCCGGATCACCGAGGGCGTCGGCTTGGCGGCGATAAAGTCAGCGCGCCCCGGGACAATGATCTCAGAGGAATCAGACGACATGGATTATTATAGCCCCTTCGGGCCATCTCCCCAGGATGCTCGCAAGCTCGCTCCGTCCCCTCTTCCCCCCACACTCGTTCCTCGTTGGGAAGAGGGGATAGAGGAGATGCGGCCTTCCTTCCCGCGACGAAGGAGCTTTCCGGGGAAGGGAGGTGGGTGAGTGGTACGAACCCGGAGAGATGGCCTACAATTCGCTCATGATTGAGTTTCCACAAACCTGCGCGAGATTCGCCAACTCTCCCTCCCTGAGCTTCAAGCACTCCGGGCGCGGCTTCCGGGCGTAATAACGCGGGGCACGCAGAAGGAAGTACACTGTGAAGCAGAGCTTCTGAAGACCTTCGGCGCAACCGACTCACTGGCAATACAACATATAGGGAACTGATCGTGCTCGCGACGGTATGAATAGGTTATGCTTCGTGAGTTTTTTTCCTACTACCGCCCCCACCGCCGCCTGTTTCTGATTGATTTTTCCTGCGCCGTGATCTCGGGGCTGCTGGAGCTGGCGTTCCCGCTGGCCGTGAAGTACTTCGTGGACAAGCTCCTGCCTAGCTCCAACTGGGGGCTGATTCTCAGCGCCGCGGTCGGGCTACTGATGATCTACTTGGTGAACACGGGGCTTCAGTATGTCGTGAACTACTGGGGGCACGTGCTGGGAATCTCGATCGAGACCGAGCTACGGCGGCGCATCTTCGATCATCTGCAAAAACTCTCGTTTCGCTTCTTTGATAACCAGAAGACCGGGCACTTG
>JAPLCP010000042.1 GCA_026392155.1 Armatimonadota bacterium | reverse complement strand
GTGTTGGTCTCGGGCTGATAGAGCAGCGGCAGGTGCGTCGCAAATGGCTCACTGTTGATAACTGTCACCAGGCTTCCAAAGCTAAAGAGAGATATAAACGCTGTGAGTGTCTCGGAGTCGTCTACGCGAAAATGCGGCGGGATGTACATCTATCTGTTCTCCAGCTCCTCGGCGAAGCGCAGCAAGTAGCCGTCGGGGTCTTGGATCAGAAACTCCCGCGCACCTGAGATCGTGTCGCCGGTCTGCCGCCAAGTGTCTTTGAGATCGCGGTAGAGGACATAGCCCGCCTGCACCATTTGGTCGCGCACTGCGGTTGCATTGACGCACTCAATCTGGAAGTTCACGCCGCGTCCGTAAGGCTTTTCCAAGACCCCGACGTTCCAGCCCGACTCCTGAAACTGCTCCAGCATGAGCTGTGCTCCCTCAAACTCTAGGTAGGCAAAGCCCTCGCGGACGAACAGCACGTGAAATCCTAAAAGTGTGTAGAATGCAAGGCTCGTTTCTAAATCCGATACTGTCAGTTCCGGAACCATCTTTGCCCAATTGATTTCCATTGCTTTACACCAGCCTCTTTTCAAAATCGCCCGTCGTGACAGCGGTGCCGTCGCGGCAGACACTTCGCTCACCGAGGAGCTGGAAGCCGAGTCCGGTGTAGAGCGCGACATTGTCCGCTTTCTGGAGCCGCACGGAGCAGGTGAGCCGCGAGAGCCCCTGTGCGCGTGCCAGCGCTTCTAAATGCCCAACGAGCTTTTTCGCCAGTCCTTGCCGCCGACAGTCCGGGTGGACGGAGAGGCGGTGGAAGTAGAGCGCATCACCCTCAAACTGGTAGCGGACGCAGGCGAGGGGGGTTAGGGGGGCGGCTTGGTACACCACCAGAACCTCCATCCCCCCCGCAAACTGCGCTGCAATCGCTTCCTCGGTCTCTTTGAGCGCCGTGGACGTGCCCGGCTCGCGGCCGTACTCGGCGAACGCGGCCTGCGTGAGGGCGTGGATCAGCGCCGTGTCCTGTGTTTTTGCAATCGTTAAATCCATTTTTCCATCACTCCCACCGGGATCACAAACCCGTTTCGCACCATCACATCCTCGCCGTTTAGGGCGTAGCCGACACTCTCGTAGAGCGCGACATTACGGCTGACTTTTGGCCGCACGTGGCACCAGAGGCGCGACTTCTCGTGCGCTCGTGCCTCTTCCTCCAGCCCGCGTGGTGATTGCCCGCCGACAGCTCTTTTACCACTTCTGCCTCTGTCTCAAAGAGCGCGGAGGGCGGGGGAACATCGGCGGCGTACTCCAGAAAGGCCGAGCGCGTGATGGCATAGACCCGCGCGGCTTCGTCGGGCCGCGCGTCGCGAATCGTCAACTCAGCGCACCATGGTCCCGATACCCGTGTCGGTGAAGAGCTCGATCAGCAAGGCATGGGCACGGCGACCATCGATGATGTGCGCCCGTGGCACGCCGTCCTCGACAGCGCTCGCACACGCCTCTAGCTTCGGAATCATCCCTTTGTCAATAATTCCGTCGGCGATCCACTGCCGTGCCTCGGCGGTCGTGATCTCACTCACCAGGCTGCTTTTATCGGAGAAATCTTTATAGAGCCCCTCGACATCGGTCATCAGGATCAGCTTCTCCGCATGGAGCGCCGCCGCCAGCGCCGCCGCCGCGGTGTCCGCGTTGACGTTATACGCCTGGCCGTCCGCGCCCACCGCCACCGACGAGATCACGGGAATGTAGCCGCCATTGGTGAGCGTGTGGATAATCTCCGGGTTCACATGCGCGATCTTACCCACAAACCCGATATCGCCGTTGTCGGTGTCCTTGGTGGCGATTAACAAATTGGCGTCTTTGCCCGACAGCCCCACGGCCTGCACGCCCTCGCCGTTGAGATGCGCGACAATGCTCTTGTTGGTCTTGCCCGTCAGCACCATCTCCACGATCTCCATGGTCTCCGCATCCGTGACGCGCCGCCCCGCCACAAACTCCGGCTCCTTGCCCAGCTTCTTCATCGCCTCATTGATCTCCGGCCCCCCGCCGTGCACGAGGATCGGGTTGATCCCGACCAAGCGCATCAGCACCAAGTCGCGCATCACCGCTTTCTTCAGCTCCTCGTCGATCATGGCATTGCCGCCGTACTTGATCACAATCGTCTTCCCGGCAAAGATCCGGATATAAGGCAGCGCCTGAATCAACGTCGCCGCAATCTGCTCTGGCATCAAACATTTCTCCTACCGCCCCATGAATGGGGCGTCTGCAGTTCAAACAAAGCCCGTTCCGGGCTACGCAAGTATCTCCCGAATGGGCTGGCCGTGGTCGATTTCGAGGCGCTTTCTGCCCGGCACTTCGAGCTTGCGGGAGTCGAGGCCGAGCTGGTGCAGCACCGTGGCGTGGATGTCGGTGAGGTAGTGGGGGTTCTCGACGGCGTAGAAACCGAGCTCGTCGGTGGCACCGTGGGTGATCCCGCCTTTCACGCCGCCGCCCGCCAGCCAGGCGCAGAAGCCTTGCGGGTGATGGTCGCGGCCCGTGCCCTCCGCGCCGGGGGTGCGCCCGAACTCGGTGCCAAAGACCACCAGGGTTTCGTCGAGCAGGCCGCGCCGCTTGAGGTCCTTGAGCAGACCCGCGATGGGCTTGTCTACTTGTGCCGCTAGCGTGGTGTGGTTGCCTTTCACGTCGCTATGCGCGTCCCAGGCACCGCCGCCGCCGCCGCCGTGGAAGAGCTGGACAAACCTAACCCCGCGCTCGACCAGCCGCCGGGCCGCGAGGCACTGCTCGCCGAAGGCTTTCGTGTGCGGCTGATCGAGCCCGTAGAGCGCCTTGGTCTCCGCCGACTCTTTTTCGAGCTGGAGGGTCTCGGGGACGGAGGTCTGCATCTGGAACGCTAATTCGTAGGCCTTGATCCGCGCCTGGAGGTCTTTGTCGTCGGGGTAGTCGATCCCCGCGAGGCGATTAAGGCGGCCCATGAGCGAGAAGTTCGCCGCTTGCTCTTCGGCAGTCAAGTTATCGGCGGGCTTCAAAAACGGCAGGGGCTTCTTGGGGTCGGCGCTGAGCTTGACACCGGCGTACTGGGGCCCGAGATACGACGCGCCGTGGGTCCACGCGCCGCCGCAGCAGTCGCCGGTCGGGGTGCCCAACACGACATACTTGGGCAGGTTCTCGTTGAGCGTGCCAAGGCCGTAGCAAGCCCAGGAGCCGACAGTCGGGTGTGCGCCCTCGCGGACATGGCGACCCGTCTGAAAAGTCAGCTGCGCCCCGTGGTCGTTGTCCAGGGTCCAGAGTGAGCGAACCACAGCCAGATCGTCGGCGCAGGTGCCGATATGGGTGAACCAGTCGCCCACCTCCAATCCGCACTGGCCGTACTTTTTGTAGCCCGTCTGGAGCGGCATGATGGTCTTGCGGTTGCCATGGTTCGGGTTGCCGCCCACGATATTGGCATTGACCCGCTTGGGGTCGAGCACGGCCTTGTAGGGCGTCTCCTCGATGGACTTGCCCGCATATTTATTGAGCTCTGGCTTGATATCGAAGCTCTCCAGGTGGCTGACCCCGCCGCACAGAAAGATCCAGATCACCGACTTGGCGCGCGGCGGCCTCCCCGTCGCTCCCCGCGCAATCTGCTTCTTCCAAGCGTCACCTTGCAATAGCGCCCCGAGCGCCAGGCCCGTCATGCCCATTCCGGTATCCGAGAGTGATGATCGTTTCATGTTAACTTCTCCCCGAGTAACCTCTCCCCGCCTCGTTCCTCGGCACCCCTCTCCCGGGCGCTCGTTCCTCGCTGGGAAAGGGGAGAGCGGAGCTGTGTTTGAGCCGTACTAACTATTTGTTCCAGAACGGAATCTATATCGTCATTTACTTGCTCATTGGTGATTCGCAGAATCGTCAATTGGCGGATTCCGAGGATTCGGTCGCGTTCGGCATCGTAGGCGGGGTTGTGGATTGAGCCATCGACCTCGACCACCAAACCTGCCGCATGACAATAGAAATCGGCGATAAAACCATCAATGACCTGCTGGCGACGAAACTTTAGCCCCGCGAGGCGATTGCCGCGCAAGTGCTCCCAGAGCATTGCCTCGGTGGGTGTCATCTCCTCGCGCATCTGCCGCGCCAGAAGGACTTTACCCTCGGTCACTTTTTGTCCCTTGACTATCTGCCACTTACTTTCATTCATACAATCCACCTTCCGGCTCCCTCCTTTCCCAAGGAGCTTGCGACTGCCCGGGAGAGGAGGGTTGGGGAGGAGAGGTTAAAAGCTCTCATCTCACCGTCACGAAGTCGTTGTGATTGAAGAGAACCAGCACCAGGTTCTCGTAGCGTCGCTGAAGGCTGGCCTCGCCACCGACCGCCAGAAAGCGCAGGCATTCCTGGGCCTCGGTTGTGCTTGGCGGGCGGGAGAGAATCCGCTCGAAGGCGTTCTTGACAAAGATGGGCGCGTTGGATAACCTCTCCCCTAGCCCCTCTCCCAGGCGCTCGTTCCGGGTGCCCTCTGGGCGTGGGAAAGGGGAAACGATACTGTCTGGCTCCCCTCTCTTCCCCAAGGAGGGACGACTGCTCGGGGGAGGGAGGGGCTGGGGGTGGGAGAGGTTGGCCAGCTCTTTTGCCAGCGCACGGGCTTCCCGCAGGGCCAGCTCGCTGTTGGCAAGCGCAAGGGCTTGCTGGGGCATGACCGATGGCTTGCGCTCGTAGCACTCGGTGACGCTGGGGCCGTCGAAGATCTGCATCAGCTCGGACTGTTTCTCGGCGGCGTTTCGGAGGTAGATACTCCGGCGCTGCGATGTCAGGGCAGCGTTTTGGTCGATCTCAGCGCCCCCTCGTGTTTCATCAAGGTGCCCGGCGGCGAAGAGCACGTTATCGCGGACAGCCTCGGCCTCCAGGCGAAGGGGGCTCTTGCGCCAGAGGTAGAGGTTGTCGGGGTCGCGCTTGAGATTCTCGGGCGTCGCGTGGCTGTCGCGCTGGTAGGCGGCGCTGGTGAGAATCAGCTTGTGGAGCGCCTTGAGGTCCCAGCCGCTGGCCATGAACCGATCCGCCAGATAGTCCAGGAGCTGGGGATGAGTGGGCTTGCGGCCATTGCGCCCGAAGTCGGCGACACTGGGAACGAGCGCCTGCCCGAAGTGCCGTAGCCAGACATGGTTGACCGCGACGCGTGCTGTCAGTGGGTTCTGCTTGTCCGTCAGCCAGCGTGCCAGCGCCAGCCGCCGCCCCGAGCTCTCAGCAGGGTAGGCCGTAAAGCGCGGTGTGTAGCTGGCCGTGAGCGGCTGCTTGAGCGCGGCCTCCGCAGTCTCCAGCGCTTTCTGTGCCTCGGGGCGCTTCTTCGCATCGGCGGCGAGAACGTTCTTGCGTGCCTCGGCGACGGCGACCTCACGCTGGGCTTGGACCGTCAGCTCCGCAGCGGCCTTGGTGCTGGTTGTCTCGACTTCAAGAATGGCCAAGAGCGCCTTGTGTCTTGCCTGCGCCAGCACTACCTCAGCATCGGCGAGGGGGCTGGGCTTGGCGGCCTGCGCCCGGAAGGCAGCGAGGAGCGCGACGTTGCTGGCGCTGAGTAGATCACGCTGGACAAACTCCCGTCGGTCCGGCGCGGTAGCGGCGGCGGGTAGCGCCACGGGCTGGATCGTGAGCTTGCCCCCGAGCGCCTCCGGGACACCCGGCTCCAGAGCCTTCGACTTATCCGGATTGCGCTCATCGCCACGGACAAAGAGATAGGTCGGTGCTTTAGGGTCCGCATCGTAGACCCGTGGGAGGCCGTCTTTGGCGGTGTCTAGCTCACCGGGCACGCGATCCTGGCGCACCCGGTGTGGCTCGAAGATCGCTCGGAACTTGTAGTAGTCGGTCTGCGGGATGGGGTCGTACATGTGCGAGTGGCACTTGGCACAGTGCATCGTGATCCCTAGAAACGCCTTCGACGTGTGGTTGACCGTGTCCTCTAGCCACTGCTCCCGACTCAGCAATTTGTAGTTGCGCGCCAGAAAGCCCGTGGCCCGGAGCGCTTGTGGGTCAGCGGGGGCCAGCTCATCGGCGGCGAGCATCTCTTGAACCATCCTGTCGTAGCCCTTGTTGGCATTGAGCGACTCGACAATCCAGTCCCGCCAGCGCCAGATATGCGGCTGACTATCGCGAATCTGCCCGCCATCGGCCCAGCCCGCCCAGTCCGAGTACCGCCAGACATCCATAAAGTGCCGCCCCCAGCGCTCGCCATACCGCGGCGATGCTAGCAGGCGATCTACGGCTTTCTCATAGGCACCCGGCGATTTGTCCGCCAGAAACGCCTCGATCTCTTTTGGCGTTGGCACGAGCCCCGTGAGATCCAGGGTCGCCCGCCGCAGGAGTGTTCGCTTGTCGGCAGGTGGCTGGACGGCCAGCCCCCGTTTCTGCTGCTCGACGGCAAGGAAAGCATCGATGGGGTTACCCCCCTTGCTTAGCACCGCAGGTGCGACGACGCTCTCAAAGGGTTGCCAACGATACTCGCTGCGAAAGGCGGTGAAGGCAGGCTTGAGCTTCGCCAGTCCGGCCAGCTCCGCCGTGATGGGCTTGTCTTTGGCATCGCCGGGGTTGTGGCCCAGCAGGAGCTCGGTCTCATTGGCCACGCCATCGCCATCGCTGTCCTCGCCCGCGATCTTCTCAGCCCGCCGCCCAAGGTCAGCACGCTGCCCAGATTTCTTGAGAACGTCGGCGATGGCCTTGAGGCGTGCGCCAAACGAGTTGTGTGGGAACTCTTCGAGAGTCACCCCCTGATTGGTGCCGGGAGCACTCTGGTGGCAGGTCACGCAGGCGTCGAGGCGTGCGGGTAGGAACCGCCCGTAGCGCACGCTCAGAGCCGCCTTGTTCGCCGGTGTCGCAAGGGCATTTGCCCCGCCCAGTGCCGTTATCACTGCAACTAGAATCGCTCGCTTCATTGCTGTCCCTTTATGTGCTACGTCGTGTACTCTGCGTTGATTTTGACATACTCGTAGGAGAAATCACAGGTATAGAAAGTTGCTTTACCCTCACCTGCACCTAAATCTACGGTAACCAAGACTTCATCAGCCTTCATTGCTTCGGAGGCCGTGGCTTTGTCGAAGCTCGTGGGGACGCCGTTCTTGAAGACCTCGATGCCTGCGAGCGTCGCCGAGGCGCGCTCGGGGTCAAACGGGACGCCCGCGCGTCCGGCGGCCATCATCAGGCGCCCCCAGTTCGGGTCGTTTCCAAAGAGCGCGGTCTTGACGAGAGGAGACTCGGCGATCGTGCGTCCGACTTTCTTGGCATCCGCCTCACTGGGTGCGCCCGTCACACGGACCTCCACCAATTTCGTCGCTCCCTCGCCATCGCGGGCCACTTTCTTGGCGAGCGTGATGCAAACGTCGGAGAGCGCGGCGACAAAAGCCTCGAACTCGGACTCTGCGAGAGGCGCGTTGCCCGCCGCGCCCGACGCTAGCAGGATGCACTGGTCAGAGGTCGAGGTGTCGCCGTCTACCGTCATACAGTTAAAGCTGACGGCCACCGCGAGGCGCAGGGCAGTGTCTAGGGCTTGGGGGGAGATATCGGCGTCGGTGGTGAGAAAAGCCAGCATGGTCGCCATGTTCGGCGCGATCATCCCACTGCCCTTGCACGCGCCGCCGATCCGGACAGTCGTGCCGCCCAGGGTAAGCTCCGTCTGTGCGGTCTTGGGCACCAAGTCGGTCGTCATGATCGCCTCGGCAAAGTCCGCGCTGGCATCCTCCGAGAGCGCGGCCTCGGCGGCGGCGATTCCCGCCAGTAGCTTGGCCTGGGGAAGCTGGACACCGATCACGCCCGTGCTGGCGGTGAGCAAGGTCTTGCCCGCCAGTGCCGCGCCCATCTGCGTGTTGTTGGCGACTCCCTCCGGGCCGGTGGCGACATTGGCGCATCCGGCGTTTACCACGACCCCGTCAATCATCCCCGGCACGAGGCCTCGGTTGCGCTTCACCGACGGTGCACAGACCTGGTTTTGAGTTCCCACCATCGCCACCGCCACCGGGCCGCTGGTCGAAACAAGCAGCGCCACATCTCTTGCGCCGCTCTTCTTAATCCCCGCCGCAACCCCTGCGGCTACAAAACCCTTTGGAAATGTTACGGCCACAGACCGCCTCCTTCGAGCCCGGCGGTTTCGTCGAAGCCGAGCATGATGTTCATATTGTGAATCGCCTGTCCCGCCGCGCCCTTGACAAGGTTATCGATCACGGAAACGACAATTGCCTGCTCCCCGGTGGAAGCGACGGCGAGGTGGCAGAAGTTCGAGCCCGCGACGTCCTTCGTAGACGGCCAGTCACCCGGCTCCCGCACCACGACAAACGGTGCGTCGGCATAGAACTGCTTCAGCGTCTCGGTGAGCTCGGCGGCGCTGGCTTTGGTAGCCCCATAACAGGTCGCCAGAATTCCGCGCGTCATCGGAACCAGATGCGGGGTGAAGAGGACGCTCGCGCCGATATTTTGCGCGATCTCGGGCGTGTGCCGGTGGCCGCCGCCAACCGCATAAGGCCGGACGGTCTCGTTCATCTCGGCGTAGCGGTAGATCGTGTCGGACTTGGAGCGCCCGGCGCCACTGACCCCAGACTTCGCGTCGATGATGATCCCGGAGAGTCCGTGCTGCTTCACGAGCGGCGCGAGCGCGAGGCTACTCGCCGTGACATAGCACCCCGGATTGGCGATGAGCCACGCGTTGGCGATGGCATCTTTTCCCACCAGCTCGGGCATTCCGTAGACGGCTTGTGCCAGAAGCTCGGGCGCGGCAGGAGGCATCTTGTAGAATTTTTCCCAAGCCGCCGTGTCGGTGAGTCGGAAGTCTGCCGACAGATCAATCACGCGCTTGCCTGCTGCCAGAAGTGCCCCGGCGACTGTCATGGCGTAGCCGTTTTCTTGGGCCAGAAAGACGACATCAGCCGTGATCTCCTCGCCCTTTTTCTCGCAGACCAGCGCGCCCAGCTTGGTTCCCGCCAGCCCGGGAAACGCGCTGGCGAGTGGCCTGCCTGCCGAGCTATCGGAGATCACTTGCGTCACCTCGACACCCGGATGCCGCGCCAGAAGCCGTGCCAGCTCCCCGCCGCCGTATCCTGTTACACCAACAATTGCTATTTTTTTCATGGTCGTAAAACAAAAAAAGCCGCCAGGGTTTCCCCTGCGGCCACGCCAAACACGATTTTTCGATGCCCCCAAACGCGTAGCCGCTCACCAGAAAGGTCACTCCCTTCCGGTCACGGTTCGCGTTTTTGATGCGCCTAGCCCGTGACCTCGAAGGGACGACGGACGCGGCGACGGTATGTTTGAGTTATTTGCATCGCTACAGGCCAGAAGTATAGGCCAAAGTGAATCCGCTGTCAAGTCTCCGTTAGCAGAGCTGACGGAGACGATCGGTGCTGAGCAAGACAATCGTGCTACCATCGCGGCGGAGAATCCCCATCTGCTTTAGACGGGCCAAGCGGCGATTGACGGTCTCACGGGTGGCTCCAATGCGCACCGCAAGACGGCCATCCGAGACGCTATTGAGCGAGATATGGCCCCGTGTGTCGGGTGTCGTGGCCTCGGCACTCTCCAGCAAACAGGCAGCAAGACGCGCAAGAACATCGCGGGTCTCACTGGTAACCATGCGATCTGAGGCCTCGCGTAGCCGGGCAGAGAGTGTGCGAATGATCTCCCACGAGACCTGCGGGTGGGTCTCTAAAAAGTACAAGAGCTCGCGCCGATCCAGCATCAGTAAATCGCTTGTGGTATCGGTAATGGCATCGGCAGAGCGTGGCAGATCGTCGAAAAGCGAGAGCTCCCCAAAGTGATCACCAGGGCCGCGCCGTGCCACATGAACACTCCCCCCATCGGGAGTCGTACGCTGGATATTCACATGGCCCGAGAGAATCAGATAGAGCGTCTCTCCCGCATCACCTTCATGAAACAGTGCCTCACGTGGAGGAAAAACGCGCCGCCGACAGCGCAGGGCAAGAGGAGCTAGCTCCTCATCGGTTAGACCAGAAAACAAGGGAATACGCCGTAGCATCCCCTCGATTGTGCCAGACATGGCAGCCAACTATTCCTCGCCACCATCGTTGCCCGATGACGCGCCCCCCTCTTTTTCGCTGCCTTCCTCGGGCTTGGTCTCTTCGCCGCTATTGGTAGTTTCGCTGGGATCTTTCGTGGTTTCTTCTTCGTCTTTAGCGCCGCTGGAGAACCAGATCTTCACGGTCGCCCCCGCAGCAAGCTTGCTCCCCGATTTGGGAGATTGCTGAACCACTTGGTCCGCGGGCGCCTTACTTGCCATTGGCTTTTTTGCCACACGGAAGCCCGAGTCAAGCAGTGTCTGTTCGGCGGATCCGATATCATCACCGATAACGCGAGGAACGGTGATCTTGCTGCTTGCTCCACCTGAGCCACTACTTGTACTTTTTCCCTCACCGCTGGACTTGCCTGAGCCCGTGGAGCCACCCTTTGACGACTTGGGATACTTCTTGGGAGGAGCACCTGGCTTAGGAGTCAGTTGTGCCTTCAGCTCCTCAAACTTCTTAACCAGGCCGCCCTTAGGGTTCTTGGCATCCTTTGTTTTCTCATTGTAGGAGTAGCCACCATAGCCAATGCCCCCTAGTACCAACAAAGTGATAATAGGCTTCTTATAGGGCAACATCATGTCACCGAAGCTAGGGCGCTGTGCACGCGCCTCTTTGGCACGATTACGTGAGTCCTCGGAGATGCTCTTGGGCTTTGAGGGGTTCCCACAGAACGGCCCATCCAGACGCCCGTAGAGATTGTAGACATGAACCACCACTTTGTGCTTCACCCGCACTTCACCCAGATCCGTGAGGTAGTTGGCCCAGGGCTCGATTCCCTTGAGCACCTTCGCCACTTCAGACGAGAGCAGGATATGGTCTTCATCGCCCAAGTCCATGATGCGCTGTGCGGTGATAATGCCCTCACCCGCCGCATCCTGGTTCCGGTTTAAGTCCTCCACGAGGGTGACTTCACCGGCATGAACCCCCATTCGCATCTTGATGTCTGTGCCAATGGTCTGCTTGATCTCAGCCGCGTTATATTTGAGATGTTGGTGGATCTGCAGAGCGCAGCGCAGAGGAGAGAGCAGGTCTTTAAAGAAAAGAAGTGCCATGCCATCTCCGGTTGGACGCGCGATAAAGCTATCGGTGTCCGCACGGGCTACGATGACTTCCGGCATCTCCTGCACCATACGGGAGAGCTCTTTTTGAGCCGCAACCTGCTGGGCAGTTTTCAGACGACTGAACCCAATGATATCCATAAAGAGGACATACGCACGCCTAAGCGAAGGAGTTCGCTCAACCACATCGGTAAGTGGTGTGTCCTGTGGTGCATTTTCAAGACTCATAACAACAATGATCCCTCAGAGATTACCCTGGTAATAATTATAGGTTATACCACAACTGGCTTTCCTTTAACCTAGTTCCTCTCTGTTATCGGCACTTATTACATGACAATATACCTAGCAGACGTACCAGTCTGACAGAAGTTCAGGTAGAATCAGAGCCTATAAACCACGATGCGATGCCCCTACTGTGCCACCCTAGACAGAGACCATGTCCTCGACTCACGCCCCATCCGCGATGGGGCCGCGATCCGGAGGCGACGGGAGTGCGAAGCTTGCCAGGGTCGCTTTACCACTTTTGAAGAAGTAGAAGAGCTCCGACTCCTCGTGATCAAGAGCAACGGTGCCCGTGAGCCGTTTCAGCCCAACAAGCTCCGGCGTGCTATCGAGCTGGCATGCAAGAAACGCCCTGTCACCGATGAGGCGATCTCACTTTTCGTTGAGGAAATAGAGCGTGTTGTCTATAAACAAGCTGAGCGCGAAGTGGCCTCCCGCGCGTTGGGAGAGCTCGTGGTGGAGAAGCTCCGCCAGCTAGACACGGTTGCCTACGTGCGCTTTGCATCCGTCTACCGGCAGTTTGAAGATGCGCAGGAGTTTCGGGATCTGATCGAGCGTCTGCCGGAATAAGGAAATTAAGACAGGGTATACTAAAAGCTGCATGAAGAAGTCCTTTAGCCTCCTGGCTCTTGCGATGCTGGCTCTGGGGGGGTCGTCGTGCCCCTCCCGGGAAGATCCCGTCAGTAGCCCCCCAGCAACCGTCGCACCCGCCACTCCCCAGCCGTTTGATCCAACCCTCTTTGCCACCCTCTCTCCCCGTGCGCAAAACCGCCGTATCCCGGTGATCATGTACCACGATATTGTCGCCAGTAGCCGCCAGAAAACGGTCTTTTTCGACTGTACGGCGGAGGAGTTCAAAGCTCAGATCGCCTTTCTCGAGAACCAAGGCGCGACCTTTATCAGTGCGGAGCAGCTTCACCAGCACCTAGTGCGCGGTGATACCTTGCCAGAAAAATCCGTCCTGCTGACCTTCGATGATAACTACCAGGGCTTCTACAACAATGCCTATCCGCTTCTGAAGTCCAAGAAGATTCCGTCGGTGATGTTTGTGCACACGGCGTTTGTGGGCAATAAAAAAGGCCCACACCCAAAGATGGACTGGGACACTCTCAAGAAACTCGACGCCGAAAAGTTAGTGACCATTGGCTCACACACCGTCACCCACCCCGGCGAGTTTGAGAAAAAGCCGCTTGACGTTCAGCAGTCCGAGCTCTACGACTCTAAAAAGACGCTCGAAGATAGGCTCGGACACCCAATCCCCTATGTTGCCTACCCAGAGGGTCGCGGCGATGCGGAGACGTTCGCTCTGGCGCAGCAGATCGGCTACACACTAGGCTTCACCGTGGAAAATGGCGCGGCGGAGCAGTCCCCCAATATTCTCGCCGTGAATCGCTACATCCACACCCGCTTGAGGAAAGCCTGGGCGGAGTGCCAGCAGCTTGTGATTGATGCCCCTGCCACGGTCTTTGAACGTGACCTCTCCTCTGGCCCCGTCACACTCCAGACCGGCACTTTCGATGGCATCCGGCTAGCGATGGTCAAAGGTGGCAAGCCCATCTCGGTACGCGCCACGGACACGGGGCGCAAGTCCGTGGGAGAGTTCATTCGCGATGTGCCCGGAGCCGTCGCGGGGATGAATGGGACATTTTTTGTCAACGCCGACCTGCGCTCCGTAGACAATGCGCTGATCGGCCCCTGTCGCACCCAAGTGGAGAACGCCTTCTTCGCCGATGAAGACAAGCTTCGGATGCCGCGTATCTGGAACCGACCTCTGGTGGTCTGGGGGCCCAAAAAGATCGCCATTGTCCCTTTCAATCCCTACGCCTACAACAACGAAGTCAGCCTGCTCTCCCTAATGGTGGACATGAGCGATGTGTTTCTGGGCGGCGCGTGGATCGTCCATAACGGGGTTGCCCGCACCAAAAAAGAGATCGCTCCCTACGCAGCACGCGACTTCAACGACCCCCGCAAGCGTGCCTTCTTTGGGGTTACGGATAAAGGCGAGGTCGTGCTGGGCGCGACGATGGATGTTATCACCACGGAGATGATGGCCCGTGGTGCCGCCGCCGCCGGGGTTCATGAGGCTATTTTGATGGACTCGGGCTTCTCCACGAGTATCGTCTTTGACAGTAAGATTATCGCCACGGGCCACACTGCCAAAGATCTGCCCTCACGCCCTGTACCCCATGCGATCTTGCTGAGCGGCACCCTTCAGCAGCCCACTGCCCCCGAGACTCGGACTCTTCTCCAGAGCGCAGCAGCCTCCGTGGGGTCAGCCTCCTCGGTAGAAGTACAGGCCAATACGCCCGTCACGGGCGCACGCCCCGAAGGCGACCCCGACCGGGGAAAGCTAGGACGACGGCGCTAGCCTTTGTAGGGTAGCTCGTAGCCCTTGCGGTAGGTGCGGGTGAGAAGGCGATTGGCCTCGGCTTCGCGCCCCCCGCACTTGGTGATCTTTTGAGTCACCGGGTCGTACTCCACGTGCTGGTTGCCCAGGCGTGTACCGATATTGCCTAAGTGGCAGAGCACGGCAGAGATCGCGCCCTCGGTGATCGGGGCGCTGAGCTTGCTCGGGTCGCCGACACGCACCGCAGCGATAAAATCCGCGAAGTTGCTCTCTTTGCCTCCGGTGATCGTGACGGGCTTTTTATCTATACGCATGACCGTGATTCCTTTGGCCCCGTCCACGATCATTCCCTCGGTGCCGTAGAAGACCGCCGCGTTTTCCTCGCCGCCCTCGATACCGTAGTTCGTCCAGAGCCGCATCTCATACAGAATCTGACAGCTCTCGTACTGGTAGATCACCGTCTGCGTGTCGGGGGTCTCGTGGTCATCGTTGTAGAAGTACTGCGCCCCGGAGCAGATCACGGCTTTTGGGTAGCCCACCCCAAGACCCCAGCGGGCGACATCGAGATGGTGAATACCATCGTTGCCCAGATCGCCGGTGCCATAGTCCCAGAACCAGTGCCAGTTGTAGTGCCAGCGGTTCTCCGTGAAGTCGTGCTTGGGGGCGGGGCCGAGCCAGCGGTCGTAGTTTACTCCGGCAGGCGGCGCGCTGACCGGCTTGCGACCAATAGGCTCCCGAAGCTGGTTATTGATCACTTTGGCCGTGTAGACCTTGCCAATCACGCCCTCACGCAGCGCTTTGACGAGCGCCTTGTGCAGACTCCAGCTCCGCCGCTGGGTGCCGTGCTGAACACATTTTTTGTACTGTGCCGCCGCCTTGACCAATAAGTTAGCCTCGTGGATATTATGGGCGCAGGGCTTCTCCACATAGACATGCTTGCCCGCCATCAGCGCTGCAAGCGCAATCGGGGTGTGCCAGTGATCACAGGTTGCGATACTGACCGAGTCAATGCTCTGATCCTCGAGCACGCGCCGGTAGTCGTCGTAGGTCTTGACCCGCTCTTTGTTGGGCAGCTTTGCCGCCACACCACTCAGCCGGGTATGGTCGAGGTCACAGAGTGCTGCAACCTCACAGTTGGGAATCGCCGCAAACGAGCGGGCATGGTTGCTTCCCATGCCCCCCGTCCCGATCACCGCATGACGAATGGCCTCGTTGGCAGAGCGCTGGCTCATGAGCGTGCCATCTTGAGGCGATTGTTGACCTCGTCCCAGTTGACCACGTTCCACCAGGCTTTGAGGTAGTCTACGCGCTTATTCTGGTACTTCAGGTAGTAGGCGTGCTCCCAGACATCGTTGCCCAGGATTGGGAAGCCGCCGTCTAAGATAGGGGTGTCTTGATACGGATAGGAGGCCAGCTCCATCTTGCCCTTCTTCACCGAGAGCCAGACCCAGCCGCTACCAAAGCGCTTCAGGCCCGCATCCTCAAATGCCGCCTTGAACTTGTCAAAATCCCCGAAGCTGCCTTTAATTGCATCCGCAATCGCGCCGGTGGGAGCGCCACCCCCGTTTGGCTTCATCAGAGTCCAGAAGATCGTGTGGTTCACGTGCCCCCCGGCGTTGTTGCGAACTGCAGCGCGGCTGTCTTCGGGAAGGACTGCCACCTGGTAGCTTGGCGACAGCATTATTGAGATTCGTGATATAGGTCTGATGGTGCTTGTCGTGGTGAATCTGCATGGTCTGTGCATCAATGTGCGGCTCCAGAGCAGCAGGAGCGTAGGCCAGTGCTGGCAGAGAGAAGGGGCCCGTAGGCGCGGTGGGTTGTTGTGTCATTTGGTTATTGTCCAGGTATCGAGTTCTTTACCGTCGGCGGCGACTTGCCGGGCGACGAGCTTTTTGTCGGTGAGATCCACGATGGTGAGTGAGTGAGTATCGTCTATGTACTTAGCGGTGAAGTCTTGTAGCTTGCCCTTTTCGATATTTTTATAGAGCCCGGCTCCCCCCGCTCCCGAGACGATATAGATCGGGGCCGTGGGCTTGGTATTTTTTACCCCATCATAGGTCTTATCCAGCGTGATTTTACCTGCAACGGCTCCCGCCGCATCACGTGGTTTCTCGGGCAGAAATGTCAGGGGGTAGCTGCGCTGGTAGTCATGGACATGGCCCGCCCAGACCACGGAGACACCGTATTTCTCAAAGAGCGGCGCAAGAGTTCGCATCCACTGGTCATTGAAGTGCTCTTTATTGGAGTTAAACGGCGGCTGGTGAAACGCGACAAAACGCCAGGTGGCTTTCTGCGCCGCCTTCAGATCGCTCTCGACCCATTGCTTGAGGGCAGGATCGGTCCAGTCCATGTAGGCATTGGCATCGAGCACGGTCCAGTGGGCGTTGCCATAGTCGTACGAAAAGCTTGCCATGCGCGGGTAGCGCTCTCCCGAGGCCGTGAGAAACGCTTTCGTATCCGCACTACCCAGCGGCGAGGCGAACTTAGTATTACTGACGATCGGGCCATTGAGCGGCTGGTTCCAGTAGTAGAAGTAGGCAAAGCCATCGGTCGTCTTCTCCAGCGTCGTCGAGCGAATATCGTGGTTGCCCGGCGAAGCAATCGTGAGAGTAGAGCGCAGGAGCGGCACGCCATCGGGAGTCACCGCCTCGGCATTGTAGATCGGCCAGTAGTTTTTCACGTACTCGCTCGCCAGCCCCTTGCCGTAGACAATATCGCCGGTGATAAAGACAAAATCCGGCTTGGCCGCCAGGGTCTGCGCCGCGACTTTCTTCTGGCCCTCGGAGTTTTGTCCACAGTCCCCAAAGACCACGAAGCGCTGTGGCTCTTTGGCGCTCTTGCGGGCACGGGCGCGGGCGGCAAAGACGGGCTTGTCGGCTTTGGAGATGCGGTAGTCAAAGAGCTTTCCAGGGATCAGTCCCTCGAGCGGTGCACTCACCACGACCTCGGGCTTAATCACTCCCACCGCCACGGGCTTTGCGCTAAGCTTGCCCGTGATCTTCTTCCAGCTTCCCGCAGGTCCCGTAGAGCTCAAAGAGCGCGTCTCGACGCTCCACTCCTCCAGTTTTGCATCTGCAGGCGCGATCCAGAGCAGCTCCAGCCCCTCGGTCTTTTGCCCCAGCGCAGGCCGGTTCCCTAGCTGGAGATACGGGGGCTGCACAAAAGTCGCCTCGGGCGTCTTGACCACCTCCAGAGGAGGAAGCGCTGCCTCGGCCACCGCTCCCGGCGAGGGGCTTGCCACCGCGCGAGCACCCAGTCCTCCCCCCAGCGAAGGAGTCTGCATCTGGGGCGTGGAGAGGTTAGGACTTGTCCCCGCACAGCCCGCCAGCCCCAGACTAATCAAAGACCATTTCCATGCACGCATCGTCATAGTCTTATTCTACACCACTCCGAGGGCTTAGGAAGACTGTGAAATTTGGGAAGACTATGAAATATAGGACGCATATTTTAAACAGAGATTAACCTAAGTGGCCTCTAGGCAGTTATACTAAGGGCGTGCGACCAATCATTTCCCCACCCGCCAAAGCACTGCTCTTGCTCACTCTGGGCTATGCAGGCTACTATTTCTGCCGCGCGAGCTTCTCCGTGGCCAAGCCTCAGCTCATTGAGTTTCTCTCCTCAGGTGGCACGATGGATGCTGCAGCGGCCAAGATCGCACTAGGCGGGGTTGCGTCGGCGGCGACTCTGGCCTATGCCGGTGGCAAGTTCGCCTCAGGGGCACTCGCAGACTTCTGGAGCGGGCGGCGTAACTTTTTGCTGGGTATGGGCGGCGCGATTGTCTTCAACCTCATGTTCGCACTCTCGGGGACACTGCCGCTCTTCACGCTGGCCTGGGTGCTCAACCGGCTGATCCAAGCACTGGGCTGGCCAGGTGCTGTCAAAGTAACGGGGAGCTGGTACCCTAAAGCAAGCTACGGCACTGCCGTGGGGATTCTGAGCCTCTCGTATCTCTTTGGTGACTTTGCCGCACGCCTCTTTCATGGAGCGCTGATCGGGGCGGGGCTTGGCTGGCAGGCACTCTTCTTCGGTGGCGCGGGAGTGCTGACCCTGCTTCTTATCGCCAACACGCTCTTTCTCCGCGAGAATACAACCACAAAGCTCACCGAGACCCAAAAGCTCACCGAGACCCAAAAGCTCACCGAGACCCAAAAGCCCACCGAGACCCATGAGATCGTCGCGGCGGACGACGAGCCAGAGCTAGATGCAAAGGCGTTTCTGCGCTCCCCAAGCTTCTGGTGCGTCTGTCTGATCTCACTGGCTTTTACCCTCGCACGGGAGACCTTTAATGAGTGGTCCCCCACCTATCTCGTGGAGTTTGGCAAGCTCACCAAGGCCAATGCCGCGACGCAGAGCTCGTTTTTCCCTCTCTTTGGCGGTTTTGCGGTTATCTTAGCGGGCAAGCTCTCCGACGGGTTGGGCCGCTCCGGGCGGGCTTTTATCTTGCTCCTCAGCCTGCCCATTATCGCCTTGCTTCTCTCAAGTCTGGCGCTCTTGCCTGCGGGCAGCCCGCTGATTATCTTTGCGATCTCCGCGATTGGCTTCTTTCTGATCGGGCCCTACTCGTTTCTGGCGGGAGCACTCTCACTGGACTTTGGCGGGAAGAAATCGGGCGCAACTGCGAGCGGCATTATTGATGGAATCGGCTATCTGGGCGGCGTGCTGGCGGGCGAGAGTATGGCGCGCCTCTCGGTGGCACTCGGCTGGAAAGGCGCGTTCTTCACGCTCTCAGGAGTGCTCTTGGCCTCACTGATCCCCGCTTTTTACTTCTGGACACAGCAGAAAAAGCGCGATGTTTGACGGAGTATATGATGTTTGATGTGGCGATTGTCGGGGCAGGCGTTTTAGGACTTGCCCATGCGTATCATCTGGCACGCGCCGGAAAGAAAGTGGCGGTCTTTGAGCGCAGCCGCAAGGCCGAAGGCGCGAGCATTCGTAACTTTGGGATGCTCTGGCCCATAGGTCAGCCCCTCGGCGAGCGCTACGAAACAGCGCTACGCAGCCGCGAGCACTGGCTCCACGTGCTGACCGAGGCCAAGATATGGCATGAGCAGACAGGCTCGCTGCACTTGGCCTACGCCGACGATGAAGCCGCTGTTCTTCAAGAGATTGACTTTCCCAGCACGCAGTGGCTGGAGCCCACGCAGGTGCACGAGAAGGCAAAGGGCATCCGTTGCGAGAACCTGCGCGGTGGCCTCTGGAGCACGACGGAGATCTGCGTGGACCCACGCGAAGTCATCGCAAGCCTCCCCGCCTTTCTCACCGAGCGCTATGGCGTCACGTTTCACTTTGGCACGACAGTCTTTGGCTATGAACATCCCCACCTCGGGACATCGTCGGGGATGTTCGATGCGGCGCAGCTGATTGTCTGCTCCGGCCACGAGCTGACGACCCTCTACCCCGAGGCACTTACCGCGGAGAAAGACCTCACGGTCTGCAAGCTCCAGATGATGCGCACGAGCCCACAGCCAGGAAGCTGGCGGCTTGGCCCGATGCTGGCGGCGGGGCTGACACTGGCACACTACGAGTCGTTTAAGAGCTGCCCCAGCTTGCCCGCGCTCAAGGCACGCCTCCATCGCGAGTTTGCAGAGTACGAGCGCTACGGCATCCATGTGCTGGTCTCCCAGAACGGCCACGGCGAGCTGACTCTCGGTGACAGCCATGAGTACGACGACGAGATCTCGATCTTCAACAACGAGCAGATTGATCGCTTGGTGCTGAAGTATCTCGCCACTTTCCTAGAAGCCCCCGACTGCCAGATCGCCTCGCGCTGGCATGGTTTTTACTTGAAACACAAGACGCAGCCCTGGTGGATTGCCCACCCCGATGAACATGTGACGCTCGTGACGGGAGTCGGTGGTGCGGGGATGACCCTGAGCTTCGGGCTGGCAGAAGACGTCGTGGAGGAACTCGGATGAGCAAACAGAAACCTGAGCTGGTAATCTTTGACATGGCTGGAACGACGGTCCACGACGCGGGCAACCCCGTGCACCGCTGCCTGCGGGACGCGCTTGCCAGCGCGGGGGTGGCGGTCACGCATGAGCAGGTCAACGCCGTCATGGGCTATCCCAAGCCCGATGCCATCCGCCAGCTTCTGATCAGTGGCAGCGAGAGCCGCGTCCAAGAGATCCATGCCTACTTCGTGGAGCGCATGATCGCCCACTATAAAACCAACCCCAGTGTCCGCGAGATCGAGGGCGCGTCGCTGGTCTTTGTGACGCTACGCAGTGCAGGCATCAAAGTCGCGCTGGACACCGGCTTCTCACGCGATATCGCCGATGTGATTATCGAGCGCCTCGGCTGGCGCTTGCTGCTCGATGGCTCGGTCACCAGCGACGAAGTGCCCCGTGGACGCCCCCACCCGGACATGGTACTGGCCCTGATGGCACGCTTTGGGATTGCGTCGGCGGCAAGTGTCGCAAAAGTCGGCGACACGCCCTCCGATCTTTTCGAGGGCACGGCGGCAAACTGCGGCTGGGTAATCGGGGTCTGTGAGGGCTCCCACACGGAGGCAGAGCTTGCCCCACACCCGCACACCCACCTGCTCAGCAATATCACCAAGCTCCCTGCACTTTGGGGAATTTAATCTTGTCTTGATACAGTCTGCATAAGAAGAGACTATCCTAGGAGCTGTACAAGACATTACGAGTTGCGACTGGCGGCCCGGGTAGCCATGATTCCTACCCCTGGCTGGACTAGTCGCGTTTGTGATGAGGCGTATGATGAGACATTACTACCCTCACGAAAGTGAGGAGCTGCGGGCAAAGCTTAGCCCGCAGCTTTTCTTTTTTCACAGCACAGCCTAAGCTACGAGAGCGAAGTGGAGCTTAGTCACAGGCCCAGCCGCTATTGCCGAAGCTCTGAGTCGCGCTGGGTGAGCAGAAGAGCCTGTCGAACTGCCCCGCGCTCACCACAAACTTCACGTGGCCATCGGCAAAGACAAAGCTCCCTCCACGCGGGTGCCACTGCTTGTAGTAGTCCGGGAAGTAGCCGTACTTTGCGCCACTCGGATCTCGGTCGCCACCAAACCAAGGGAGCATCTCCTCCCGCATAATATAGGTCTCAGCAGGAGCCTGGAAAGCCGCATCGGAGATCGGCCCCGATGGCAGACAGTAGTCGTTGCTCGGCTCACAAAGAACATTGTTCTGCTTCGAGACCCCCGAGATCACCGAGAGTGCCCCACGGGTGAAGCGATACGAGCTGCCATAGCAATCTCTATACGAGCGGCTCTTTCCCGGCAGGTCCGAGCAGCCGCCGTAGTCAACGCCACTGGGTACGCTCTGTGGCACGGGGCCACCGGAGTCATCAGGACAGCGGAAGATGTCGCGGCTCTTGGTATAGGGCTGCAAGAGCACCTCGACCCCAAGATGCCCGGCAACATCCGCGGCGGGCTGGGTGTTGTAGGCATAGAAAATCGGGAGTGTCTCCTCGTAGTCCTGGCGGTACATCTGGAGGGCAAGGCCAATATGCCGCATGTTCGAGAGGCAAGTCGTCTGCCGGGCGCTCTCGCGGGCTTGGGCAAAAACGGGAAAGAGAATCGCTGCCAGAATCGCAATAATCGCGATGACAACGAGGAGTTCGATGAGCGTAAACGCATGTTTCATAGTTTTCTCCTCAGCATCGAGAAGAAAGAGACGTGCCCGTAGCAAAGAAAACAAGCAAGCACGCTTCCGCTTCCCTACGCCGGTACGAACCGGATCAGGTTCTGGGGTCGGCAAAATTGCCCTCTCAGCCCAACATCGCTCTTATACGACTCAGGCTCCCCCAGCGGTTTCAGCACGCAGTATATCCCATCCTGTCATAGGAGCAAAATCAATCATGAAAAATCACCTTAATTGTAAACTTAATGTTAAATCTTTTGGAAAATCCTTGCTTTTTTTCCAAGAGACCGAGATACTGAATCCAACGCAATCTCATCCTAATTGGAGGAACTCACTCTTGTCATCAAAAGACACTCTCTCGGAAACGGGTGCCATCTTAACCCGCGCAGGCGGAACTCTGTCCGTGCTCAGCGGTGTTGCACCCGAGCTACTAGATGCCGCACAAGTCGAGCTCGATGCCTACCGCGACGCGATGGAGACCCTGGAGACCAAGACCAAGGCACTGGAGGAGCACCTCGCCGCTATTGCCACGCTCCTGCCCGAGGTTCGAAAAGAGACCCGCCAGCTTAAAGAGCGCAACAAAAAAGCCTACGAGGTTCTCCAGAAAGTGGTTCACGGCAAGCCAATTGTGACAAAGAAACCCGCCGTGGTAAAGTCCAAGCCCATCCCGCCCGCTCCCACAGAGGCCAGCCGGGAGAGCGCAGTAGCAGCTCCCGTGAAGGCCACGACGACGCGACGGAAAACTGCCACCAAAACATCCTAGATCTGGGCTTCTAGCAGCGCTCGGTAGCTCTCCAACGAGGGAGTTACCAGCGCCGTCACTTTCCCTTCGTCATCATAGCGGCGGAGGCGCACGGCCCAGTCGGCATGAGGATCTCCCTCAAACTCCTGCGCCTCCCCCTCGCTCATCACCCCGCCCTGAAGTGCCAGGCTACGCTGCGATGCTTCCGAGAGAGAGTCGTGGTACCCAGGCTGACGGGCACAGAGATAGCGCTTGGCCGCGACATGAAGACGCACAGGCTCGACGATCTCGGGGGGAAAGTGCTTCGCAAGCCAGCGTGCGCCGTGCTCTTCGTGCTGGGCATCTATGCCTTTTTCGGCAATATCCTCTCCCAAGTCATGGAGCAAGTGCCCCATATCATGGAGCAGACACGCCACCACCAAGCCCTCGGGCTCCCCGGCTTGCGCCGCAAAGTAAGCACACTGCAGTGCATGCTCCCGCTCGGTAACCTCTTCACCGTAGTGCTGGTCTCCCCGCAGGGCAAAGCACTCCATAATCTTGGCAACGACGCTCTGGGGCGTCTGAGCTAGCTCGTTCATCCTCCCTAGCATACTACAGTTCCCTTCTTCTTTGCACTCTCTTAACGTGAAAATAACCTCCCGTTAATCAAGACCCGGGCCTAGACAGGGAGAATGATAGCGAAAGGAATTTTCTCTATGAAACAGAACCACAAATCAACTGGCTTTACGCTGATTGAACTTCTCGTCGTTATTGCAATCATCGCGATTCTGGCCGCCATTCTCTTCCCCGTCTTTGCACAGGCCCGTGCCAAAGCGCGGCAGGCATCTTGTCTCTCCAACCTCAAGCAGCTTGGCCTTGGGGCCATGATGTACGCCCAAGACTACGACGAGATCATGCCTGAGACTGGCTGGCAAGGCCCCTGCTCCCCTGCGGGTGAGCCCCCACAGACCGCCACCGACAACTTCTTCTCCGGTGTCTATGCCTTTCCGCTTGCCGTGATGCCCTACCAGAAAAACTACGGTATTTTAGTCTGCCCAAGTGATCCCGACAAGGGTGGCTGGGGCAAGCTAGGCTCCAACTGCTTTGAGCAGCAGCTTGTCCAGATGAATGTCCCTGGTGCCTACGCCGGGATGCGCAACGTGGCCAATGCCATGACCAAAGTGCTTCCTCTAAGCTATGCCGGCAACTATTTTCTGAGCGCTGCTTACGGAACTCCTACACTAGCGGGAACGAATGGTGGTAAGATGCGCCCGATAAGCAGCTATGCCGCCCCGGCGAACCTGGCCTATGTGACCGATGTGGGCTCCGCGCAGCTTGCAGCAGGCGGCACCTTTGCAGGCTGGTACATCGCGCCAGGCTACGGAATCAATACCAATGTCGCGACTCTGGGAACGGGACGCTGGGAAAAAGGTCAGCGCCACTCCGGGGGGCGCACCTGGGCCTTCTGTGACGGTCATGCCAAGTGGACAAAAGACCCAAACTGGCTAACCGCAACAGGCACGGTCAAGTCCCAGACTGTGATCACGGAGGAGTACCGCCGTATGGGCATCTACACCTACCCGGAGACCGAGACGAGCAACTAACCCCACCGCTCTGTCACACTGTCCCCGCAACTGTCGTTAACAACGTAGAATGGGACAGATGCGGCAGAAAACACTCACGGGGTTCTTCTGGCGGGCGCTTGGGCGACCGCTCGGGCTTTCGTCGCGCGCCCGTAGTGAAGAGGAGCTGCTTTGTCTGCTACGCGATCCGTCGCTGAGTGAGGCGGATCGCTGCCTTGTCGAGGAGCAGCTCTTTGTTCTCGTTCGTGAGCGGATCGGTACGGCGGTGGATGGGTTCTGCGGCGCTCTGGCAGGAATGGAGCGCGACGACATTATCACCGAGGTCTGGCTGAAGCTGCGCCGCTCCTCATCGCCGGATCTACGCACCAGCTGCCTTCGCCGCGTCGCACGGCAGATTATTCAGAGCAAGCTGCGCCTGAAAAGCACCCAGAGCTACCGGCAGGAGCCTTTAACCGAGAGTGGAGATCGGATCACACGAGCCATTGAGGGCCTCATCGAGTCTGCTCCCTCACCCGTGGAGCAGCTCTGTAGCAACGAGCTAATGCAACGCGTTCGTCAGCAGCTCGGAAATGAAAACGCCGCGCCCCTGATCCTCAGCTCCGTCTACGGCTGGGAGCATCAGGAGATCGCAGCGTGGCTTGGGATTCACGAAGAAGCCTCCAAGAAACGCGCCCAGCGAGCCGTCGCCCGCCTCCGCACTCTGGCAGAGACGGACGAGACTTTTAAAGCGCTCCTTGAAGACGAGTCTGACTAGCCGACTTTCTTTTTTGTCGTAGGTGCCTTGGGCTTAGCGGCTGGCTTGGGGGTATTGTAACCCTTGCAGCACTCGCCTTTTTTCTGCATCTTGCTGTGGCAGAACTTATTGCACTTATGGTGCTTGTCCTCACCCATCACATGCTTACACTTCATGCCTTTGCAACACTTCGGCTCAGCCAGTTTCTTGGTCGTCCCTTGTGCAAACGCAAACGCAGTGCAGCTCAGCAGAGCGACGGCAACAATCATGAAATTTTTCATTTCAACCTCCCTCTGCCATTTTACATAATTTACTCACCTTACGCAGTCACAGTGTGATAGCTGGAGCTAGCCCCGATTGGCGTAGCTCCTGCCAACCCGAAAAAGCAGCACTGAGGGCTTCTCGATAGAGGCGAGCACGAAGGGCAAAATGATTGATGTGGCATCGAGACTT
>JAPLCP010000163.1:22011-24434 GCA_026392155.1 Armatimonadota bacterium | reverse complement strand
GTCGACGAAGAGAACCTGACCCATGAGCTGACGCGCTACAAAGACGCGGGGATGGGGGGCGTGCACATCATTCCCATCTACGGCGCGAAGGGCTTTGAGAAGCGCTTTGTGCAATATCTCAGCCCGCGCTGGCTGGCCTTGCTCAAGCACACCCTGTCTGAAGCCGAGCGACTGGGGCTGGGCATTGACATGTCCGTGGGCTGTGGCTGGTGTCTCGGTGGCCCCAATGTGCGCGACGAAGACGCCAACCAGACATTAGTCATTCGCCCCGATGGCACGCTGACGAGCAAGCCGAGCGGTCAGAAAGTCAAGCGAGCAGGCCCAGGCGGCGAGGGCTGGATGCTCAACCCGGCCTCGGAGCGGGCGCACCGTCGGTTTATGGAGCGCTTCACCCGCGCCTTCTCGGGCTGGAAAGGGCCACTGCCCCGTGCTATTTATCAAGACAGCTACGAGTACAACAACGACTGGGCTCCCGAGCTCTTAGAGGCGTTTGAGAAGAAGCACGGCTACAAGCTGCAAGATCACGTCGAGGCATTTAAGGCTAGTGATGAGTCGGCAAGGCGCATCTTGGCCGACTACCGCGAGACACACTCGGACTTAATGATCGAGCGTGCCCAGCCGGTCTGGATGGCGTGGGGCAAGCGGCGCGGGATGCTCTCGCGCTACGAAGCCCACGGTGCGCCGGGGAACTTACTGGATCTCTACGCGCTGGCCGATATCCCCGAGACCGAGATGTTCCACGACGATCGCAGCATTCTCGTCAGCAAGTTTGCCTCGTCGGCGGCGTATGTGACCGGCAAGAAGCTGGCCTCAGCGGAGACGGGCACCTGGCTCAAAGAGCACTTCACCGAGACACTGGGCGACCTTAAAGTGCTGGTGGACGAGATGTTTCTCTCGGGGATCAACCATATCTTCTGGCATGGGACGATCTACTCACCCGATGACGCCACATGGCCAGGCTGGGTGTTCTACGCCTCGACGCAGATGAACCCGCGCAACCCGATCTGGCGGCATGCCAAAACGCTCCACGACTACATCACGCGCTGCCAGTCGTTCTTGCAAGCCGGGGAGCCGGGCAGCGATGTCTTGCTCTACTGGCCCTACCACGATCTCCTCCACTCTCAAAAAGGCCGTATCGAGAAGCTCACGGTGCATCAGCGCGGCTGGCTGGAGAAGCAGAGCCTTGGCCCCCTGGCACAAGAGCTCTTTGACCGGGGCTGGCAGTTTGACTTCGTCTCGGATCGCATGCTCGCCAAGAAGCTCCCCGAGCGCTACAAAGCCGTGGTCGTGCCCAAGACAGTGCACATCCCACCCGAGACGCTGGCACGCCTGAAAAAGCTACGCATTCCCGTCTTCTTCCTAGACGCACTCCCCACCGATGTTCCCGGCTTCGGCAGGCTCCCCGAGCGCCGTGCCAAACTGGAAACCATAAAGCGCGGCCTGCGCCCTACGCCGCAACGAGAGCTGGAAGCCGCCCTCACCCAAGCCGGAGCAAAGCGCGAGACGCTTGCGGATCTGGGCCTGAGCCTCCTACGGCGGACGCTAAACGGAGAGACCGTACGCTTCGTCGTCAATCCGACGCAGAAGCCTATTACACTCCCCAGCACCACCGGGCGCTGCCTGAGTCCTCTCACCGGCGATGAGGCAGGGCGCGAGCTCCCGCCCAATGGCTCTGTGATCCTCATCACCGGCTCTTCTATAGATTCCCCCGCTCGGCGGGGGCTAGGGGGGAAGAACTTGGTGGGCTGGGAAGTGAGCTTTTTGACGGGTGGCCCAAGCCTGCCGCCGCCGTTTTCGTGCGAAAAGCTGGGCTCATGGACCGAGCAGGGGGCAGCGTACGAGGCGTTTTCTGGGACGGCGCGCTACACCACGGTCTTTGATGCGAAGCCGGGGCGCTATATGCTGGATCTAGGACGTATCTGCGAGAGTGCCTCGGTGCGGCTCAATGGGGAAGAGCAGGGGACGCTGATCCTGGCTCCGTTCATGCTAGAGCTAACGGTTACCAAACCCACGGGCAATGTGCTAGAGATCGAAGTGGCAAACCTTGCTGCAAACCGCATCCGCGACCTAGATAAGCGCGGCGTGGTCTGGCAGAACTTCTACGACATCAACTTTGTGAACCTAGCCTACAAGCACTTCGATGCCAGTTCGTGGCCGGTGGCACCTAGTGGGCTCCTTGGGCCGGTCGTTCTGAATCCGCTGAGCCCCTAGAAACCAAAAAGCCTCTCCTCGCTTCTTCTTAAAGAAACGGGGAGAGGCAGAGTGGCCGGGAAAACACCGAGAGAGTGCCTAGCGGCGGCGAAGGAATGTTGGAATGTCTAGCATGTCCGTCGCCGTTGCCGTTGTGGCTTTTTGCTTCTCTTCGACAACACCGGTCGCGGTCGTTGTTGAGCCGGTAGCAGAGCCCGTGCTCGTCTCCAAAG
>JAPLCP010000163.1:0-21889 GCA_026392155.1 Armatimonadota bacterium | reverse complement strand
CCCGGGTCGCGGTGGGGGGGGGGGGGGTCATGGTCGCTGCGGGAATACTGGCCTTCTTGGAGCTGCCCGTGTTCTGGAAGCCCGTCGCCAGAACCGTGATCCGCACCGCACCCTGGAGTCGTGCATCTACGACGGTACCAAAGATGATATTGGCATCCTCAGCATCGGTTTTCTCACGGATCAGATCGGCGGCTTCGTAGACCTCGGCGAGGGTTAGATCTGGCCCTGCGGTGATATTGACAAGAACGGCGCGTGCACCCGAGATCTCGGTCTCCAGAAGCGGGGAGTTCACGGCGGCTTGCGCTGCCTCGATAGCCCGGTGATCGCCCTCGGCAAAGCCGATTCCCATCAGCGCCGTGCCTGCATCGCGCATGACAGCTTTCACATCGGCAAAGTCCACGTTGATGAGTCCGGGGATGGTGATGATATCGGAGATACCCGCCACGCCTTGACGCAGAACTTCATCCGCCTCTTTGAATGCTTCGACAAGGGTGGCACGCTTCTCGACCACATTGAGCAGTCGGTCGTTGGGGATGACGATCACGGTGTCCACATGGGCCTTGAGTCGGTCAATGCCTTCTTCGCTGAGCCGGGCGCGACGTGGCCCCTCAAAGCGGAAAGGCTTGGTGACCACGGCCACCGTCAGAATGCCCATGTCTCGGGCGACTTCAGCGATCACCGCAGCAGCACCCGTTCCGGTTCCACCTCCCATACCCGCTGTGATAAAGACCATGTCGGCCCCATCAAGCGCCTTCTGAATCTCAGACTTGCTCTCTTCAGCGCTGGCCCGTCCGATCTCTGGATCACCGCCTGCACCGAGGCCATTGGTTAGGCGAACACCCAGCTGCATGGTGTTCTCTGCCGCCGTTGTCTTGAGTACCTGAATATCGGTATTCATCACCCAGAACTCGACTCCCGCCAGCCCTGCCTCAATCATGCGGTTGACGGCGTTTTGACCGCCCCCACCGACCCCAATTACCTTGATCCGCGCAAACGGGTCTAATGTTGCACTACTCATCCCGCTACCACGTCCTTCCATGAATTGCCTCTCGACTATTTCCCAGTCTGCTTTTATGTAAACTGTTTGTTAAGTTTCGTTTCATATCACAGATCTCCTACGAAACTTATGTTTGTTTAATTAAAAATTATGTCCTAGCCCTTTGTGAGCGAGGAGCGCTCGGAAGCGCTCTAGAACTCCTTGGGGACGGAGTCGCCTAACAGGCTTGATCCGTTTTGCTCCCCATTGTACCAGCCCGAACGCTGTCGCATAGCTTGGCGTCGTCAGGCCCGCTGCCTGCGCACTTGTGGTTCGCACACAGCCTACTCGCACCGGCATTCCGAGAAGCTGTTCGGTGAGCTCCGCAAGCCCGGGGAGGAGCGCTCCTCCCCCGCACAGCACGACTCCTGCCGGGAGTGAGTCGAATAAATTGCTCCGCAGAAGCTCTTTTTTGACCAGCTGCATCTGCTCGGTGCAGCGTGCCTCGATTACCTCTGCTAGCTCCCGCCGCGCTGCCCGACCCTGACCGGCCTCTTCACTACCCAGCAGCGCATAGGGCAGTGACTCCTCCTCCGATAGTGTCCCCGGTTGTGCACAGCCTGCCGCGCACTTGATCCGCTCCGCTTCCTCCAGCGATGTCCGTAGAAACGCCGCCACATCGCGGGTGACGAGCGTTCCCCCGACGGGTACCACGGCGGAGTGGCAGATCTCGCCCTGCCGGAACAGCGCGATATCGGTTGTGCCACCCCCAATGTCCAAAAGCGCCACACCCAGCTCACGCTCGGCGGGCAATAAAACCGCTTCCCCGGAGGCCATGGGCTCTAAAATCAGCTCTTCAATCGTCAGTCCTGTCTTTTCCACACAGGCCGAGACATTGCGCAGAAGTGCCGCGGCACCGGTGACAATATGCGTGTCCACCTCTAGGCGCGTTCCGCACATCCCGACGGGGTTTTTAATCCCTTCCTGACCATCCAAGGTGAAGTAGCGCGGCAAGACATGCACGATCTCCCGGTCGGGGGGCAAGACGATCAGGCGCGCACTCTCCAGAACCCGCTCCACATCGGCCCGACGAACCTCACGGTCCGGGCTGAGCACGGCGGCAACCCCACGGGCATTGAGGCTGGCGATATGCTCACCGGTGATTCCCACCAGAACGGAGCGAATCTCGACGCCCGCCGCCACCCCGGCCTGCTCCACCGACGCTTCAATCGCCTCGACGGTCTTTGCCATGTCCACCACGGCTCCCCGCCGTAGGCCGCCGCAAGGGACATGGCCCACGCCCAGTAGCCTCACTGCCCCGCCCGCCTGCACTTCCGCGACCAGTGTGCAGACCTTGGTTGTCCCAATATCCAGTGCGACGACCAGCTCACTCATTTTTAGGGAGCCGTCTCTAGCTTCGTGGGATGTGCTTGCCGCTGGCTGAGCCAGTAGCGCCGAATCAACGAGAGGTTGGTAAAGACGCGCCCTCCAAGGAGTACCACGGCTGCTAGATGCAGGTTCACCCCAATCCGATCGCCCAGATAGGCCAGTGCAGCCGCCAATACGGTGTTAATGGCAAAGCCCGTGAGGAGGATATTGTCCTGAAACTTCCCCTCAACGCCTGAGCGAACTCCGCCGCAGATCGAATCCAAGCCCGCCAGCGCTGCCAGCGAGAGGTAGGAAGAAAGGCTCTCCGGGATGGTGTACTGTGAGAGATAGACCCCCGAAAAACCAACAATCCCCCCCACAACGGGAAAGAGAACTCCGGTACGAATGGTCATGGTGCTCCTCCCGTCATGGCTTTGGATGCCTCTTCGGATTGGCGCTGTGCCTGCTCACCCTTAACATCTCCGGCTGGTTTGGCAAAACGTAGCGGAGTCGCACCGGAGAAAGCGGGAAGCGTCAGAGTCTCAGCCTTATCCACCGTAATCATCTCAGGATCTACGAAGTGGTCTTTGATACCGCCGCGCATCAGCAAGCCCGACTGAATCAAGTCCGGGTTTCCAATTGCCTTAATAATCACCGGCGAGCCTGCGGTCGGCACGGCATTGACATGGACATTGTTGCCCACACACCGGATCGCCGTGGAGCCGACCACGCGCTGCTCGTTGATGGAGATCGCCTCCGCCCCGGCGTTTTTGAGCTCGTTGATCACATCGCGGATATTGGCATCGTGGATCAGATACTCCGCAGTGGCCTCTTGCCAAGCGGCATCCGTGATTCCCACCGGCTTGGTGGTCTGTTTCTTCGAGTCGCGTAGGGTGACGATCACGCCTGATCCGGTCACAGGAGTCAGGCCTGCCAGAACATTGACTTTCTGAAGCTCTTCCGCAATCGCTTTGGTACTACGATTGCCTTCGTCGGCAATTCCTGCCACATACTTTTGGTTCTGGGCACGGAGCTGAGCCACTTGTTTGCGAAGCTGCTGGTTCTCGTTGCTCGCCTTTGTGTAGGCCTCCGCCATCGCCGCCGTGCTGGCATGCCCGACAAGATCGCGACGAATCCGATCCTGGGTTTTTAGGGAGAGGGCAAGAAGCCCTCCCATGATGATAGAGAGTAGGGTGATCTGGGTGAGCCAGGGCCTATGACGACCGGGGGCTAGGATGACACTCATGGTTTTTTTTCGGTTGCGAGCAGAACCTCCGCGATTGCGGGGGCATCCGCGGCGAACAAATTGATATAGTGGAGTGACTTACTATCTTTTAGGGCAAGATCAGGGCGCTCGGCGAGGAGCTTTTCTAGCGCAGTAAGTTTCTCCCTGGTTTTTTCGCTAGACCCTAGATAAACGGGGACTCCCCCCACTCTATTTAAGCATACCTTAGAACCCGCATCAATCTCAATCTGTGTCACGGGAAATTTTCCGTAGTCTGAAATCCAGTCTGCGCACTCTTGCGCCGCTTCAAGCCCCGCTGACGGAAGCGCAATGCCCGGAATCGCCTCCCATGCCTCGAAATCCGAGGCGAGAATGCGTAAAAGCCCTGCCTCAGGACTTGCGGTCACACGGAAAGGAATAAAGTTTTTATCAATCGTGTGCCAGCGCCCGTCTTTGGTGCGAACACTGGCCCAGGGCTTGCGCTCCTGGACAAGCACCTCCAGTGAGCCCGGCAAGTGCTTCGCAATCGAGACCGAAGCCACCGCAGGCAGGCGAGCAATGGACTCTTCCCAGTCTCCTGTGGGGGCAAGAAAGAGATTCTGCCCTTTGGAAACCCGGAACTGGGCCCGAATACGTGCCAGCGGAATGCTCTTGAGCCCCGAGACCTTGGTGGTCTTGACCTGAAAGCGCGGCGAGAGAAGCGCGACCGCCACACACTCGGCGATCAGCACCAGCACGGCAGCGCCCAGCACGCGCCGCAAGATATTGGGCTTGCGACGGTTGATAGGCTTAGAGCGACGAGCAAGTCGCAGATGCGGAACAGGACGAGCGTGTGTGCGAAGCATGGTTATTTCCCCCCTGGCCCCCGCCGAGCGGAGGAATCTATAGAATAGCCAATCAGCAGATCAAGTAGCCTCTCAAACGAGATCCCCGCTGCCGCCGCCGCCTTGGGAAGTAGGCTGGTGGGAGTCATGCCGGGAATGGTGTTGGTCTCTAAAACGACGCAGCCATCATCGGTGACAAACATGTCCGTGCGGCTCATGCCACGACAGCCCAGAAGCCGATGGCACTCTAGCGCCAGCTCTTTTGCCTCTTTGGTATCTTCGTCGCTGAGCCGTGCAGGACAGATCTCTTCCGCACCATCGGCGCTGTACTTATCCTCGAAGTCAAAGAACTCGTGCTTGGGGATGATCTCCACAGGCGGGAGCGCAAAGCAGTCGCTTTCGTTGCCCAGAACGGCCACGGTGATCTCGACTCCCTTGACACACTCTTCCACCAGCGCGGTGTCATCGTAGCGGAAGGTATCTTTGAGCGCATCGAGCACTTCCTCGGGAGCTTTTACGAGGCGCGTGCCGTAGCTGGAGCCTTGGCGGCAGGGCTTAATGACCACGGGGAAGCCGAGCTGTAAGCCAATCTCTTCGCCCGCTTTCCGAATGCGCGCCGACTCGCCTCGCTTAATCACGATCCCCGCTGGGGTGGGGATACTGGCGCTGGTGCAGAGCATCTTGTAGCGCGCCTTGTCCATGGCAAGCGCCGAGGCCAGCACACCACTGCCGGTGTAGGGAATCCGCAGAACCTCTAAAAAGCCTTGGACACTGCCGTCCTCGCCGCCCGGCCCATGGAGGGCGATAAAGACCACGTCCGGGAGGCCGTCTTTCTCAAGCTGAGGAAGCTGCGTCAGTGCCGTCACGGGGGACTCTTCCCCCCCGCCTCCCGCCGGACGGGGGAGCGAGGATAGCCCGGTGGCGGTGTCAATTGCGATGACCGCGTACTTTTCAGGATCGAGCGCATTGAGAACCTGTGTGCCCGTCGCCAGGGACACACTACGCTCGGCGGACTGTCCGCCCATCAAAACTGCAATTTTTAATTTTTCTGTCATATTATTCCCGCCGATTGAAATCGGCGTCTAAGGGCGTTCCGCCACAAAATCGCTCCGCGATTGGAGCAGGTTCAGGTATTTCTCGGCTTGCTCGCGGATATTGCCCGCGCCCATAAAGAGAGCCACATCGCCGGGTTTTAGTTCCCGCTGTAGGGTGGCGGGGAGGGCGTGGCGGTCTTTGATGAGGTGGGCTATTTCCCTGCGGCCATCTCCCTGCCGCTGAGACGGCTTTCCCTCTGCCCCTTTTGCTCCTTCGTCGCGGGAAGAGGGGGTGGCGAGGGACGAGTCGGGGGAGATGGCATTTATCTTCTCCGCCAGCGTCTCGATAAGCCCTGGCTGCTCGGGCTCGCGCGCTAAGTAGATGTCGGTGAGATAGAGCGTGTCGGCTCCACTAAGTGCGTCGGCGAACCCGTCGAGGAAGTCGCGGGTGCGGCTTGGGAGGTGCGGCTGGTAGATCGCCACAATCCGGCGATTGGGGAAAGCCTGCCGCGCCGCCTGAAGCGTCGCCCGAATCTCGGTAGGGTGGTGCGCGTAATCGTCCACAACGGCTATACCGCCCACCTCGCCCAGACGCTCAAACCGCCGCCCCGTCCCGGTGAAGGATTCCAGACCGATAGCGATGTTTTGTTTTGAGACTGAGAGAAGCTCTGCAACACCATAAGCCAGAGCTGCATTCAGGGAATTGTGATGTCCAGGAACCTGGAGTTTGATGGTCGAATTGGTAACACCGCATAATCGGATGCGCTGATCGAAGCGGTCACCAACAGCAAGTTGTTGTTTCTTGGCAAGATTACGAGCACCATCGTCTTCTCCACAGGCGAGAAGCATTTCTGAGTGGGAGACAAATCTCTCGAAGGCTTTGTAGAAGTTTTCTTCGGAGCCGTGGAAGTCTAGGTGATCGGGTTCGCAGTTGGTGATGACGGCAATCGTGGGCGACAAACAATCGAGGCCGCCGTAGGCTTCGCAGGCTTCGGCGACGACTAAATCGGGGTCGCCGTTGAGGGAGTTGCCGTGAATGAGCGGGAGATCGCCGCCGATCAGGACCGTGGGGTTGAGGCCGGCATGGATCAAGATGCTGGCGATCATGCCCGTTGTCGTGGTCTTGCCGTGCGTCCCGGCGACGCAGATCGCGGTTTTGGCGGAGTTGATGAGATTTGCCAGCGCTTCGGGGCGGCGGAAGACGGGCAGATTTCGCGCGAGTGCTGCGGCGACCTCGGGGTTTTGCTCGTTGACCGCATCCGTGGCGATGAGCGCGGCGGTGTCGGGCGCGAGGTTTTCGGCGGCGTGAGTGGTGAAGATCTGGCAGCCGACAGACTCAAGCCGCGCTTTTGCCGCGCCTGAGATGCCGGAGTCCGAGCCCGTAATTTTTCGTCCGCGCTGGGCTAAGACATAGGCAATGGCGCTCTGGCCCGCGCCCCCAATGCCGACAAAGTGCAGCGGCCCCTCCGGGAGCGGACGGACTTCGGCAGGCGAGGCAGGGCGCGGAACCACGGACAGACTCATTCGATCCCGATCTTTCGGAAGAAGCGGTCGCTGGGACGCTCTTTCGGAGACGTTTTCTTGCCGCTGTTCTCGCGGAAAAACGGGTGGCAGGAGATTCCCAGGAGAATTCCCAGGCCACAGAGAGTCGGAACCAGTGATGAGCCACCGTAGGAGATCAGCGGCAAGGGGATTCCCGTGGTGGGGGCGGACGAGGTGACAACCGCGATATTGAGCAGGGCTTGCATCCCGATCATGGCCGTCAGTCCGGTGGCTAAAAACCGCCCAAACGGGTCACGAGTACGCAGGGCGATGGTCAGACCACGGCAGGTGACCCCGAAGAAGGCAAGTAGAACCAGCGAGGTGCCCACCAGGCCGAGCTCTTCTCCCACGACGGCAAAGATAAAGTCTGTGCGCTGTGCGGGTAGGCCACCGGGGCGTTTTTCATGGCTATGGCCAAGGCCCACGCCGGTCGTGCCGCCACTTCCCAGAGCCACTAAGCTACGCCAAGGCTGGTAGCCGTCTTTCTCTTTATCCGCTTCCGGGTGCGCGAACGTGAGCATGCGCCGCATCCGGTAGTTCGGCTCCTCAGGGTGTGACTTGCTCGGCAGAAAGAGCGTGATTGCGGCGAGCACGGCACTGGCTCCCGCGACAACGGCGATGTACCTGCGCTTCACGCCACCTGCCGCCAGCAGGATCAAGTACGCAAAGAACATGGTCGCTGCCGTTCCCAGATCCGGCTGGCGCTCGGTGAGAACCATTGGGATTCCCACGGCCACGGTCAGCCAGAAAATGCCGCGTGCTGTCTGAACAAAAGCTCGTTTCTCGGTGAGCATCCATGCGAGGAAAACCACGATGGCAAGCTTGGCAACCTCAGAAGGCTGGATCACCAGCGGTCCGATTCCTATCCAGCGACGTGCCCCAAGCGAGGAGTGTCCTAGCTTCCAGACAATCAGCAAGAGCAGAATCGAGACCAGAAAGCCGGGAACCGCGAGCTTCTTCCACCACCAGTACGGGATGCGGGCACAGATAAAGAGCCCTAGGAGACCAATCCCGGCAGAGAGCACTTGCTTGCGCGCAAAGTAGAAGGCATCGTTGTTGTAGTCATCAAAGGCACGTGCCACACAGTACGAGGCATCGTAGACCATGACAATCCCAAAGACAAGCAAGACAATGATGAGAACAAAGAGCCACCAGTCCGGGGCTACACGTCGCTGATTTCCGTTCATGATAAGTTTCCAACTGCCTCTCGAAATACCTGACCACGCTGCTCAAAGCCCGTGAACATGTCAAAGCTGGCAAAGCCAGGTACCAGTAAAACCGTCTCGCCTAATCGCGCTTGGGCTGCTGCACGCTGCACCGCATCGTCCATATCGCCCGCTTGCTCGGTTTGTGTAAAGCCACACGCCGCCAGCGCTTCGCCCAGAAGCGGCCCATGCTCCCCGATCAGCACCACATGGCGAGCCTGGTTTGCCAGAGCCTCCACCATCGGGGCAATATCGCCGCCTTTATGCCGTCCACCGGCAATCGCCACCACGCCTCCCGAAATCGCCGAGAGTGAGGCGGCGACGGCGGCGGGATTGGTGCACATGGAGTTGTTGATAAAGCGCACGCCGTTTTTCTCGCCGACCAGCTCCATGCGGTGCGCCACCCCCCGGAAGCCGCGCAGACTCTCCGCGATCCGGGCCGGGTTTAGGCCGAAAGCCAGCGCTATCGACGAGGCCGCGACTGCATTGGCAAGGTTGTGCTTGCCCGGCACGAGAAGCTCCTCAGGGCGCAGCTGTAGCGCCGGGTCAAGCTGAGGAGCGCCGCCATGAAAGGGGAGCCGAATCCCACGCCCCACCTGATCGCTCAGGCGGCTGACATAGAAATCGTCGGCGTTGATCACCGCAAAGTCGTCCGCGCGCTGGGCCGCGAAGATGCGGGCTTTCGTCTTCCCGTACGCATGCATGTCCGCGTAGCGGTCTAAGTGGTCTGTCGAGAGATTCAGCCACGCCGCGATCTTGGGGCGGAAGTCGCGCACCCACTCTAGCTGAAACGACGATACCTCGGCGACAATGACGGAGCCTTTTGGGGCTTGGGTGGCCGCCTCGATCAGCGGGAGACGCTTGCCAAAGTCCTCCGCGATATTGCCCGCCAGATAGGTCTCACGTCCTGCTGCCTGACAGATCGCGCCCAGCATCGCCGCCGTTGTGGTCTTTCCATTCGTCCCCGTGATCGCCAGAATCGGAGCGCTCGCCAGGCGATACGCAAGCTCGATCTCGCTGGCAATCTCAACGCCTCGCGCCTGCGCTTGCAGGATCGGCGGGGCGGTGGGAGGGACGCCGGGCGAGGGGATGAGCAGCTGGATGTCTTCGGGGAGCGCGGTGCTTCCCAGCCAGAGCGAGACACCGGGCAGTGCGCGGGCTTCGGCGAGGCGCTCGGGACGGAGCTGCACCTCGGGCTTGGCATCACAGAGCACCACCTCGTCGCCACGTGCGATTAACGCACGCGCCGTTGCCAGGCCCGTGGCGGCTAGCCCGATCACCGCAACTCTCACCGGACACTTCCAAAAAAGAGAATGGTGAGGAGCGCCGCGAGCAGCGCCATCATCCAGAAGCGCACGACTACCTGGACCTCGTGCCAGCCTAGCTCTTCAAAATGATGGTGTAGCGGAGCGCGCTTAAACACCCGATTCGCTTGTGCATACTCCAGCCCGTGCTTAATGCGGCGGAACTTAAAGACATAGCGCTGGATCATCATCGAGGCAATCTCGACGATATAGATCGCACCTACCAGAAAGAGCAGGATCTCCTGCTGGGCGAGAATGGCCGTTGCGGTCAGGCCCATGCCTAGAGCCAGCGAGCCTGTGTCGCCCATAAAGATCCGTGCGGGGAAGGCATTGAAGCAGAGAAAGCCCGCGCATGCACCCGCAAGTGCGCCGTAGAGCAGGGTCAGCTCGGTGCCAAGCCCGTTGGTCATCGCCAGAATCCCAAGGGCCGTTGCCACGATGAGAGTGGTGCCGCTTGCCAGGCCATCGAGACCATCGGTGAAGTTGACGGCGTTGCCAAAGCCGATAACCATCAGGGCGGCGATCACGGGGTAGGCAAAGCCAAGCTGTATGCCGAGAATCTCGGTGTTGTGCTTGCTGAGCGCCAGATAGAGCGCAAAGCCAATCGCCACAGCAGCTTGCAGCCCCAGCTTGGCCCGCTCGGAGAGCCCAGCTTTGTTCTGTTTCTTGCGCGCCTTGCCCAGATCATCGAGCACACCGATCATGCCACCACCGATAAAGACCAGCAGGGCAGCGAGAATATGATCCCGCTGCGTCCCTGACATCAGCCCCGAGCCCGCCTCTGCGGCTTGAAAGCGCTCCATGAGCAGGCTGAGGAGAGTGGCAATACTCGCTCCTCCCAGAATCAGCAGGCCACCCATCGTGGGGGTTCCGTGCTTGAGCTTGTGCTTCTCTGGCGCGTTCTCACTGATCGGTTGGACTTTATTTTTCGAGCGCAGGTAAGCGATTAGTGGGTTGCCGGTGAGAAGCACCGCGATCATGGCGACAAGAAAGGGGACGACAATAAGGCCGGGGCTCATGCGGGCTTCCCTCCGGTCCACTCGGGCTGAAGGGCCTTGACCACCCGCTCTAGCTCCATCGCGCGCGAGCCTTTGGCCAGGATCACATCGCCCTCTTGCGCGATAAAGGCGATGGCCTCGGCAGCTTTTGCGGTCTGGTCGAAGTAGAAGACATGGTTGCGGTCGAAGCCCTCGGCGATGGCGGCGGCCGAGAGAAACGTGGTCTGCTCACCGACTAGCACCAGCATGTCGAGCTTGAGCTTGGCCGCGACCCGCCCGACCATTTTATGCGCCTCTTCGGCAAAGCGGCCCAGCTCCTTCATCTCCCCGAGGATCGCAATGCGCTTCCCAGAGCCACTGAGGGGCGTCTCGGCGAGGGTCTGGAGCGCTCCAATCATGGAGTCTGGGGCGGCGTTGTAGCAGTCCGCGATCACGGTTGCGCCGCAGGTCGCCTTGACTTCCTCTAGGCGCATGGCGGGCGGCTCGAAGCGCAGGAGGGCTTTTGCGAGCGAGTCGAGCGGAATGCCCAGCGCCGCGCCTGCCGCCACTCCTAGCAGCGCATTCTGGATATTGAAGCGCCCGGCAGAGGGCAGAAACGCCTTTTGCGTCCCCCACGGCGAGTTGATCGTAAAGCGCCAGCCGTTCTCTTGTCTTGAGATATCCGTGGCCTGCACATCGGCCTTGGCATCGAGCGCGACCGTCAGGACTCTGCCTCGGGCTTTTGTGGCGAGTGTCTGGACAAAGTCATCGGTGGCGGGGTAGATCGAGATGCCATCGCTGGGCAAGCCCTCAAAGAGCTCCGCTTTCGCGTTGGCGATTCCCTGGCGGCTTCCGAGCAGCTCGATATGGGAGAGGCCAATGCCCGTGATAATCCCCACGGTCGGCTGCGCGATCCGTGCCAGCTCTGCGATCTGCCCTGCGCCGCGCATTCCCATCTCCAGAATCCAGGCGGTGGAGGTCTCCGATGCGCCGAAGATGGTCTGTGGCACCCCAATCTCGTTGTTGTCGTTCGCCCCCGACTTGGTGACCGAGAACATGGCCTCTAAGAGCGTCGCCGTAAGCTCTTTGGCTGTCGTCTTGCCGACACTGCCCGTGATCCCAATAACCGGCCCCGTGAACTTCTTACGCACCGCGAGGGCAATATCGCCCAGCGCCACAGTTGTGTTCTTGCTTTGGGGAACGAGGACGGGCACAAAAGCCGCTAAGCCCCCCCCGCCCCCAATAATAGGGGAGCCAGTGTTGGCCACGATCGCCACCGCACCTGCCGCGATGGCCTGAACGATGTAGTCATGCCCATCAAACTTCTCGCCCTTGAGCGCCACAAAGAGCGCCCCGGGCTGCGTGGTTCGGGTGTCCGTGGAGATGCTCGTCAGAGGCAGATCTTCGGTGGGGGGAGGTGCGCCAATCGCCGTGGCCACCTCGGCGAGGGTTAGCGTGAAAGGCATGCTTCGATCTCCTCGCGTGCAATCTCTAAGTCGGAGAAGGGGAACTTCTCGCGTCCGATAATCTGGTAGTCCTCGTGGCCCTTACCTGCAATCACAATCGTGTCGCCTTTCTTCGCCATTTTCACTGCCAATGCAATTGCTTTCTTACGATCCACTTCGCGCAGGAAAATGGCTTCGCCGTTAATGATATTGTCGAGGATTAGCTCGGGGTCTTCGGTGCGGGGGTTGTCGCTGGTGGCGATGGCGATATCGGCGAGGGTCATGGCTAGTTTTCCCATGATCGGACGCTTGGTTTTATCGCGATCCCCGCCGCAGCCAAAGACTGCGATGAGGCGACCAGAGGTGAGCGAACGAGCCGCTTCCAAGACATTTTCCAGACCATCGGGAGTGTGTGCGTAGTCTACCAGCACCGCGAAGTCCTGCCCCGCCTTTACCGGATGAAATCGTCCGGGAACGGGCGGACAGGCGGCGAGTCCGGCGGCGATAGTCTCGGCGGAGAAGCCCCGCGCCACGCCGTAGCCAATCGCGGCGAGCACGTTGCCAACTTGAAAGGTCCCGCCAAAGCCCAAGTGCACGGGGACATCGCCCCGAGGGGTCTTTGCCGTGAAGCGCAGGGAGTCTACCGCAAGCTGGATATCTTCCGGATAGATGTCTGCTGCCGTATCTCCTGAGGGCGAGTAGGTGAGGGTCTGGCCTGCTGTGGTGAGCGCGGCGTAGCGAGCACCTGCGGGGTCATCGGTGTTGAGCACGGCATAGGCGGGCTCGTACTGCGTAAAGAGCAGGGCTTTTGCCGCTTCGTAGCCCTCCATGGTTTTATGGAAGTCTAGGTGATCCTGCGTGAGATTGGTAAAAAGAGCGATCTCGAACTTGCAGCCTTCGGTTCGACCTTGGGCGAGTGCGTGCGACGAAACCTCCATCGCTGCCGAGGCCGCACCTGCCTCTACCATCTGGGCAAAGAGCTTTTGGAGATCAGGAGCCTCTGGGGTGGTGTGCTCGCCCGGGAGCGGCATCTCGCCTACCGTTGCGCCGAGAGTGCCAACTGTGCCCGTGAGCTCACCCGAAGCACGTGCGATAGCATCCATCAGGCGCATCGTGCTGGTCTTGCCATTGGTGCCCGTGACCCCCGCCAGACAGAGTTTCTGTGTCGGGTTGTCCCAGAAAGCGCAGGCCAGCGCGGCAAGAGAGTCGCGGCAGCTCTTGACGAGAAGATAGGGCACGCCTAGTGGAACTTCCTCCGCACGCTCCACGACAACGGCGGCTGCACCATGTGCGGCGACATCGGCGAGAAAGGCATGGCCATCGAAGCGCTCTCCTACCACGGCGACAAAGAGTGCACCCGGCTTGACGGCCCGAGAGTCGTACTCCAGCGCCACCAGCGTGGCCTCCCCAAAAACTTGCGCTCCAGGGATCTTTTCTGCCAGTGTTGTCAGTGTCACCATCTAAGCTTCTACCGTCACGGCCTTCTTTTTAACACCCGTTAAGGTTTTCTCCCGGTCATGTGGCGTGCGGCGCAAGAGAAGCGCCCGCTCTGCGATCTGCTTGAAGACTGGCCCCGCCACTGAGCCGCCATAGTGGTCACCTCCCTTGGGATCGCGAACCAGGGTCAGGATCACAAACTGCGGGTCTTTCAGAGGAGCCACGCCCACAAACGAGGCGACAAAGCGCTTGCTGTAGTGCCCGTTCTCCGGGATCTGTGCGGTGCCGGTCTTGCCGCCTGCGGTGTAGCCCGGGATCTGAGCGGGCAGGCCCGTGCCTTCGTCAATGGCACCACCGAGAAGCGTCCGCATGGTCGCTGCCGTCTCCTCGGAGAGAACCCGGTGGGAAGCGCTAAGGGGGCGCTCCTCTATCACTTTTGTCTCCGTGTTACGAGTCGCACGGACCAAGCGCGGCGAGTGGTAGCGTCCATCCCCAAAGACGGTGTAGGCTGCCGCCAGCTGGAGAGGGGTGACGGAGATGCCCTGCCCGAAGCTAATGGTCGCAAGGTCAATGGGCCGCCAGATCCGACGCTCCGGGTCGCGGAGCAAGCCCCGCTCTTCGCCGGGAAGCCCGATCTTCGTGCGCTCGCCCATGCCAAAGTCCGTGAGATACTGGTAGAGCCTCTTCGAGCCAAGCTTTGCGCCACACTCCGCTGTGGCTAGGTTGCAGGAGTGACTTACCACGCCGCCCAGGTTTTGTGTCCCATGGCCATGGCTAAAGCCTCCATGCGTGGCGCAGTGAATCGTATTGGTGAGAATTTTTCGGGAGCCATTGCACGCGAAGAGAGACTGTGCGGTGACCTCTTTCTCTTCCAGGGCCGCGGCAATGGTCATCGCCTTGAGGGTCGAGCCCGGCTCGTAGGGACGCTCCAGCGCCCAGTTGATCCTTGGTGCAAGCACAGGCTTTGTGCCGGGCTTGGGAGTCCGGGCATCGTTGATATTGTAGGTGGGCGCACTGGCCATCGCCAGAACGTCCCCGTTTTTGATGTCCAGAACAATGGCCGCCCCCGACTCTGCCTGGTGCCTCGTCACCGCCGTGCCAAGCGCCTGCTCGACATCGTGCTGGAGCTCCGCATCCAGAGTGAGATAGACATGCGAGCCCGGCGTGAGCTTGTGGCGAACCTCTTCGGTGCCGGGAATCATTCCAAAGCGGTCTACCTCGTAGGTGACCTTGCCTGCATCGCCTGCCAGAGACGAGTTCAGGCTGAGCTCAATCCCACGCCAAGGAGTCGAGCCGCTCTGATCGGTGAAGCCAAGAACATGCGAGGCCAAGGTGCCATTGACCGCGACACGCCGTGACGAGGGGGGGTAGCTCACCCCAGGAAGCTCGGCGTGTGGCTGAGCAAGAGCTCCTTTACGTTTCTTGAGCTCTTTGGCAACCGGAGGAGCAAAGTCTACGGTGGTCTGACGCAGCCTCTCGATGGTTTCTGCAGGAACCCACTGTGCCACTTCGCGGGTAGGGAAGGGGTGCTTCGGGGTGCGCTGGCTCAGATCGAGTTTTTTAATCCAGGCTAGGGCGGGCTCGGGGAAGTACCGGCCTAGGACACGCAGCGCATGGGCACGTCGATCTTCGGGGAGGTCTTTCGCGAGCGGATTGGTGCTATTGCCCACGAACCAGCGGTTTGGATCCACAACCACCGAGAAGCCGGGCTCGTTCTCGACAAGCAAGGCCCCGTTTCTATCATAGATGAGGCCACGGGCAGGTGTGATCGTGCGCGGAGCGCGCCAGCGGGTGAGCGACTCGGCGCTCAGCTCTTTATGCCGCACGATCTGCAAGTGCACTAAGCGTCCCAGCAGGACGACGTGCAAGAGGGCAAGTGCCACCCCCACTTGCATCAGGCGTGGCGCAGTGCGCTGCTCGAACTCTTCTGGGCTCTCACGCCGGGGACGCGATTTGGAGCGAGTGGCCATCTTAGTCCGCCTTTCCAAAGTAGTGGATGCTCTGGGGAGAGCGAATCAGCTTGCGCTGCTGGGCTGTCTGGGCAATGGCGCTGCCGTCTTCCAAGTGCCGAATCTCGGTCTGAAGGCGTAGCGACTCCGCATCCGCCTCCTTAACCTGGCGGCGAAGCTCCGTGCGACGGTAGCCTTCGTTGGTGGTGCTGGCATGGGCGGCGACGTAGAGCATGACCAGCGTGCCGAACAGACAGATCACCCCGAAGATCCCTGCCATTGCTCGCTCTTTTTGGAGGAGCTCTTGCCGCCGTTGCTCCCAGCGCGGGGTGCGACGCTTGGACACGACTGTCTGGGAAGCCACCACTGCTTGTTTGCGCCGCGTCTGCGGCTTTTGTTCGACGACCACCATTTTCTTCTCTCTTTCTCTAGTTTTCTCGTTTTTGCGCCACTCTCAGCTTCGCGCTGCGTGAGCGGGGGTTCCTGCGCTGCTCCTCGTCCGTGGGGGGAATCGGTTTTTTTGTCAGCACTTCTAGCACAATAGGGGGCTCTGGGCTAGGGGACGGCAGATCGGAGTTCTCCCGCTTGCCCGAGAGCTGGTTGAACGTATTTTTGACTAAGCGGTCTTCGAGCGAGTGGTAGCTCAGAACCGCGAGCCGTCCACCGGGCTTCAGGCAGGCGACCGCGGCAGGAAGTGCCCGCTCTAGCACGGTCAGCTCCTCATTCACCGCGATACGAATCCCCTGGAAGGTCTTGGTCGCAGGGTGCGTCTCACCGGGGCGTGTGCGAAAGGGCATGGCGCGGCGGATGCAGTCCACGAGGTCTTCTGTCGTCTTGAGCGGGCGGGCTTTCACGATCTCGCTGGCGATCCGACGGGAGCGGGACTCTTCACCATACTCAAAGAGAATCCGGGCGATCTCGCTCTCAGGGAGGCGGTTGAGCAGCTCTGCTGCGGTTTCTGCTTCGGAGTCCGTGTCCATGCGCATGTCAAGGGGGCCGCTGTAGCGCAGCGCAAAGCCACGCTCAGGCGTGTCGAGCTGGTGCGAGCTCACGCCAAGGTCTAAGAGAATGGCATCGAGTGGCTCTTGGGTGGCATCGGCAAGCTGGGCGAAGTTGCCCCGCCAGAGGGTGACAGGAAGGCCTTCACACACACGCGCACACTCCGCAAGGGCTTCGGGGTCTTGGTCCACGGCGATCACGCGGGCTCCACGTTCCGCAAAAGCCTTGGTGTGTCCGCCGCCGCCGGCGGTGCCATCCAGAAAGAGCTTGCCCGGTGCGGGTGCCAGCCAGTCTAAGATCTCGGTGAGCATCACGGGGGTGTGGTAGGTGCTCATGCGAACTCCTCTGTGGCAGAGACATCCCCGGTCAGGGTTCGCGCGAGGCCGGTCTCGCGTGCCGAGGCGACAATCAGCTCGTCTTCTAAGCTTTCATTGAGTGCAATCCAACCGCTACGTGACCAGATCTCGATCTTCTCGCCCATTCCCACCACCACCACCTCGGTGTCAATTCCCGCCCACTGTCGCAAGTTGGCAGGCAGGGCGACGCGGCCCTGGTTGTCGGTGTCGGTATCCACAGCGGGGGCACAGAGCAGGCGCTTCATCCGAAGAACATGGGGATCGAGGCTGGGCTGTTTGTTGAGGTTCTCCTCGATCAGATCAAAGTCCGATTCACGGTAGACCGAGAGGCAGGGGCCGATACCACGGGTGATCACAAAGGAGTTGCCGAGGGCGTTGCGAAACTTGAGAGGCATGATGACACGCCCCTTCTCATCCAGGCCATGGTAGTGCTCCCCTCGGAAACCCATTGCCTTAAATTATTCCCCCCCAAGTCACCACTTGCTTACCACTTGCCTCCACTTTTAAACCACATGGGCAATTGTAAGGCAGGTAAGCCTACTTGTCAACGGCTTTTTTTAGGGAATCGTAAGCTCTGAGGGCGTCGCGAGGCGACCTAGCTTGCGCTCCGCCTTGTCCTCGTACATGCGCTGATCGGCGATACTGAGAAGCGTAGCCCAGTCGTGGCCGTCTTGGGGGAAGCTGCTAAAGCCCACGCTCACTCCAAGGCGAAGGTGCCCTAGTTTAGGGTGGATCAGGCCGGTGTTGTAGTGCTGTATCGCCTCTTGAATGCGCTGGGAGAGCGCCTCTGCCTCCGTTGGTGTGGCCTCTTCTTGAATAATGAGAAACTCATCGCCTCCGTAGCGCGCGACGATATCACTGGGCCGAACGAGAGAGCGAAGCAGGAGGCTCAGCTCACGAAGAACCCGGTCGCCGGTCTGGTGGCCGTAGAGATCGTTGATGGGCTTGAAGCTATCCAGATCGAGACAGAACATCACAAACTGATCGCTGGAGCGCTGGAGCGCCTCGCCGGTGGGGCTCAGGGAGGCCGCGCAGCGCTGCTCCACATACTCACTGATATAGCGCAGGTTGTAGAGAGAGGTCAGGGTGTCGGTGTGGGCGTGGCTCCGGGTGCGCTCAAAGAGAATGCCGTTATAAAGCGCAAGCGCCGCCCGCTCGCCGATGCGCTCCAAGAGCTGCTGGTCGTGCTCCGAGAACGCATGGAGATCGGGGTGGTAGAGATTGATTGTCCCTAAGACCGTACCCTCGTAGATAATCGGCACAATTAAGGCCGAGCGGATACTGATCCATTGGGCGGTGGGGGAGCCTTGGATCAGCAGGTCATCGGGCTCGTACTCACCACAGTAGGCTCGCTTCTGGAACACCACCTGCATGGAGCTACCCGACTGGCCAATCGAGCGTGCCTCCGAGAAGAACTCCCGGTTAAGGCCCACGGCAGCGCGCGTGTTGAGCCGATGGTCTTCGGCATCGTAGAGCAGAAAGAGGCAGGCGACGTTGGGAATAATGGACTCCAGCTTGCGGGCCAGAATCTCCAGCGTCTCGTCTAGACCCAGGCTAGACGAGAGCGTGTGAGCCACTTCATACAGCGCCCAGAGCTCCGAGGAGTTTCTCTGGATATCGCGCACCGCCCGCTCCGAGCTACTCTGTGTCAGAGATTCTTCTTTCTTGGTGATGAGTGGTCCCTCACCACGCGCGGCCATCTCCGCAACCACGTCATCGATGACCTTGAGAAAGGCCTCCACAATCACGGGATCGAAGTGGTTGTCTGACTCTTTCTGGATCAGTGCCACGGCCTTCTCGTGTGTCCAAGCACCACGGTAGGCACGGTTGGATGTCAGCGCATCGTAGACATCCGCGACGGCCAGAATGCGGGCTTGTAGAGGAATCTCTTCGCCTTTTAGGCCCTCCGGGTAGCCGCCCCCATTCCATTTTTCATGGTGGTACTTCACCCCAGGCAGAACCGGCCAGGGAAACGGGATATCGGCCAGAATGTCGGCCCCGATACGCGGGTGCTCCTTGATCTTGGCAAACTCCTCCTCGGTGAGCTTTCCCGGCTTGAGCAAGACATACTCCGGCACGCCAAGCTTGCCAATATCGTGGAGGAGCGCCCCCGTGCTAATGCCCTCAAGCTCGTTACCCTTGAGCCCTAGCTGCTTTGCAATGGCAACGGAGTAGTGCTGCACACGCAGAATGTGCTGGTGGGTGTAGGCATCTTTGGCATCAATGGCAAGTGCTAAGCTCTTAATGGTCGCCAGGTAGAGATCCGCCAGCTCCTCTTTCCCCTTGAGCATCGCCTCCGCCTGCGTGGAGTAGATCTGGTAGGACTTGTAGGTGAGAAAGGCGATCGGGGCTCCGCAGAGAACCACCATGAGGAAGTAGTCTTTATTGAGCAGGGTTGCCAGGTAGCCTACCAGTGCTCCGACAAAGTAGCTGGGGGCTGTCCATAGAAAAGTGTCGTGCCAGACCTGAAAGGAGTTCTTCTTCAGAACAAACCCCAGGACAATGGCGACAAAGCCCGTGTTGATAAAATAGAACGTGAAGCAGGCAAACGCGGCTGCCATCAGGAGCGATGCCGTCCCAAAAAACGAGGCGGAAACGATCTGCGTGTAGAGCAAACTACAGAGAAAACATGAAATTGAGTTCAGAAGAACATTGAAGGCAAGCTGAAAGGCCCGCTGGCGCTTGGGATAGAGGCAGCCCGAAAGCGTCGTCGCTATCCCGATGAGAATCGCGAGGAGAGGGCTGAAGCGCAGGATCGCCGCAAATGTCAGGATGAAGCTGAGCGACATCGAGCCGACATCGGCATCGGACTCTCTCTTCTTGCGCATCAGGCTGACCTTACGGCTCCCCGCCGCTATCCCGAGGATGATATAAACGAAAAATTCAAACCCAAAGACAGCTGGAGTGTCGAGGCAAAACAAGATTCCTCCAAGGATTGCTGTTATCCCTAGGAAGTAGGTGAGCCACACAAAGGCTTTTGCTTTAGGAGGGAGTGTGTTCATCTAATGTTGTTCCAGCGTCCATTGTCGGCTTATGTCGCGTGAAACTAAAGCAAAGAAGCCACGCAGGGCGTGGCTTCTTCGTTTTTTTTCGATCAGAGAAACTTAGGTTAGTTCTCTCCCTGGATGACGATGTTGGAGAGGTCAGCCGTATCCGAGGTGGTTCCCCAGATTGCCTGATCCGTCCAGCCAGACAGATCACCCCAGAGCGCTTGGCTTCCCCAGATTCCCTGTGTGCCCCAGATTGCCTGGTCGCCCCAGGTGGCTAGCTCACCCCAGAGCGCCTGGCTTCCCCAGACCCCTGAGATGCCCCAGATTGCCTGATTGCTCCAGAGCGTCGGGTTCAAGATAAGAGTACTGTTTGTCGTACTCACCGAGAGGTTTGGGCTGAGTGCGTAGACCGTTGGAAGCGCGACGTTACTCAGTGCGGCAGGGATATTCAGGTAGCCCGCGCCATACGTGAGCGCGTCAGGCGTGCCATCCGGGTTGCGCAGCTTATCCGCGGAGAGCATCAGGCGTGCCTTCACCGCATCGGGCGTCAGGTTCGGGTTGGCTTGTAAGAGAAGCGCCGCCGCTCCCGCAACAACGGGTGCCGCCATCGAGGTGCCCGAGAGCACAAAGTACGAAGAGCTCTTTTTCTTACCTTGCCCATGATTGGTGTTGGTGTAAGCACTGACCGGGATCACGTTGCCGGGGAACTGCGAGAGCGTGTTGGTTGCCTTGCCATAAAGCGAGATCACCCGGTTGCCCGGTGCCACTAAGTCGGGCTTGACCACGTAGTCGATGCGGCTAGGACCACGGCTGGAGTAGGTCGCGATACGGTCTTGGGCGCGATCGTAGAGAAAGGGAGCACCCGATGCCGTGGGAACCTGCATTGCGGTAGGCTTCATGGCTCCCACCGTAATGACATAGGGCGAGTTGCCCGGCGATTGGATCGTACCGTAGCGTGTTCCCCAGCCCTCGTTGCTGGCACCGGCAGTTTGTGTGGCACTCTTGCGACCATTGTTACCCGCCGCCGTGACCACCACGATCCCGGATTTCCAAGCACTCTCAACCGCCTGGCAGAGAGGGTCGGTCTTGTAGCTTTCCCCAACGCTGTGACCAAGCGAGAGGTTGATCACCCGGATATTGTTCGCGGCTCGGTTGGCAACCGTCCACTGGATACCCGCGATGACCTGGCTGACCGTTCCGCTTCCCTGATTATTAAGGACGCGCACGGCGATGATCCTTGCGCTCGGTGCGATCCCCTTAAAGGTGCGGAAGTTATTGCTCGCAGACGAAAGCAAGCCATTGCCCGCGATGATTCCGGCGATATGGGTGCCATGGCCACAGTCATCTACTTCTGGGTTACCGGGGGCGAAGTTGGGGCCGACAACGCGTGTGGTGATGTCGTCCGTGCCATCCACGCCGCTATCAATCACCGCAACCCCGACGCCGGTTCCGTGGAGCCCATAGCTCCAGGCAATACTGGCTCCGCTAGCAGCCACGGTAAACTCATCGGTTTTCTTGACTTCCAAGTCCGACGAGATTCGGCTGACAAAGGGCAGTGCGGCGAGCTTGGTTAGGTTCTTGTTGGGAATGCGTAGCGCCAGCGAGTTGACGATGCCCAGATGGCGGTAGATGTCGCCCCCCAGCGACTTAATCGTCGCCTCTTGCGCCGGAGTTGTGGCGGCGCTGGTGCGGACGATCACCGCGCTCCAGCCCTTTTTGCTGGCTGAGGCGAGCTGCCGCTTTACCGCTTGATCGGCCTTGTCCTGCACGGAGCTATGGGCGGTGAGAGGGATGGAAAGTGCTGCGAGCCCCAGCACAACTAATCCTAAGTTCTTCATGTACATCCTGTAATTTCCTCTATACTACTGTTCGTTTCGCTTTGCGGCAGCCGGGCTACCCTATCGCCTTATGGCGAGTTAGGCCCCTAGCGTTGCGTCCCACTCTTTCAAGTGGTTTGCCCTTTCGGTTGCCGAAGGAAGCGGTGCCTTTCTGTTTTATTGAACACTTCTTAGATTGGGCGACTGGGGATTTAGCGACTCTGAGTAAAATACCAGTTTGTCAGAAATGGATTTTTTTCACGAATCGTCGCCGCCGGTTGAAAACCGGCGTCTGTAATGGCGCAAGCGCCGCGAAGCCCGTGCCGGGCTACCGAGTCCGTCTCCCCAGCCCGGCACGGGCTTCGCGGCCGCAGGCCACCCAGACGCCTCATTTCATGGGGCGGCGGAGCGATTCGTGAAAAAGGCTCTGTCAGAAAGGGG
>JAPLCP010000217.1 GCA_026392155.1 Armatimonadota bacterium | reverse complement strand
TGTCTGGGCTGTGTTGTAGTGAATTAGGTCGTTATTTATTTTTTAGAAATAATAACATGTCTGAAGGGATTTTATTGTTAGAAAAAGGTGTTAGGATTGCTCCTGGAAACTCAAGATGTCATAAATTATTAGCAGACGTATATTCCAATTCAGGTACTAAATATGGAAATATTACTAAAGCGATTAATGAATATAAAATCGCAATAAAAATATCACCTGATTATTCTTCTGCATATTCAGGGTTAGCGTTTTCGTATCTGTATGCTAAAAAATACGAAGAATGTCTTGAATCTATTAAAATGTATAAGAAACTAATAAATTACTCTAAAGTGAATGATATAGAAAGAGATATACTGTTTGATATGGAGAAAAAAATCCTAAATAAGGAACTTTAACTGTTTTTCGTACTTCTGTGAATATTTCGTAGGCCTTGCCTTGGTAGATAGCCTCATTCTAGGCATCTGGGTTAAAGTTCCTCCCCCGGCTTGCCCAGTCCCCAATCGTGAACCGATCTTGGGAGATTACGTCGGGGGGGGGACGCCGCCGACAATCGCCGTCATGAGCTTTTGCGGATTCCTGCTCCCCGCGCGCATCGAGAGGCTTCATGGTGCGCATTGTACCTGAGTTTTTATGGGGATTATTAGGTATAATGCTCCATGCAAACACTACGCTCCCTCTCTCTCACGGCTGCTGTCTCCGCGCTCTTCTGCACGGCTTCTCTGGCGCAGACCTCCTCACTGACCATCGGCGACCCCACTCCCGCCTTCGCACCCGAGGGCTGGGCTAAGGGCAAGCCCACCCGGGCCTTCCAAAAAGGCAAAGTCTATGTGGTCGAGTTCTGGGCTACCTGGTGCGGCCCGTGCATCGCCTCTTTCCCCCACCTAAGCGATATGGCCGATAAGATGGCGGGTAAAGCCACCTTTATTAGCGTCAATACCTGGGATCGAAATCAGGAAGGTGAGAAAGAGCCTGGGAACGCAGCTCATGTGGCGCGTGTGGCTAAGTTCATCAAAGAAAACGACACGAAGATGCGCTACACCATCGCACTCGATGACGAAAAAGATACGATCGCTACAACTTGGATGCGGGCAGCGGGTCGCAATGGGATTCCCTGTGCCTTTATCGTAAACCAACAGGGCAAGATCGCCTGGATCGGTCACCCGATGCAGATGGATCAGCCTCTTGAAGAGATCACGGCAGGCAAATGGGATATTGCGGCTGCCAAGACGAAGTACGATGCCGATGCCGCCGCCGCTAAGGCACAAGCCGCCGCCGCCGCTAAGGCACAAACTGCCGTCGCTGAGGCCGCAAAAGCCGGAGATATGGCCGCCTTCGAGGCCGCCATTGCGGGTCTCTCTCCGAATAAGGCATCGGCCCTGATGAACGGAATCTCCATGGCCGTTCGCACTAACGCCGCGTTTGCCCTGCAAGTTGCCGAGGCCAAGATGGGCAAGGTCGAAGGAATCGGAGCGGAGTCTTGGTGCAGCATCCTCATGTCGGTGGCTCGTGGCACCAAGGACGCGGCGCTTCAGCAGAAAGCCGCCGATCTGTCTGCGGACTGCGTCGGAAAGGCCGATCCGAAAACGCTCTGCCTCGCCGCCACCTACCACGCTCAGATCCTCGCCGCACAGGGCAAAAAAGCCGAAGCGCAGGAGTTTATCACCAAGGCAAAAGCCGCCATCGAGACCTTCGAACCCGCCGCCAGCCGTAAATCGGTCGGAGAGTTCATCGAGCGCATCGCCAAGACCCTTGGCTAAGCCTCTGGGCTAACTGAGAGTCCATACCAACTACCCCGTTAGAGTCCCTCAGCGGGGTAGTTTTCGTTTCGGAAAATTTATCCCAAGAGCTCTCGTAGGATCGCATCTCGGTTTGCGGCCACTTCGGTAAGCGCTACGCCGACGGTCTTAACCGCGCGATCGGGGTCTTTGAGGCCATGTCCGGTGAGGGTGACAGTAACCGTGGCAGGGGTGTCGCCAAAGTAGCCACGAGCGGCGAGTTTTTTCAGTCCGGCTAGTGGCGCGGCGCAGGCAGGCTCGGCAAAGACTCCCTCCAGCGACGCCACAGCGGCATAGGCGGCGAGAATCTCGTCATCGGTGACAGACTCAATCAAACCACCCGAGTCCTCCCGCGCCGAAATCGCACCATCCCAGCTGGCGGGCTTGCCGATGCGAATGGCCGTCGCGATGGTCTGTGGCTCGTCCACAGGGTATCCCAGCACCAGCGGAGCCGCGCCTGCCGCCTGAAACCCCAGCATCGTCGGGCGCTTGGTGGCTTTTCCCCGCGCCGCAAACTCCGAGAAGCCGCGCCAGTAGGCCGTGATATTGCCCGAATTGCCCACGGGACGCGCGTGAACATCTGGCGCATCGCCCAGATCTCGAATAATCTCAAACGCCGCCGTCTTCTGTCCTTCGATGCGCACGGGGTTTACGGAGTTCACCAGCTCAATCCCAAAGCTCTCGTCTTGGGCGATCTCACGCACCAATCGTAGTGCGTCGTCGAAGTTGCCGTCAATGGCTAGCACTTTTGCCCCATGAATCAGCGCCTGGGCTAGTTTCCCCAGCGCGACTTCGCCTTTTGGCAGCAGCACCGCACACTTGATCCCCGCTCGCGCCGCATACGCCGCCGCCGCCGCGCTCGTGTTGCCCGTTGAGGCGCAGATCACGATCTCGCGCTTTCTTTCAACGGCCTTGGAGACCGCCATGGTCATTCCACGGTCTTTGAACGATCCCGTCGGGTTGAGCCCCTCGAACTTCAGAAAAACGCGAAGATTGGGTGCACCTAAAAAGACACTCGGCAGGCGCTTGGCCTCGATCAGCGGCGTGTCGCCTTCGTTTAGAGAGACAATCGGTGTCGCGTTGGTGACATCGGGCAGGAACTCCCGCCAGGTAGAGATAAGTCCGTGGTTCATAAATCTTTACCACCGATTAACATCGGCGGCTACTCCTCGACGCGAATCCAGTTGTAGACTTTACCGACGGCGGGGAGGCGGCTGATGACATCGAGTGCGCCAAGGAGATGGTGCTCGCGACTCTTGTGGGTCACCCAGACAATCTCGGCTTCGTCGCCGGGGAGCGCACGCTGCACCACGGACTCGATGCTCACGTCGAAGTCGCCGTAGACATTGGCGATACTGGCTAGCACTTTGGGCTTGTCGAGGGCGTGGAGGCGCACGTAGAACTTGCTCTGCACTTGCTCACCGGGGAGCATCGGGCGCGTGAGATGGCAGGTGCAACCTACCCGGCCCGTGGAGTTGGAGAGGATATTGCGAGCGCACGAGATAAGATCACCGACGACAGCGCTGCCGGTTGGGAGGCTCCCCGCGCCGCGTCCGTAGAACATCACATCGCCCACAGCATCGCCGCGCACGAGCACTGCGTTAAAGACATCATTGACACTGGCCAGCGGGTGCTTGATCGGCAGGAGCGCGGGGTGCACTCTCGCCTGCATGCTACCGTCGGGGTGGCACTGCGCGGAGGCGACCAGCTTGATCTTGTAGCCCAGGTCCCGCGCGACGGCGATATCGCGGGCCTGGATATGGCGGATTCCCTGCCGCGCGACTTTGTCCTCATTGACCGTGGAGTTAAAGGCAAGCGACGAGAGAATGGCGAGCTTGTAGGCCGCATCGTGACCGTCCACATCGCTGGTGGGGTCGGCTTCTGCGTAGCCTAGGCGCTGGGCATCGGCGAGGGTGGGGGCAAAGTCCGCGCCCTCTTCGCTCATGCGGGTGAGAATGTAGTTGGTCGTGCCATTGACAATTCCCATCACTTCTTTGATGTTATTGCCCGCCAGACTCTCTTTCAGCGCGGCGATTATCGGGATGCCCCCCGCCACGGAGCCTTCCAGAAAGAAATCTTTTTTAGCCGCCATCGCCGCATCGAGCAGATCGTGGCCGGACTTTGCCATCAGCTCTTTGTTGGCGGTGACGATATTTTTCCCGTTCTGGATCGCCCGGTGCAGAAAGCCATGGCAGGGGTCTACACCGCCGACAAGCTCCGCCAGAATGTCAATCTCGGGGTCGTCAATCACTTCAAAAGGGTTGTCCGTGAGCAGCGCCGGGTCTACGACGACATCGCGCTCTTTGGCTAAGTTACGGACGGCGATTTTTTTGATCACCAGCTCCGCCCCGACCTTTTGCGAGATCGCCTCAGCACTCTCCTGAAGGATGCGCACCGTGCCGGAGCCCACCACGCCCAGCCCTAAAATCCCGATCTTGATCTGCCGCATCGCCTAACCTTCCACAAGAATCAGTGGGTCGCCTGGCTGAACGAGCTTTCCGTTCTCTGCCGGAATCGCCACGATCTTGCCCGCATGATCCGCCAGCACCTCCGAGAAGACCTTCATCGCCTCAATCATCCCAATGGGCTGGTCCTTCTCGACGGTATCTCCCACTTCCACAAAAGCCGGGGAGCCCGGTGCGGGAGAGCGGTAGAAAACTCCCATAATGGGAGCCGTGACCGGAGTGCCAGAAGTGGCAGCGGGAGCAGACGGCACCGGCGCGGAAGCACTGGGCGCAACAGACACATACTCGGTAGGGACGGCAATGGAGGCGGGAGCGACGGGCTGGGTGGTGCGCAGGGTCACCCGCAGAGAGCCGTCTTCGTAGCGCAGCTCCGCTAGGTCGTGCTGCACCACGAGCTTGGCCAGCCGCCGCACATCATCAGGGGCAATGGGAAAATCAGACACGCGGCATTTTATCATGGTACAGCCTTGGCGATCACACGGTACAATAGTTCGTGATATCACTTCCGCTTTTTGATGATTCGACGTCGCTTGACGATGACACACCGCACGAGGAGTGTGGGATCTTTGGGGTCTGGGCTCCGGGGGTAGATGTTGCCCGCATGGCGTTCTTTGGCCTCTTCGCGCTCCAGCACCGGGGCCAAGAGTCGGCAGGGATTGCCGTGAGTGATGGGAAGCGGATCGCCCTTCATAAAGACATGGGCCTGGTGACACAGGTCTTCGATGAAGAGATTCTGACGAAGCTTACGGGACGGAGTGCGATTGGGCACACGCGCTACTCCACCACAGGCTCGTCGGTGCTGCGCAATGCCCAACCAATCTCTGCCTGTCTGCATGCCAAGCAGGAAGTGGCGGTGGCCCACAATGGGAACCTTATCAACACCGATGCGCTCCGTGCGATTCTCACGGCGCGGGGCTATAAGCTGGAGTCCAGCAACGACTCGGAGGCGCTGGCGCTTCTGATCGCGGAGAACTTAGACAAGGGCAGTGCCGAAGCCGTTCGTCTTGCGATGCAGCAGGCCGAGGGTGCGTACTCTCTGGCGATTTTAACGCACGACGAGCTGATTGGGGTGCGCGACCCGTATGGAGTTCGTCCGCTTTGTCTGGGGCGCTTAAGCGAGGGCGGCTTTGTGCTGGCGAGCGAGACGTGTGCACTCAATACGGTGGGGGCGACTCTCATTCGGGAGCTCATGCCCGGTGAAATAATTGTTGTCAACGACCAAGGCTGGCGCGTGGAGCCGGGTGTCCCGATGAAGCGGCAGGCGCTCTGCATGCTGGAGGCCATTTATTTTGCCCGCCCGGACTCGGTGATGTACGGCCAGAGCCTGCATGCCGCACGCCGTCGCATGGGAGGAGAGCTGTTCCGTGAGCACCCTGCCATTGATGCCGATCTCGTCATTGGTGTCCCTGACTCGGGCACGCCGGCGGCACTGGGCTTTGCAGAGGCGAGTGGGATTCCGTTTGGCGAAGGGCTCATCAAAAACCGCTACATCCAGCGCACGTTTATCCAGCCGGATCAGCGCATGCGCGAGATGGGCGTCCGCATGAAGCTCACCCCGATCCGTGAGGCACTACAAGGCAAGAGCGTGGTGATGGTAGACGACACGATTGTCCGGGGCACCACCACGGGGAAAGTTGTGCGCCTGCTTTTGGAGGCCGGAGCGCGTGAAGTGCATGTGCGCATCTCCGCGCCCCCCGTCAAGTGGCCGTGTTTCTATGGGATTGACATGGCGACCCAAGACCAGCTTATCGCCGCCAGTCAGTCCGTGGAGGCAATCCGCCAGAAAATCGGAGCCACGAGCCTGGGCTATCTCACGGAAGCAGGGCTGGCCCGCGCGATGCAAGTGCCTGTGGACAACTTCTGTCTCGCCTGCTTCACCGGTAACTACCCTATCCCCGTTCCAGATAGCCTACGCATGGAAAAGCTCGCCTTCGAGCCGCCGGTAGGATGATTCATGATGAAAAAATGTACAATGCTCTTGTACTTTCTTAATGTATAAATTTATTTGTTTAAGTATACTTGTGTTCAGTTGTTCACTAGTTGGATAGCGTTTAGAAAAAATCATTGTCGTCTGAAAAAGACGATTTAATTTGTGTTTTTGGAGTGTACGAAAATGAGTAGATGGTCAAATGTTCGATTTTTTGCTATTGTGTCTATAACTTTTGCCACGTTTATCTGTGGTAGAAATGATGCTTCTGCTGGAGTTGCCGTTATTGATAGTGTAACGCATACTCATGGTGCTATAGATAATGTGTATATTAGCGCTCATTTCGATTGGACTTCATCAAATGCTGCAGCAGCCTGGTTCATTTGGGAAGACAAAGGAGCGGATCAGGTGTCATTTGCTAGTGATCTTGGAAAAGGTCCTGC
>JAPLCP010000011.1 GCA_026392155.1 Armatimonadota bacterium | reverse complement strand
GGGTCGTTCTCGGCCAGATGCGACGTAAACGTGATCTCGCTCGCCCGCGAGATTCCCTGCGTGCCGCCACTGACCGCAATCGCTTCCTCGTGGCGCTTCTGGTAGCTCTCAATGCGCTCCGTCACCGCCGTCAGCACATCGGGCGTGAAAACCCGCTCCAGAACCACAAAACCATCGTTATCAAGTGGCATGCGCTGCTCCAAGCTGAGTTGCATTTTTTCTCTTACTCCTACCTCTCCGTATACGCCACACCCAGAGTTCTCTCCTGCTTAAAAGATTTTTGTGAGGATTGAAACCTTTCGTGGCGCTCTGCGCCTCTTGTCTTTTGTAAGAGAGAGGTAAAACAAAGAAAATGATCTATACGAAAAATGTTCCCACCAAAGAGCGGCTTGCACGTGGACTTGGGGGAGCGGCGCTGATTGCCTGTGGCCTGATTGGGATGAAGGGACTGCCGCTGGGCTATGTTCTGGCAGGCTCAGGCTTGTTCACGGTGCTGACGGGGTTTGTAGGGTTCTGCCCCATGTGCGCTCTGGCAGGGCGGCGCATTGCGCAGAAGATTCAGGAAAAAGCAAAGTGAAGACGGGGCGGCTGGACACAAAGCTCCTGGAAGCGGCGCACCAGGGGGATGTGGTGGCTCTGGAGAGCCTGCTGATCCTCTGCCGCCCCGATCTGCGCCGCTATGCCGCGCTCACCTGTCTGACATCGGCGGATGCGGAAGATGCCGTTCAGGAGGCGCTGATGATTGTCTACCGGAAAGTCTCCGCGCTACGCTCGGTCGGGACATTCTCACAGTGGATCTTCCAGATCGTGCGCCGCGAGTGCCTGCGGATCATACAGCCTAAGACCATTGGTTTAGAGATCATTCAGGAGAAAGCCTATCTTGACGCGCACTCGGATACCGAGCTGCGATTCGATCTCACACGGGCCATCCAGTCGCTGTCTCCGATCTACCGGGAGGTGCTTGTCTTGCGCGACTTCGAGGAGCTCACTATCCAAGAGATCGCCCAGCGGCTGGAGCTTCCCCCAGAGACCGCCAAGACACGCCTATACCGAGGACGAAACTTAGTACGTGAGTACCTTCTTGCGTAAGGTAAGAAATGGAGAGTTTATAATGTTTGCAAGTAAATCGTTTGGGGAGCGTCTGCTGAGAGGCATTGTGGGAGGTGGGCTTTTCTACAGCGCCTATCTCCTGGGAACCACCAGCGCTGCTCTCTCTTCTCTTTTAGGGCTGGGAGGGCTTGTGGCTCTCCGTGGCTGCCCAATGTGCTGGACAATGGGCTTGATCGAGACACTGTGAGGTAAAAATGCGGTAGCATAGCGGTCATGAAAGTGATCTATGAACCCGCGATTGCTTCCCATGCGCCGGAGCTGTACCGTGTGGATGCGCTGGCGCAGAATGCTATCGAGGGATGGGATGGCTTCGATGCCGACGCGCAGGCACTCTATGAGGCCGATGGCTACTTGGTCGTCCGTGGGGCGCTCTCTGTTGAGCAAGTTCTCGCGGCACAAAAAGAGCTGCTCGCAATGACCCTGGCCGACGATCCG
>JAPLCP010000225.1 GCA_026392155.1 Armatimonadota bacterium | reverse complement strand
CATGCTACTCTCGCTCCGTGCCGGAACCGAAGAGGGCGTGATGAAGCTCTACAAAAACTTCCCTCTTCTGAATACCTTCTGCGGAATGATTCTCTTCTTCGCCGCACTCCTACCGCTACGTTAGTTTAGTCCACCACACTGGCACAGGCCATCTCTAAGACGCGACGGAGGCCATCGTCACCGCCGAGGGTGCCGTCGTGGAAGAGGCTGCGGGGCGTTGGTTTCCAAGTGTCACGGCTGGTATCTTGTTGCGGCTGGGGGATTTTCGTGTAGGTCGGGTCGTACTGGAAGTTGCCACCACCCATTTTGTAGAGCACCAAGTCCAGCGACGGCACGACATAGAGGCAGAAGCCGCCCGCGCCGGACTTCCAGAAGGCATCTCTTGGGGCACCGGCGACGTGGCCGTCGGCGTTGTGCTCGAACTGGAGGCTAAACGGAGCATGCGGGTTGTAGGGGAGCATCTTGTTGCAGAGGGCGATGTACTCCGGGGGGACGAGCTGCTTGCCTGCCCACTTGCCGCCGCGTGCGAGGCAGTAGGCAAAGCGCACAGCATCGGTGGCATGAAGCGCGGTGCTGCCCGCGCCATTGGCGTGGGGCATCAGAAAGTCGCCGCGCTGGAGGCAGTAGTCCCACGCACCCCAGCCCTGCGGCTTGGCGAGGCGCGTGTCAATGTACTCCCGAAGCTCCATGCCCGTGACGCGGCGCAGGACCATCGAGGCGATATGTGGGGCGGGCGACGAGTACGAATACCCCTTGCCCGGATCGCACCAGAGCGGCGTTCGCAGCGATGACTGATCTAGGTCGCGGATATTTTGGCCTGGCACGGGAGTCAGCGGGACGATCTTGCCGTCGGCAAAGCCCGGACTGCTCCCCTCACCGTGAAAGCCCGCCGACATGCACAAGAGTTGTCCGAGGGTGATCTCGGCTTTCCGGGGATCGTCGAGGGGGAATGCCTCCGGGAGAAACTCGCGGGTGAAGACTTTGGTATCGAGCCCCTGGGGGATCTTGTCTTTAAACTCCTTGAGCATGATGCCACAGGCGATACTCGTGAAGCACTTGCCCGTCGAGGCCATATCCGGGTTGCACATCCGGCTCGCACGCCCCGCGTAGTTCTCCGAGACCAGCCAGCCGCGCCGGACGATCACCAGGCCCGAGTTGGCGCTACAGCGCTGGCACTGCTCCCACGCCTGCTCCAGCCGCGTCTTGTCCACACCCGCGCGCTGCCGCAGCGCCTTCGCATCCTTGAGAGTTCGCCAGCCCCCGGCACTATCCGGCGGCGGAAAGTAGTTATCCATGCGGCGATTGTACCAAAAATATGCTATCCTAATCGGCAGGAGAACAGTCGTATGCCCGCTCTGCTAGAAAAAACTAAGACCTACCGGCGCTTCCCTCCCGAGCGCATGATCGGCACGATGAGCCTTGAGGAGTGGATTGCGTATCTAGAAAGCTCCCAGCACAAGTCTAACTATATCTGTGGGGAGGTGGTGGAAGTGGCCGGAGCAAGCCCAGAGCACAATCAAATTGCGATGAATGTTGGCCGCGCTTTAGGCAATGCGCTGGAGGCACAGGATGCCAACTGTGACGTTCTTGGGAGTGACCAGAAAGTCTATATGGCACCGGGGCTTTACTATTTTCCTGATCTCTGTGTGGTCTGTGGCGAGTGGAAGGTGGATCTCTACGATGCGCTCCAAAACCCTTGCGTGATTGTCGAGGTGCTCAGTCCTAGCACCGAGGCCGACGACCGCACCGATAAGTTCCGCGAGTACCAGCAGATTGCCAGCCTGCGCCACTATATTTTGATTGACCAGAGCCGCGTTGCCGTGACCCACTTTGAGAAGCTCGCGCAGGGCCTCTGGGCGATTGTGGGGGACTTTCGTGCTCTCGACGACACGCTCAAAATAACCCTGGGCGCAGCGATAGCCGAAGTGCCCTTAAAGCAGGTCTACCGGCGCGTTGCATTTCCCGAGACCACGTAAGCTACTTGCTCAGTGGGACTTCTTCTCGCCTGCTGGGGGCGGCAGCGGGCAGGTGGCGAACTCGGTGAAGGCACAAGGGGGATTGATGGCTTTGTTGAAGTCCAGCACGACTTTGTTGTTGCTAGGCTTCTCGGTATCTAAAAAGCGCCCCGCAGGGTAGGTTGTCTTGCCGCTGGTGAGGTCGCGGAAGTTGAAAAATAGCCCGGTCGGCGTGCCTTGGGCCTCCAGGCGACAGAGCCTGCCGTTGAGGGGGAACGTGACGTAGCCAGGGCAGGGGACGGGCTGGGTGTCGCCCAGAACGTTGGTGATGGCGAGTGTCTTGCCTTGTGGGTAGGGATGAAAGTCTGCCGTGATCTTGTAGGACTCATCGGGAGCGTACCAGTGCTGGCCCTTGAAGCTCTTACGCGCGGGACTCTCGCTGTCATAGACCCGCACCCCGAGCCGCTTGCCACGCTGCAAAATCTGCGCCGTCACCGAGCCCTGGGTGAGCTTCTCCGCGCTATTGGGCTTGAGCAAGCGCCGCTCGCCTGCGGGAGTGTAGAGTCGAACCGTCTCTCCCTGTCGCACCAGCTTCCCCAGCACACGGAGTGCAGGTGGCAGCGCGTTGTCGCCTTCGCTCAGCCAGTAGAGCCCCACCACACTCAGCCAGCCGCCGTCTTTGGTCAGCTCGTCCTCTTGCGATTTACGAAACGCTGCTAGCTCGTCGGAATAGTTTTGCATAAGGGTATTATACGCCGCATGAAGCTCTTTGAACTTGACGCACGCTCTCCCGATGCGGGGGGAGAGCTCTGGAGCGGCTTTCGCCGCGTCGGTAGCCCGACTCTACGGGAGCTTGTGGGACAGAAAGCCGTGTTTTTTAATGGCACGGGCGATACCTACGAGCACGCCGCCCCCGCGGAGCTGTGCGGAGCGCGTCCTAGAACCATCGAAGTTTGGGCGTTCAAGGAAGCGGTGCGTGGCGATGAGGAGACGCTGATTGGCTGGGGGCGGCGCGGTGGGCCAACCGCGACGAATATCGCGCTGAACTGGGGCAACAATGGGGCCTACGGTGGCGCAACCCACTGGTCAGCGGACATGGGCTGGCACGGAACCCCCAAAGCGGGCCAGTGGCACCACTTGGTCTACACCTACGATGGCAAGACCGCGCGCCTCTACGACAACGGGGCAGAGAAGGCCAGCATGGACATCCGGCTGGCGACTCCCCAAGGCTTCCCCATTCGTCTTGCGGTGCAGAACGCCGCGGATGGCAGTGCTGCGTTTAAGAACGAGTACAACGGCTCCGCGATGTCCGGGCCAGTGGGGATCGCGCTGCTCCGGCTCCATGACGCGGCCCTGAGCGAGGCAGAAGTGCAGACGGCGTTTCAAGCCGATCAAGAGCGCTTTAAGGCCGTTGCGCCGCTCACCCTGGCGAAGCTACGCGAGGGCGGCGTCACGAAAATTTCTGTGGGCGGGCTCACGCTGACGGTATCTAAGAGTGAGAACAAGCCACTGGGCCTTGTCGCCGATGCCACGGGCTTTGATTTCCTGCCGACCGACCGCCTGCTCACACGTCTTGGCGACGGTTTCCACCACTTGGGTGATGTTTTGGTGCGAGCCAGTGGCCCCGTGGAGACCAAGAAAGAGTGGCTCTCTGAACGTGGGCACCTGGTACTACGGGCAACCGTGACCAACACAGGCAGTAGCGCTGTCGAGTTGGGCGCGGTCGGCTTTCCGGTGATCTTCAACAACATTATCTCGGACCGCGACCTTCCACAGGCCCACGAGAAGTGTGTGTTCTTCGATCCGTATATCGGCCAGGACGCGGGCTATCTGCGGGTGACGCGGCTCTCGGGCGCGGGCCCCGCGCTCGCCGTGATCCCCGATGGCAAGACCCCGTTTGAGGCCTACCAGCCGCTCCGCGAGCCCATCGGCCCGAGCCAGACCTTCGAGGGTGCCTATGCCTGGCTGGCACATAGCGCTGCCTACGCTGAGAAAGACTGGGGCAAGGCGACTCCCTGGAATGTTCCCAGCAAGGCGACCCTTGCGCCCGGTGAGTCCCGCACCTATGGCCTGCGCTTCGTCCTCTCGGAGAGCATCCGTGGGCTGGAGAAAGCAATCGCGGCGGCGGGGCAGCCCGTGGTGATCGGGGTGCCCGGCTTTATCGTCCCACAAAAGAGCGATGCCAAGCTGATTGTCAACTACAGCAAGCCGGTGAAGAGCATGACGGTGGAGCCTGCCGGGGCGCTGAGCCTCACGCCCGCCGGAAAGACCCCCGCTGGCTGGGCGACCTATGCGGTGAAGGCCACGGGCTGGGGACGCGCACGCCTGACCCTGACCTACGCCGATGGCCTCACCCAGACCGTCCACTACTGGCTCACCAAGCCTGGGCGAGTTTCTCTTCACCAAGCAGTGGTACGAAAAGCCCGGCGACCCGTTTGGCCGGAGTCCGTCGGTGATGAGCTACGACCGCGAGCTCAATCAGATTGTCGAGCAGGACAGCCGTGCCTGGATCGCGGGCCTCGGGGACGAAGGCGGCTCGTCGTGGCTGACCGCGGCGATGAAGCTCTATCTCCAGCCCGATGCCGCACAAGTCGAGAAGTTCGAGCGCTTTGTGGACGGCGTCTTGTGGGGCGGCTTGCAGTATGCCAGCGGCCCGAACAAGTACGGTGTGAAGAAATCGCTGTTCTTCTACGACCCCAAGGCACTCCCGGACTTTCCCTACCGCAAGGACATCAACTGGGGCTCGTGGACCAGCTGGAGCAAGAAAGCGACAGAAGACATTGGGCGGGGCTTCAACTACCCGCACGTGGT